>JBEKBK010000690.1:0-3767 GCA_050015435.1 Bryobacteraceae bacterium
ACGTACAAGCCATTCGCGTGCGGCATCGTGATTCACCCGGCGCTCGACGGATGCATCCAGCTCCGCAATGAACACCGGCTTACGGCGGATCAAATTGATCGAATCGAGCTTAAGGTCCATCCTCTAGTCCTGGAACTAACAGGCAAGAAGGCCCCGCAGACCGGACTCGACGGCAAATTCAGCGTCTACTATGCCGCAGCCGGCGCCATTGTACAGGGTGCGGCTGGGGAGAAACAATTCAGCGATAGTTTGGTGCGCGACCCGGTGATCATTGCCTTGCGCGACCGTGTCGTCACCGTGGTCGACCCGTCAATTCATGAAGATCAGGTCCGCATCACGATTACGCTCAAGGATGGCCGGCGGCTGGAAAAATTCGTCGAGCATGCGATCGGCAGCGTCGAGCGGCCGATGAGCGATTCGGCCCTGGAAGCGAAATTCACCGATCTTGCGGAGGGAATCTTGCCGCGGGACCAGATCCGACGGCTCATCGATCTGTGCTGGAAGTTCGACGACCTGAACGCAGCGGGGGAAATTGCCCGAGCCGCCACCGTTTAGTCGTCCGCCGAAAAAGGCCGTCGGCTAGGACAGCTTCAACACCTGCTCCATCGCCAGGCGTGGCTCCTTGTCGGGGTCCTTTACCACGCGACTCTCGTTGTTGAACAGCATCGTGTCTCGCGAAGTAGGTGAGTAAGCTCGCCATGCCGGCAGCTTGGCCGTGTTCGGGTTTCCCGAGCGCGCGAATGCTACCCAGGCGGCGCTCACTTTATCGGCCAGCGCGTAGGCTTCCGGCATCTTCGAGATGAGCGGTCCCGCGATCTTGATGTTGTTGAATACGAACTGAATCTCGATCGTGTGGGGCGACCGCATATGTCCGCCACCCTCCGGCGTTTCCCAGTCAAAGCGATACAGAAACGCAGGCGCGCCCGCCTGTACAGCCTTGCGCTCGGCGAGCTCGCGCGTATACGCCCCCCGGGGATGATCGGTGGCAATCAAAATATACAGATCCCACGGCGTTGCCTCAGGATGGGCCTTCCGGAAGGCTGCGATCACGGGATCCGGATCGACGCCCAGTTGCTTCGCTGCGCGCTGCTTCAGTCCAGCCTCATCCAGATTGAGCTTCTCGGGCGTGGGCCGGTCATAAAGCGTCTCCTCCGTATGGGCCCACCCGATCAGCAATGGAATGTCGGCGGATAACGAAGGCGCGGCAGGATCCCAGGGATGGCTGGGTATAGCCTTACCGTCGACCATCGGGGTGTTGGCCACCATACCGGGGTCGCGGAGGGTCATTTTCTCATAGACCTTTGCATTGGCTGCAAGGAGCCGCTCGACAGAGACCTTCTGCAACTCGCGCGCCTGACCCGGCTTCAGCCCCAGCTCGCCCAGCAGCAGTTCAGTGGTGTGGATCGCGTCTTCTGGAGTAGTCAGCCGCAGCACCGCGCCGCTCTCGATAATCGCCCGGTGGTAGAGTCCCTTGGCTCCAGGCATGGACATCAAGGTAGCCACTTTGCGTCCGCCGCCCGACTGTCCGAAGATCGTCACCAAATTTGGATCGCCGCCAAAGCGTCCGATATTGTCGCGCACCCACTGCAAGGCCGCGACGATATCCAACATCCCTACGTCACCGGAAAGCGCGAAATCCGAGCCCGCCTGTTCGCCCAGGTAGGTAAAGCCAAGCACGTTCAAACGGTGATTGATGCTCACCACAACGGCGTCGCCGGTCCGCGCCAGGTTCGTGCCGTCGATGATCGGTCCGGAACCCGAACCGGTGGCAAAACCGCCGCCATGCAACCAGACCATCACAGGCCGATTCTTTCCGCCGCTCAAGGCCGGTGTAAACACGTTCAGCACCAGGCAGTCTTCGCTCTCCGCCGCCGAGCCCGTGGGAGCCCGGCCGTTCGCGCTGACCTGAGGTGCGGTGGGCCCATAGGTCAGCGCGTCTCGCACGCCCGTCCACGCGGCAGGTTTCGTGGGCGGCATGAAACGGTTTTTGGCGCCCGTCGGTCCGCCATACGGGATGCCTTTGAAGACGTTGACACCGTCGACCATCATTCCACGGACTTTACCAGCCGATGTTTCGACGATCGAGGAACTTGTATCCGCCGCCCTCGCGACTCGCAGCAGCACACCCGCTTGTGTGCCGGCTAATAATAGAGAGGCGTTCTTTACAAAGCTTCTTCGATTTGACAAGTCAGCCATCTTGATCCCGTCCTTCCATTTGAGCCCAACTAGCTCAGTTTATCCGATTGCCGCGCCGGCCGGAGTGCGTCAGTCCGTCTTTTGTGGCATCATGCGGTCATGGCTTCTGCTGCGTCGGAAATGATGCCGACGGCCAAGATCTCGGCCCTCCGGCGGGTTTTCGATGGTCATGACCGCATGGCTCAGGCGATCCTGGGGCGATTCACGGGACCCGGTCCCACTGAGCGTATCAGCGGCCAAGCCTACCTGCTCTGCATCACGCCGCGGTCCGGGTCATCCATGCTTTCCGACGTTCTTGGCCAGACCGGAGGCGTGGGTATGGCGGAAGAACATTTCCCAACGTCATCCGACCTTCCCCTGCCGGAATGGATGGCCACTTGCGCCAACCTAGACGAAGTCTTGCGTATGCTTCAGGCAAATGCGCCCTCCGGTTACTTCGGCATTAAAGGAGATCTGTTCCAGATGTTCCCCCTGATTGCAGAGGGCGTGTTCGCGGGACCCGGATGCATCTTTAAGCATATTTACCTGACTCGGCGGGATCACGTTGGACAAGCGATTTCCCTCACTCGCGCGATCAAAACGAACGAATGGCACACCCGCGACGCGCCGGTTCCCGATCCCGATTTGATGTTCGAAGACGTTCTGTTTTATCTTCGTTACCTGCATGAGATGGAAGCGGATTGGGAGACGATTTTTTCTGCCTTACAGATCGCGCCCCTCCGCTTGTATTATGAGGACCTGGTCGCCGATCCAGCGGGTGCTTTCGAGAAGACCCGCCAGTATCTGGACGTGGAATGGAAGGTCGACCCGAGTGGCGTCGTCTCAGCCTATCAATCCGTTCGCGACCGCCACGATCCCCAGTGGATCCAGAACCTGCGAGCGCAATTCGGAAGCGCCTACCGAGCCACGACAGTAAGCAAGTGGACTCGCCGCCTTACTGACCGCCGACGCCGCCAGCCCCCGGCTTCACCGTGACCGCCACATGCCCGTTGGTCCAGCAGCATTGGAAGCCGCGACCACCATCACCGGACATGTCGTTGAGCACTACCCAGAGAATATAGTCACCGGGTTCGCTGAAAGTCGCCGTCGTTTCCGCCTTGCCCGCGTACGTCGCAATCCCAGGCAGCTTCCCTTCTATTTTTTCAGCTACCGGTTTTTCGTTGGCGAACTTCACATCGGCCGGTCCGCGAAACAAGCGCCACGTGACTGTCACTGGAGCGCCTTTCAAGGGCCGGTTTCCCGGAGGAACAATCGCGTCGTCGGCGGCCCATACGGTCAACGGGAGTGGAGTTCCCACCGTCGCCGTGAGTGACTCCTTCAATGGCACAGGGCCCTGAATCGTCGGGCCACCCTGATCGAAAGGCTTGTAGCTCAAGTAGGGCGGCGTGTTGTCGGTCGCATCTTTAAACGGTGCGATTGCCCAATCTGCCTTCAGGCTCAGCGGGATAACGGTCGGCTTTCCATTGGCGACAATCGTCCATTGTAGTATGTTTGTCCCGAAGTCCTTTGGCACATTCACGACAAACATTCCCCATTGCCTTCCCGGAAGAAAATGAGTCGGCTGGCCGCGA
>JBEKBK010000691.1:0-3733 GCA_050015435.1 Bryobacteraceae bacterium
ATCCTGCCGAAAGATTCTCGCGCAGATCCGGAAGGCTAAAGCCGCCATCTTCGCCGAGTCGCGCGGCACGTTGGAAGCGCATGAACGCATGCTCCGCCTCGCCCTGAACGAAGCTGAGGCGTTGGCCTGGCAGTCAGCGTATCCACACCTCGTTTTTCCGGCTTTGGCGATGGAAAAGGTCCAGGAGGTCGCTGACTGGAACAAACATCAACGCTCCGTTCGTCGAACGGATCCGCTTTTGGCGCTGGCAGCATGACCGGCGCTCCACGTTTTCGAAGAACCGAAGCAACAAACGATCAAGCATTGGATTATGAAAACGACAATGGAAATCAGCGAAGCAAACTTCGAGAGTGAAGTGCTCCAGTCAAATCAACCTGTTTTGGTGGATTTTTGGGCTGATTGGTGCGGGCCGTGCAAAATGCTTGCGCCGGTGGTCGACGAAATTGCGCTGGAGCAGACTAGTCGGGTGAAGGTCGCCAAGGTCAACGTCGACAGCAATCCCGGGCTGGCCGCGCGCTTGGGCATCCAGTCCATTCCGACCTTGCTCTATTTCGGGGGCGGCGAAGTGCGGGATCGGACCGTCGGCGTCCTCAACAAACGAGCGATCATCGCCAAGCTTGAGAAACTCGCTGTGCCGGCATGAACCGGCGAAAGCCCGATGAAAGTCCCAACCGCATTTCAGGGGCGCCGGACGGCAGAACTGGTACGCGCGCTTGGTGACGCCGACTCCGTTGTCGCGGAGGCGCCGGTCCCGCCGCCATCAGACGACGACGAATTGCTGGACAGCTATTCCAGAACCGTCGCCCGCGTGGTCGAGAAGGTCGGTCCCACGGTGGTGAATATTCGTGTGCACCACGCCAACCCCGAAAGGCAGCGTGGCTCGGAATCTGGCGGCTCTGGCTCCGGCTTTGTCATTGCGCCGGACGGCTTTATCCTCACTAACAGCCACGTTGTCCACGCCGCGGACAGACTGCAAGTTACGCTAGCGGATGGCCGCGTGTTCGCCGCCCGTTTGGCCGGCGAGGACCCGGAAACCGATTTGGCGGTAATCCGCATCAACGCGTCCCAACTCGTCCACGCGCGTCTTGGCGATTCGAAATCTATCCGCGTCGGGCAGATCGCCGTCGCGATCGGAAGTCCGTTCGGATTTCACCAGACGGTGACCGCCGGCGTGGTGAGCGCGCTGGGCCGCTCGATGCGTTCTCAATCCGGCCGGCTCATTGACAATGTCATCCAGACGGATGCGGCGCTGAATCCCGGGAACTCCGGCGGCCCGTTGGTCAATTCTCGCGGTGAAATCATTGGCGTGAATACGGGCATCATTCTCCCGGCCCAGGGGATTTGCTTTGCCATCGCCAGCAACACCGCCGAGTTCGTCGCCGCGTGGTTGATCAAGGAAGGCCGCATCCGTCGCAGTTGGATCGGGGTTGCCGGCCAGAATGTGGCCATCCACCGGCGCGTCGTCCGGTTTCACCGGTTGGGGGCGGATTACGGGGTATTGGTCGCTGCCCTCGAACCGGGCAGTCCCGCAACCCGTGCCGGTCTGCGAGAGGGTGATGTTATTGTTGCGTTTGAGGGCGAACCCGTTTCCGGGATTGATGAATTGCACCGTCACCTGGTCGCCAAGGCGATTGGCATGCCATCACAGATCACGGTCATCCGGCATACGGAGAAGCTCGACCTGGTTGTGACGCCGGAAGAATTAGCTCAGAACAATGAAAGAAATTAAGAACATCCGTGGAAGCTGCACTGAGACCCACTTGTCGGCCCAGTCCAGCGTTTTCCACTGACCATGAATCTGGTTCTTGAGTGCATCAGGAGCATTCGCGTTCCACGACGCCTGATCGTGGCCATACCAGATCATGACCCATGTGGCGTACGTCGTGGCGCGAGCCTGGCCGATCAGCGACAGCACAAGCACCAGTAGCAAACAGAACTGCCACCGCAGAAGAAAGAGAACTGGTTTATCCAGATTCTCCATAAAATGCAGTCCAGTCGGAGGCAGCCCGTCCGGGTTCCCTATCACAGGTCCACGGACAGAAGGCATGAATACAGACGGGTCCGCAACCACTTCGTCACGTCTGTCCGCGAATGAATACGTGTCGAGACCGTTTTAACGCTCAAACCTGGGAAGAGCAAAAGACAAAACAAAAAGGCGCAACACCCTCACCGAAGAACCCCGCGCCTTCACTAAGGCCCCCAATCACAGCCTGGTCTTGCCCGCGGCCTTCACTTTGGCCCATCGAGCTTTTGCCAATGCAGCCAATCTCGCCCTTCCGGCAGCAGTGAACTTCCTCCTGGGTTTCTGAACTCTGGCGGCCTTGACTTTAGCCCACCTTGCTCTGGCGGCAGCAGCAATTCGAGCACGGCCAGCAGCTGACATCTTCCGCCTCTTTCTGGGTGCTTCAATTGTGCCAGTTTCATCAGAACCACCCAAAATGTCGTTCAATTCACTTTGCAGCGATTGAATCTTCTCCTGGATGTTGGCTGCTTTCCGAAGTTGTGTTGGTGTTGCGTTAATCATAGTGGAAGCAATTTTCAACAAGTTGCGAAATCATGTCAAGCAGGACAAACAAGCGTCAGGGAATCGCCCTCAATATTGCCGGTGCTTGCTGACACAAACGCTGCGGCCGGTTACACCTTGAAGGATACCTCTAACTCTCGCATCGTCGATTCCTGAAACGCGGTTGCATCCTTCTGCGTCTCGTCGGCGTACGTCTCAAGGATGTAACGTTGGATGGTGACAGCCCGTTGGTACGGCGACAGCTCGGTTCGTTCCGTCAGATTTGTGATCTCATGGAAATGGATGCCGCCGAGCTCGCCGTACTGGATTTCCGGCATGGTGAACTTCTGTCCTTTGCGTTCCAGAGCGCGTGCGTAAGCAGCTTGAGCTGGGGAACCCACATCAATGCGTAGGCACGTCTAACGAGCCTTCGATCAATACGAAGCGCGAAAGTGGGCACCGTGCAACGTATAATTGGCGTCGCGCGGCTTGAGCGGACGCCGGGCGCGAATTACCCAACGTTATCAGGCCACGTATCTCGGCGGTTTGTTCCAGCTCCACCGGCACAACACACGATCCGCCGCCAGCCGATTGCGGCCGCGATTGAGAGGGCTCAAATATTGAAGGTCGCTACAATTCAGCGCTGGGGAAGACTCATGAGATCGAAACGAGTTCTGTGATAAAACTAGCTGTAAACCCGAAAGAAAGCGTAAGCGGTCATGCGGAGCATGACGGAACCCTGCTGGGCCTGTTCCAGGGCGATCTTGGGGTACGGCGGTTGCGGCCGCGCTACGGCGTTGCCGGTGGTGTTGAGCACCGTTGGCAGGTCATGCAGGGGAGCCACCGGCTGCTTCAGCGGGGCCACCGGCGGGGCCTTCGCAATCGCGTTGGGCACCAGCAGGTTGCCGATGGTGGGGACGGAGAAATTGATGGAGGGAGCGTTGAGGGTCACCACCACCACCTGGGGCGTGTCCGGCTGTTCCTGATCGTTCTGCTGCTCTTGCTTCTGCTGGTCGGACTGAACCTCGGGTGGCGGCGGGAGCGGTTCGACAATCGCCGCGTTGACCTCTTCAATGGGAGGTAACGGCTTAATCCGGATCGAGGCTGGCCGGGAACCCACGATTCCGATGAGGAGGAAGAGGATGCAAACGGAGTTCACCCAGGCGAGCTTGCGGTCGGGGTCGGCCTCGACTGCGTGCAACCCAAGCCGGGCCAACTCGGATTTCAATT
>JBEKBK010000692.1:0-3730 GCA_050015435.1 Bryobacteraceae bacterium
GTTAGGCACGGCTCTCGCTGATTTTCTCGGTCGCCTGGATGTGAGCCGGTCCACGCCAAGTTTGCGGTTTACTGCGAAGGCGCACATTGTGGCAAATGGTTCCGACTTGGCCGTCGAAGCAATGCTTCGCTTCAGCCTGACGCGCCTGCGTGGCTGGGCTTACCCGTCAACTGATGCACTGCCTGCATCACAACGATTTCCAAAATCCATCGGACGTCTCTTGACTCGTCTACGCACGTTTCCTGTCAGAGTTGATGACGAGCATAGTCAAAATGAACGCATCGCTCATCTGATCGCTACTCTCGGTGATGGCCGGGCTCTCAACGCGCGAAGTGAATGTGAATTTGATTTCACATTGTCCGGGGGCGCCGCTGCGCTTCTGGCCGACCTCGTGCGTCCCCAGTTCCGTGGCGATGAAGAACTTGCTTCCAGGCTCCCGCGGCATCAGCCACCCTGGCCCGATTGGACTCCTGCGCGTCGACCCGCTCGCGCATGGCTCGGCCTCGCCCTGCGGCTTGATGCCCTAATCCGAGACGATTCCCAGCCCGACGACCCAACGCTCAGTACTATCGCCGCCGGCACCAGGCTGCTCTCGATAGAGGCACAACTGCGTGCCCAAGCTCTTGAACTATGGGCGATGATGGACGATGCTGACCGTGAAAGAATCCGCCGCGACCCAACATTTGGGGGCGACGAGCCGCTTGATGATACCGCGCTCTTGCATCGAAACCAGGAGACCGATCCTGCATACTCTGGCCCCGGGTTGAACCTGCGTTTCCTAATGGACACAATCTCCGAGGCCACGGCGCAGAACGCTGGCGCTCGTTTCCATGTGCTTGCCGGTGTCACGCCCGCCGGGTGGGCTGTTTTATTGGCCAGCTTAATCACCGATGCGCTGCGGAGGCAACCTTCCGTCGCACTGCACGCTGCGCGAACTGCAATCGACAGTATCGCCGTTGATCTCATGGCAGGCATTGACCCCACTGGCGAAGCACCATGGGACGATCTCGCACCGCTGGCGAGCAAGCTAACGAAAGAAAAGATGGGCTATGTGTTCGCTGCCACAAAGGAACTTGACCAAGCAATGGGGATTGTGGTCGAGTCGCGCAGGTCGGAGCTATTTAGGCTCCACTCCGATTCACGTACCGGTTTGGCCAAGGTTGAAACTGACTCTGGCAGTTATCAGTTTCCTTCATGGCGCGTCAACTATGATGGACTTCATGGTGAACGCCAAGGCGGAGTTGAGCAAAAACTAGTCGGAGAGCGTTACGTGTTTCGCTGGTCTCAGGCGGTTGTTGGTGGCCGCCTCCTGGACATCGCAGTTGTTAACCCTCATCTGGCCAGGTTGAGCGATCTTGAATCTTCTGACTTCGATAGCTTAGAGCCAACCAGCCAATCTGGAGGCGAGTTGCCTTTCGCCAGCGAATTAAAACCAGTGGTACCTACGTCACCACCCGGCACCATTCCACGCAGTCTGGAAGGCGGAACAACTCCACCGGCGTTACCTGCTCCAGAACCTCGTTCTGATCCCAAGCCACCGGCGCAAACCGGTGCAGCCACCTCATCCACCAGCAGCGATCCGCTAGCCGAAATACAGTGGCTCCAAGAAAGATCATGGGCCTCCCGCCCGGAAAAAGCAGGGCGCCATGCTCGGGTGGCGTTTTTCCAGTGGAATCTAGACGAGACATATCGTCATCCGGTTTTCGATGCTTGTCTTCGCGGGTTTCCAAGGGAAGATTGCCTCGACTCGGATAAGCACGAAGTCAAATACCCGGAAAGATGGAACGAGCCGGGAGAACTCCCAAGCTGTGCTGAGCACCGACGGCGCGTTCTACTGAAATCAATCCTGCGCGCCTGCCGCGCATTCAAAGTGGATATTTTACTTCTGCCTGAATACTCAATTCGGCCCGATACAGCGGCTTGGCTAAGAATGGAGCTTCCCGAATTAGCGCCTACCACATCCGTGTGGGCTGGCACATACCGGCAGCCGCCCAATATGCGCCTCAAGGTCGACCCCAACGAGGAGCAGCCATCTGCATGGAGCGCGGTGATGCCTATAATTCTTGCGCCTGCACCGGGTGAACTGAGTTGGCGAGTCCGGCTGCGCCGCAAAAAGTACCCAGCGGTCGCGGTGAACGAGGTATTCTGTCCAAAGACCACCTCTCTTGAACCCGAATTTAAGGCAACATCCGCAAAATTCGATCCCCGTGCCTACTCGAACGAGCTGATCTGCTCGGAGGTTTTCTTGGTCACCAGCCCCGCAAACCTTCTCGGAATGGTTCATGCCTTCCAGCGACTCCTCGTCAATTTTAGCGAGGGTCCTCAGCGCACTTTTAAGGAACTTGAGGACCATATCACTCAGGATATCAGATATTTTGCCCACTACACCTCCCTCAGCCATGCGCTGGATCAACCACGCTTGCTTCTCCTGGTTCCTGCGATGACTACCCGTTCCGTAGATTACTCGATTCTTGGCCAAGCGAGCTTCCTTGCGTCAGCCGTCACTACTGTATTCTGCAACGCGGTCGCCGGTCGCTTTGGTTGCGGGGAGAGCTGCATCATCGGGCACGATAGTTGGGGAAAAGAAGGGGCGGAAGCCGCTGGTTTTCCGGGGCCTGGTCCGTATCACGGCTCGCTGCCTGGTATCTATCACCCGGGACATTTCCATTCTGGAAGGCTTGGCAAGAGAGAACAGGCACTCGTGATCGCCGACGTTGATCCCGTTTATTCACCGGAAGGAAAGCCGCGTCCGCAAATGCTTCCGCCGCCTCTCTCGCTGGTGGCGCACCTGCCAATCATTGAATCGATCAACCCAGAAGACGGAAAGGCAGGTTGCCGCTGCCAGCGTTGGCTGTCTTTGGACCGGATGCGTGATTTTCGCATCTTCGCGGAAAAGCTTCTGAACACGCTCTCACCAGCCAGAGGCAATACGAGCCATGACAGGTCACCCGAGAAGCTCGCAAATGTGCTTGAAGAGCTAGAAATACTCGTCCAACACGGCGGCAAACCGGACAAGGAGCAAAGTGGTTGGCTAAAGGAGCGGCGCGCGGCTTATTTGCGAGAGCACTCCAACTCCCCAAGAAATTGGCCTCCGCCCATCTCTCTTGATTGGCTCTTCGCCGATTTGTCAGGCGAACAGTCCAATTTCCCCAAATTGGAGGTGCCTGCCTATTCCGTTGCAACAGGCGAGATCTCCCCGGCCGATCCGTTCGGAGGAGGACTGAATCATCCGGCCACGGAGCGGGACGCGTTGTGACGATTCATGAGAAGATTCAGGCCTATCACGTCAGCATAAGCGGTGAGCACCACCGTTATTGCTCGTAGGAGCATTGCTACGGGTATTTTCAGAGGAAGAAAATCCAAGGTATCGCTGCTGATAAAGATCACGCTGCGCTCCAACTTGGTTTCTATCTGGCGAGCTGGGGTACTGGGCGATGGCCTTGTGCGCCACGAGCAGAGCGAACAATGTCCGAGGACACGCCAGCGCTGCCGGGCATCCGAGCCTGACCCTGGCCGCCAAAGCCACCGTGCAGCGGATTCTGGCCGAACAGCATTTGCAACCCCACAAAGTGAATTATTATCTGGAGCGTCGCGATCCGGATTTTGAAATCATAATGAAGGAAGGGCTGATGGTCTATCGTATCCGAGTAGCTAACCCCGTCTAGCCGGTCCGTGCGAACTGCGGCAAAGTCGGGGCATGCAAACTTCATCGCACGTTCGCAAACATCTG
>JBEKBK010000693.1:0-3721 GCA_050015435.1 Bryobacteraceae bacterium
CGCAAGTGTTCCTTGGTTTGGTTGAGTCGCATACGCCTTTACTTCGGGTGAGGCCGCGTCGAGATCCGCTTGCAGCATTTGGCCCCGGCCGGCGATCGAGAAGGCGAGCATGCCGTAGTATTCCGGCTTGGCCGAGAAGTGCCACTGTTCGTCATCCCCGATGGGAGAGTAGGAACTGATGAAGTCGAGGTGATTCACGCCGGTTTCCATATTGACTCCGGAGCAGCCGTTGGCCGCGAGAGTGAACATATAGTCGAGCACCCACAGCGCGCCCGCCATGGTATCGCTCACCCCGGGCCGTCCCCCGCCAGAGAAGGAGTTCACCTCGCAAATGCGATACGGGAGACCGCAGCTCTTTGAGGCCGCACCCAACATATTGAGTTGCGGCTGCAGCTTCGGATCGACACCCAGCAGCTTTTCGATGGTGCTGGTCGGGTTCTGCCCTTCACGGTAATAATGATGGGTAAGAAGAACGGCATCCTTGCCTTCATCGGCGGCGAACCGGGTTACCCAATCGGTCTTTCCCGCAGCATCGGGCCCGGCCAAAGGGATGCGTGGAAACTGCCCCCGCAGCGGACTTATAGCGGCGATATTCCGCAAGCCAATCCTCGTAGCTGTATTCTGGCTTCCGGTGCTTCGCGCGACCGAACAGGTCCGGCTCGTTCCCGATCTCGACGGCCAGAAGTTTCTCGCCGGCGATAGATAGCACAGCCTTCGCCTCTGCGATCGCGTCCAACTCTGAGCCCTGGCCGAGATCGAATCCCCAAATCAGTTTCCATCCGGTAGCCTCAAGAAAGCCGCCTAAGTCTCGCAGGACGGCATCGTTCACCACGGTCCCACGTGCGCTCGAAGCCGCGGCAGCGTTCGGTGAATAGCTCGCGAAGTCTGAAGTGTTGCCGCCAATGCGGATGACGCCGCGCGCGCCCAACGTCCGGACCAACTGCACATAGACGCTGTTCGCGGAGCTCATCAGCTTGGGCCTAGCTACAGATGAGATCTCATATCCCAAACCCATGAAATCCGGTGCAATCGTGCCCAGCGGGCGGTCCGTCCGCACGGTTACAGAGTTCTGGGCGGGAGCGGCGAAGACGGAAGCAGCGAGAGCACTGCCGGCGAGGAACTCACGACGATTCATCACCACACGATCTTATCCGAATCCAAGGATATTAAAATGGCTAACGAGACGTGGGGAAAAGAAGCAGACGCTTAAAGCAAGACCGTGCAACCGCCATTTATCCTAAGCCGGTGTCCAACGCAGTGCAGTCCCATGTGCCTGGGGACAATCGACGTCTCGACTTGTATCTCTGTTTGGCGCTGGTTCTTGTCACGCTAGCGGTCTACAGCCAAGTCTGGCACTTTGATTTTCTCAACTTCGACGACCCGGATTACGTGACGGATAACAGTCACGTGCGCGCCGGACTCACCTGGGATGGTGTGGCTTGGGCGTTCACGTCGTTCCACGCCGCGAATTGGTTTCCACTCACATGGATCTCGCACATGGTGGATTCCCAGTTGTTCGGGGTCCGCAGTGGGTGGCATCACCTCAGCAACGTGGTGCTTCACGCACTTGCCAGTATCTTCTTATTCGCCGCGTTCAAGAGGATGACCAGGGCGCACTGGCCGAGCGCGTTCGTGGCTTTTCTTTTCGCGCTGCATCCCTTGCATGTCGAATCGGTGGCGTGGGTCGCGGAGAGAAAGGATGTTCTCTGCGCGCTCTTCTGGTTCCTCGCGCTGTGGCTCTACGCGCGCTATGCGGAACAGCCCGGCGCCGGCCGGTATTTGCTCGTCCTGGTTGCGTTTTGCCTCGGATTGATGGCTAAGCCGATGATCGTCACGCTGCCGTTTGTGCTGCTCCTGTTGGATGTCTGGCCCCTTCGCCGCGCGAATCGGCTCGCCATTCTCTGGGAGAAACTGCCCTTTTTTGCACTCGCCGCCGGCGCGTCTTTAGTGACGTACTTGGCGCAACATCAAGGCGGCGCGGTGCGGTCGCTCGACACCACGTCCTTCGGTTTGCGGGTTGCGAATGCGCTGGTGACCTACGTTACGTATGTAGCCAGAATGTTCTGGCCCACGAGCCTGGCCGTGTTTTATCCCTATTCACACGAACTGGGCGCGTGGCGCGTTGCGTTGGCCGTTATCGTATTGACAGGCGCTACCGTGCTCGTCGTGCGCCAGGTGCGCACTCATCCCTATCTCGCAATCGGATGGCTATGGTATCTCGGAACCCTGGTGCCCGTGATCGGAATCGTTCAAGTGGGAGGCCAGTCCTCAGCGGATCGGTATACATACGTTCCCATGGTGGGGCTCGCCATCATGCTGAGTTGGGCAGCGGTGGATTTGGTGAAGCGCTTTCCCGGCGCAAGGACCGCGCTTACCGCATCGGCGGCCGTGGTCTGTGTGGCGTGCGTCGCACTCACCTGGCATCAACTGCGATTCTGGGCGAATAGCGAATCGCTGTTCCAACACGCGGTAAACGTGACGGTCGATAATCACATCGCACATAATAATCTGGCGAGTTATTACTTGACACAAAAACAGAATGAAGAAGCCTTGAATCATATATACGAGGCGCTTCGGATTAAACCGTCTTATCCGGAGGCACATGTTAATCTGGCGACGGTCCTCAGGCGGATGGGCAATAACGGCGGGTCGGAAAGGGAATATCAAACTGCGCTAAATCTCCAACCGGCAAATGTGGAAGCGCATTCCGGATTAGGAGCGCTCTTCGTCGCGGAGGGCCGCTTGCCCGATGCTCTTCGGGAGTTTCAGACAGCGGTCGCCCTGAACCCTGAGTATGCTGACGGACATTACAGCTTGGGAAGGGTGCTGGCTGCGCTGGGCCGGGGCAATGAAGCGATGGCGGAGTATGGTGAAGCAGTCCGGCTCCGACCGGATCACGCCGATGCGCGCCGCAGCCTTGGGATGGCGCTGCTGAGCGAGGGGAGGTTTGGCGAGGCGCTGGCAGCCTACTCTGCCGCGGCTAAGTCGGCGCCCGCCGATGCCGGTGTTCACAACGATCTGGGGACCATGCTGGCGAGCGCAGGGAGACTCGACGAAGCGATTGCTCAATTTTCGGAAGCCCTGCGAATCAACCCGGAATTCGCTGAAGCGCGAAGTCATCTGGCGGCAGCATTAGCGCGGCGAGATCGAGCGCGCACGCGATGACCCGCGACTTAGGCCAGTTACTTCTTTTCGGCGGGAATCATCGTTGCCGGCCCCTCGCCGACGATCTCCAGCATGACCTCGTCATCTTTGGCGCCGTCGTAATGGATCTGCTTGGCAAAATGGCGGACGAAGCTGCCGGGAGGAACGGGCTTGGTGCTCGCCGGATCGTACTTCGAACCAGTTCCGACCCACCAGGTGCCCGAAATCACCGTGACCAGCCGGTCGTTCGGATGATAGTGAGGGTGGCTCATGTGATGCGGGTGCCACTTGATCAGGAGCACGTATTCGCCGGGCTTGTCAGGATCGCCGGACATGACCGCAGTCGCCGACCCTTCCGGGCTCTCCACCCATTTGATCTGGTTCGGCAACTGTATCGCGATCGCCTTCGGGTCCAGATCCGCCGCCCGTCCGGCACCGATCCACGCAAACACTACGAATCCTAGCCAAACATATTTGAAATTTTCCGATCAGGCCACCTGAGCGAGCCTGCGGGTGGGATAGCCGAGGATAGTGGTGATGCGTGCGGTTTCCCGGTCGATGAAGACGAAGGCGTCGC
>JBEKBK010000694.1:0-3718 GCA_050015435.1 Bryobacteraceae bacterium
CAGCGCCACGTCGGAGCAATACGTCGACGAACGGCCTTCGTGCGGGTTCGTCGTAAAACCGATCTGGTTGTTAATTACAACGTGGATGGTGCCGCCGGTCTCGTATCCCGCAACTTGCGAAAGGTTGATGGTCTCGGCCACTACTCCCTGGCCGGCCATCGCGGCGTCACCGTGAATCACCACCGGGATCACTCGCTCCCGCGATTCATCTCCGAGACGATCCTGCTTCGGCCGCACGATTCCTTCCACCACCGGGTTTACCGCTTCTAGATGACTCGGGTTGAAGGCGATGGAAACGGTAATTGGCTTACTGGAGGATGTCCGGCGGATGCCGCTCGCTCCCAGGTGATACTTGACGTCTCCGGAGCCCTCGGCCGATTCCGGATCGAGGTCGTGAAACTCCGAAAACAACTGAGCCATGCTTTTACCGACAATGGTGGCGAGCATACTGAGCCGGCCGCGATGCGCCATCCCGATGACGCACTCGTGAACGTTGTGGACCGCGGCCCGCTCCAGCAGTTCGTCAATCATTCCCAGAGCCGATTCCGCACCTTCGATCGAAAAGCGTTTGTGACCCTTGAAGCGTGTATCGAGGAGTAACTCAAATCCCTCAGCGTCGAGAATGCTCCGCAGGATTCGCCGCTGTTCGGACCGGTCGAGCGGCCAGCGGTTGGCGGACGGTTCCATGCGCTGTTGCAGCCAATCCCGCTCCACTGGATTGTCGATGTGCATGTACTGCACGCCGAGCTTGCTCGCATAGGTCAGACGCAAGCGGTCGAGCAGCGCGCGCAGCGTCACCACCCCAAACGAACCGGCATGGAACGCGCGGTCGAGATCCCAAATCGTCAGGCCGTGGGTGGACGGTTCAAGATCCGGATGCGGCGGCCGCATGCTGCCCAGCGGATCCAGATCTGCCACCAGGTGGCCCCGTTCGCGCCAGGCTTGAATCAGGCGCACAACGGCGGCCTGCTTCATGGGATCGGTGTTGACTGTCGGCGCAGTCGCCTGATCGGGTTCCCAGCGGAACGCCTGCATGGGCATATCGAGATCGGTGAACACGCGATCGTAGAACCCGTCTTCACCCTCGAGCAGCGATTGCAACTGGCCCAGGAACATGCCGGATTCAGCGCCTTGAATCACGCGGTGATCGTAGGTGCACGTCACCGTCATGACCTTGCTGAGGCCGAGCGAGTTGCGCGTATCCTCGGGCACGCCCCGGAATTCCGGCGGAAAATCGATCGCGCCGATGGCGATGATCGCTCCCTGACCCGGCATAAGGCGAGGAATGGAACCGGCGGTCCCGACTGTGCCCGGGTTCGTGAGCGAGATGGTGGTGCCCTCAAAGTCGGCGACGATCAATTTATTCGAGCGAGCGCGGGCGACCAGGTCGTCATACGCGGCGAGGAATTCCTTGAAGTTCATCGCTTGCGCGTTCTTGATCGACGGCACCTTCAGCGAGCGCGATCCATCCTTACCTGCGACGTCTACCGCGATTCCCAGGTTCAGGTGATCGTGCGTGATGCGATAGGATTCCACGCCGTTTTCGGAGTAAGCGGAATTCAGGGCCGGAACTTTCTCGACGGCCTTCACGATCGCCCAGGCCACCAGGTGCGTATAAGAAATCTTGCTGTTCCCGGTAAGGGAGCGGTGCTGGTTGATCAAGCGCCGGTTCTCGTCAATCACCTTCACGGGCATCACGCGCTGGCTGGGCGCGACCGGAATGGTGAGGCTCGCGGTCATGTTCTCGGCGATACGAAGCGCTGGGCCGCGGAGTGGAACCAGATGATCGCCGGAGGAGACCGGAACGGCGGGCGCGGCCGGAGCTGGCGGCGGTTCCGCAACGGCGACGCTAGCCGCTTCGCCGTTTACCGGGGCGACAGTATGTCCATTGGTTTCAAATATTTGCTGCCAGGTCGTATCTACTGTTTGACGATCGTAGCGGTACTGCTGGTACAGCTCGTCTTCGAGCCAGCTATTGACACTCGGTTGAGGGGATTCTGCCACGTTTTTCACTATCATGATAGCTGATGCCTCGCGCGCTCATTTTTTCCGATATTCACAACGACATGAAAGCCCTTGAAAAGCTGGTGGATATTAACGCGGATTACTATTTCGCCGCCGGCGATCTGGTGAGTTGGGCTCGTGGGCTGGATAAGATGGGCGAGATCATGAAAAGGCGCGCCGATCGGATGTATGTGCTGCCGGGGAACCATGAGTCCGAGCAGGATATCGTGAAATTCTGCGACCGCTTCGGGTTCACGAATTTTCACGGCGGAACGTTGGAGGTCGGGGGGAAACATATCGCCGGGCTGGGCTATTCGAATCCCACTCCGTTCGATACCCCGGGCGAGTATAGCGAGCCGGAGTTAGCCACGCGTCTCGAAAAGTTCGCGGATCTCAAGCCATTGGTGTTGATTTGCCATGCCCCGCCGATCGATACGGCCCTCGATCGCATAAAGGAGGGATTGCATGCCGGCAGCCGCGCCGTCCGGGATTTTATCGAGAAGCATCAGCCCGAATACTTCTTCTGCGGGCATATTCACGAGGCGGAAGGCATAGTGATTCAGATGGGTGCGACCCGTGCGCAAAATGTCGGCAAACGCGGGTATGTTCTGGAACTTGCCTGAGCAACTACATGCGAGAGAATGAAGCACAGGTATGGCGGTGTTTGTCTATGAGTTCGATTGGGATCCGGTCTAGGCGCAAACCAATTTCAGCAAACACGGGTTAGATTTTGAGCGGGCCGCAACAGTGTTCCTGGATCCACTGGCGGTTATCATCCCGGACGAGGAACACAGCGAAACCGAGGTGCGATGGATTACGCTGGGAAAAGACGCCACCGGCCATTACGCGCTGGTGGTCCACACTTTTGAATGGTTGACTAATGACCGGGGACGAGTCCGCATGATTTCAGCCAGAAGACCAACGAAGTCGGAAATTCGCGACTACGAGGAACAAGTATGAAACCTGAGTACGATTTCAGCAAAGGCGAACGCGGCAAGTTTTTCCGGTCCGACGCTGAACTTCGCCTGCCGATCTATTTGAATCCTGACGTCCAGGCTTATCTTGCAGAACGCGCTGCTCAAAAAGGCATGTCGCTTGGCGAGATGGTGAATACGCTGTTGAAACAAGAAATCCAAATCATTGAAACAGTCAAGTAAAGACGCGGACTTCCAATTACTTGGCGGCTGCGGCTGGTTCGCGAAGCGCTGTGCCCCCAGGGCAAAGCGAGCCGCCCGCGTATAATGTTACACTGTGTGGGACCCACTCGGCAGATTTTGTGCCATAGTTTCGTGGCATTTGAAGCAAATGTTAGGTAGATTGCTACCCTCGCCGTGATGGCGATGATTCCTCGCATGATGATACGTGTCTCGTGCCTCGCAAAGGAGTGCCGGTGGGTCATTTTCCTTGCGTATGTCGAAGCTTGCAGGTCTCAAGGCAGCAAAGTCGCTAAGCGACGTTGCGAACCTCTTGCACTTCAAACCCGCAGCGCTTTCGTATATCCTGTATAAGCTGTCCCCGGCCGCCAAGTACCAGACATTCGAGATTCCTAAGCGCCAAGGTGGAAGGAGAACCATCAAAGCCCCGACCGCCCAGTTAAACCTGAATTATGCGCAGAACGATCCTCGAAGCGCGTGGTTCGTATGATCTGAGCGTGCGGCGAGCGCGATCGATGTCTCGTTTTGATTCTTTCTGTATCTGACCCGGTTTCCTCCAC
>JBEKBK010000695.1:0-3715 GCA_050015435.1 Bryobacteraceae bacterium
GCATTGTCAAACTCCGGCAATCCCACGGCGCCCATGAACGTCGCATCGGCGACCAGCGCCTTTTCCACGGTTTCGGCCGGCAGCGGCGATCCGGTTTCGTGAATCGCGATGCCTCCCAGAAGGCCTTCGGTTAACTGGACCGTGTGTCCGAACTTCTTCGCGGCAGCTTCCAGCACCTCTACGGCCGCACGTGTCACCTCGACGCCGATCCCGTCGCCGGGCAAAAGTAAAATTTTCAGATTCATTGTGAGTAGGACCAGCCTCCCGGCGGGTCCTCTTCTAGCTTAAACTGCCGCTCCCGAAGCTTTCGTGTCGTTGACCACTTCGCGAGCGAGCGCCGCAATCTCTTCGTTGCGCAACCCCTTTTTTCGATCGGCCAGGGCCGTGAATCGCTGGTACATGGTTGCGAGCTGGTCCTTGGTCAAGGGAATGCCGAGATCCTCGCAGCGCTGGCCCAGTGCATGCCGCCCGCTATGTTTGCCCAGCACCAGCCGAGCAGCGGGTACACCCACACTCATGGGCTCGATAATCTCGTAGGTTGTTCGCTCCTTCAAATAACCATCCTGGTGAATGCCTGCCTCGTGCGCGAACGCGTTCTCGCCGACAATCGCCTTGTTCGGCTGCGGACCGAAAGAAATAATGGACGTCAGCAATTGGCTCGCGGGGAAAAGCTGCTCGCTGACGATGCGCGTTTCAAACGGCAGGCGGTCGCGGCGGGTATTCATCGCCATCACCACTTCTTCGAGAGCCGCATTGCCCGCGCGCTCGCCAATCCCGTTCACTGTGCATTCGATCTGTCGCGCTCCCGCCTGGACGGCGGCGAGAGAATTCGCGGCGGCCAAGCCGAGATCGTCATGGCAGTGAACACTTACTATAGCGGAATCGCCCAGGGCCTTCACCATTCGTCCGATCAGCTCACCGTATTCGTCCGGCACGGAAAACCCGGTGGTGTCCGGCAGGTTCACGGTTCGCGCGCCCGCCGCGACCACCGCTCGCGAAATCTGTTCGAGGTAATCCCAATCCGTTCGCGTCGCGTCTTCAGCCGAAAATTCGACGTCGTCGCAATACTGCCGCGCCAGCGTCACGGCGGAAACCGCTTCGTCCAGCACCTGAGCGCGGGACTTGTTGAACTTGTATTTCAAATGAATGTCACTGGTCGCGATAAACGTGTGAATGCGCGGACGCCTCGCATGCCGCAGGGCGTGGGCGGCCTGCTCGATGTCCTGCCGGTTGGCCCGAGCCAGTGCCGCCACGTTCGCCCATGGAAATTCCCGGCTAACCGCATCGACCGCTTCAGAATCTCCCTCCGAAGCAATCGGGAATCCGGCCTCCAGGATATCGACCCCTAGATCCACCAACTTGGCCGCCATACGGAGCTTTTCTGGCACGGTCATGCTGCACCCCGGCGACTGCTCTCCGTCTCGAAGAGTTGTATCGAAGATGTATACCCGATCAGGCATGTTCTTCCTCTTGTTTGATCATGCCATGATCGCCTTGAATTTGACAAATCAATAATATTCAAGTGTTATATAATTCATACTTATGGAATTGCACCCCCTCCGTGTGTTCCTCACCGTTTCGGCAGAGAAGAGTTTCTCTCGCGCGGCGGAGAAGCTGCTCCGTACGCAGCCAGCGATCTCGTTATCTATCCAGCGTTTGGAGACCGAATTGGGCGAACGGCTGATCGACCGGTCGGCGAAAGACTTGCTGCTCACCGACGCCGGAAAGATCGTGTTGGAGTACGCCCGGCGCTACGAGAATCTCCAGGGCGATCTTGAAAACGCCCTTGCCGAGTTGCGCGATAAATCGGCAGGCCGGCTTACCGTAGGCGCCAACGAATCCTGCACGCTCTATTTGCTGGAGCACATCCAGCGGTATCGTCACCGCTTCCCCAGAGTGAAGGTTCAGATCCGGCGGAGCTTATCGAGTAGGATTCCCTCCGAACTGATTGATGGCGATCTCGAGCTTGGCATTCTGACCTTCGATCCCGAGGACGAACGCCTGGTCTCGAGCACAATTTACACGGATCATCTCGCCTTTATCGTGTCTCCGGAACATCAGCTTTCCACTCGAACCGAGGTATCGATCAAGGAACTGGGTGACGAGAACTTTATCGCCCATAATGTCGTCTCGCCTTACCGCGCGCTGGTACTGCGGGAATTCCAGCGGCAGAAAGTACCGCTGAATATGGACCTGGAGATGCCCACCGTCGAGGCGATCCGCAAAATGGTGCAACGCAATGAGGGCGTCGCCTTCCTGCCGCGCATGTGCGTGAATGACGAGATCGAGCAGGGAATTCTGTGCGAAGTGAAGGTAAAGGAAATGCACGTGGATCGAAAAATCCGTCTGGTGTATCCGGCGCGCCGCGCACTGAGCCATGCTGCTCTCGCGTTCCTTGAACTTGTGCAGGCCTAGAAAGATCGGTTGCGCTAAGATCGGATTTCAAGCTTATGACCGAACAAGAACGAATGGCTCGTCCGTTGGCGCAAGTGGACCCAGAGATTTTCGATGCGATCCGCAAGGAAACCGAGCGTCAGAACTCGCGGTTGGAACTCATCGCCAGCGAAAACTTCACCTCAGAGGCCGTGCTCGAGGCCGCCGGCAGCGTCTTTACCAACAAATACGCCGAAGGCTATCCCGGCAAGCGCTACTATGGCGGCTGCGAGCACGCGGACGTCGTCGAGCCTCTGGCTCGTGACCGCGCCAAGAAACTGTTCCAGGCTGAGTACGCCAACGTGCAGCCGCATTCCGGCTCGCAAGCGAACCAGGCGGCCTACACCAGTGTGCTGAGTCCCGGCGATCCTATCCTCGGCATGAACCTCTCGCACGGCGGCCATCTCACGCACGGTCACCCGCTGAATTTTTCGGGTAAGACCTACAAAGTGATTCCGTACGGAGTGCGCCGCGAAGACGAGCGCATCGACTACGACGAACTGGCGCGTCTGGCGGAAGAGCACAAGCCCAAAATGATCATCGCGGGCGGCAGCGCGTATGCTCGCATCCTGGACTTCCCCCGCTTTCGTCAGATCGCCGACTCGGTGGGCGCGATTTTCCTGGTCGATATGGCGCATATCTCCGGATTGGTGGCGGCCGGCGTGCATCCGAATCCGTGCGCCTATGCGGATATCGTCACCTCCACGACCCATAAGACTCTCCGCGGCCCGCGCAGCGGCATGATTTTGTGCAAGGAGAAATACGGCCCCGCGATCGACAAAGTTGTGTTCCCAGGAATCCAGGGCGGCCCGCTAGTGCACATCATGGCTGCCAAAGCGGTGTGCTTCCTGGAAGCGATGACCCCCGAGTTCGTCGCGTATCAAAAGCAGGTCGTCGCCAACGCCAAGGCTCTGGCCGAAGGCTTGAGCGCGGCGGGATGTCGCGTCATCTCGGGCGGTACCGATACGCACCTGCTGCTGGTGGACGTCTTCGCCAAGGGCGTTCGCGGTAAAGAGGCGGAAGCGGCGCTCGATCGGGCGTATATTACGGCTAACAAGAACGCCATCCCCTTTGATACAAATCCCCCGCTCAATCCGAGCGGCATGCGCTTCGGAAGTCCCGCCGTCACCACGCGCGGATTTCGCGAGCCGGAAATGCGCGAAGTGGCCTCCCTTATCGCCCGGGTGCTGGAGAATCTGTCGAGCGAAGACGTCCTCGCGGACGTTCGCCGCTCCGTGAAAGTTCTCACCGAGCGTTTCCCGCTGTACGCCTGGAAGCTCGC
>JBEKBK010000696.1:0-3708 GCA_050015435.1 Bryobacteraceae bacterium
GCAAGCCCCTTTCCATTCCCTCCTCATCGGTCTTCGCATAAAACCGGCCTCCGCATTAAACCGTTTATGCGGTGCACCGCATAAACGGTTCATGGTCACGATGAGGGCCGCTCTCTCGGCCCGGTCCGAGATCACCTGGAACAGAAACTCCGCACCGATGTCGGCCAGCGGCACGTAGCCGACTTCATCGAGTGCGATCAGCTCGTACTTCTGCCACCGCGTCATCAAGCGCCGTACCTGGTTATTCTGTTTGGCTTCCACCAACTCGTTGACCAGCGCAGCCGCCGTGGTGAATCGCACGCGGCGCTTCTGGTGGCATGCAGCGAGGCAAAGTCCGGTTGCCAGGTGACTCTTGCCAGTTCCGCACTCGCCGATCAGCACGACCGGTTCGCTACGCTCGATATAGCCGCCTTCGGCCAGTTCGCGAATCTTCGCCGCCGGAATCTGCGGCGCCTGCCCGAAGTCGAACTCCTCCAGAGTCTTGATTCGGGGTAACTGCGCGTCGCGAATGCGATTGGCGATCGCATGCCGATCGCGCTCTTCACACTCCAGCGCTAACAACGCTTCCAGATACCGGATGTGGGTATGATTTTCTTTCACTGCCTGCTCGGCTAGCGACACGAAGTTGGACGCAATGGCCGGTGTTCGCACCGCCTTGCAATACTGCCGCACACTGGCATTCTCGAGTGATTCGCTCGGGTTGTTCATTGGATCACCCCCTTACCCGTGGGCGGAGCGGCCAGCAGCAGGTCGTACTCGTCCATCACTGGTTGCGGGCGCTCGAACTGCGCCAGTTCCTCGGACAAGGCGATCTCGTACCTCCGGCGCTGGTCCGCATCCGGCATGCGCAGAATGTGCATCACGGCAGCAGCGTCCGAGACGCCGAGGCGCAGCGCTTCTTGCACCGCTGCAATCAGCTGGTCCCATCCGGCTTCTTGCGCTGAATCGAGCTGATTACCCCCCGTTCTGACCCACCAAGCGGGAGGTGTCTGGATTCTGTCGAAGGAGTTTCTCGCCCATTTCCAGGAAGTGTTCCGTGTGAGTGATGTGTTGCACGGTCTCGTCTTCGGTGAGGTGCGAGAGCACTTGATAGTCGCCAGTGTTCCTTGCTTCCTGGGCATCAATTAGATAGCGGTGATATTCCCCTGGTATTGTCCCAGGCTTGGCGAACTCCTTGCCAAAAGCCGATATCACAGCCGAGTGTTTGGAAAATGTCATGCCCTTCCCCAGCAGAAGGGCTTCTGCCACATAGTACATCGCATAGTAGGCTCGTGAAACTGCGCCGTCATAGTCGCCGTCGGTCAATAGCAGCCGAGCCGATTGTAAGCTGCGATGCGCTTTCCTGAGCAAACCACTCTGCGCGTCGGTCAAACCGGAATTCCCTCGCGACGCACGGTGAGCATTAATGGGGTTCCATCCTGACGGTACTCTGCTTCGGAGACATACACGCACGAAACCACCACGTCGTATCTCAGGCACAGCTCAGCCTTGAAGACCGAAAGCCGGCGGATCTCCTCGTGAGGATTGACGGGGCCCCGCAGAACCACCATCACGTCAATGTCCGAATCTGGCTCGGCTTCATCCCGCGCTTGGGAGCCAAACAGTACGACCCGGATAAGTCGAGAGCCATATATCTGCTCAAGACCGTCACGAAACTCCCGCAAAATCTGATCGAGCCGCGCCGCGCGCATATCTAAAGAACCCTCCTCAGTTTGGCACAACTGGATGGCGACTGAACCAAAATCGCAAACCCCACCTTCACCGGAATGAATAGCGGCGGATTCCGTTTCGCTATGTCCACCAAGCCTGCACACCGATCGCAAATCCTCTGAGCCGCGCATAATTCCCTCCGGCGCGGCCGACTCCACTTTGGTGCCTCGCCGCGGTCCCAGTCCCTATAGCGCCCGGTGTGAGCGAGGGTGGTGACTCATCGACTAAGATCGAGCCCAGGGCTTCTATTGCATGACGATGGCCCGGGCGAAATACTAACCGGTCTTTCCGACAGCGCACAGACCTTTTTATTCACGCGACATCCTTCTGTTGATTCGCGGCGATCGCGTCTGGCTTCTTGCGCTGAATCAGGGGCGCCTCGTGCTCAGTCGGATCGTCGGCGAGGTCGCAATGGAAGGGGCAATCGTCGCGGTCCATTTCGTCGCGGGCCTCGTCATATTTGCATTCGCAAATTGGCGGCTCCTCGGGTTCCTCTAAACTCCAGCTCATGCGGACGCCTTTTCGCGCAATCGGTCTATGCGGTCCTCCCCACAGATCGTGACCATTTTGCGAACGGCTGTCTGAACTCCGGTGTTCGTTGTTCCGAGGACGTACTGTCGATCGTCCAGGTAGCCGACGAACGAACCCGATTCAATACGGATGACCGGCTTTAGGTTCAATCGCCGGACGACGGCGGGAATGTCGAGGTTATGTACTTCGGCGAACCGTCGCGCGCCTAGCTTGTGATGAGGTGGTGCTTGATACACAAGGGAATCGCCGAGGAATCCGGACTTCTGCCCTGGGCCTCGGGGCCCTGTGTACGAAGCTTCAATTCCCTGGGGTTCACCCCACCACGATGTAGTCAATTTTGTAGCTGTCCGAAGCCTCCAAGAACCACAAAACGCCACAAGCCGCTACAGGTGCGCTAGCCGGGCCGTGCCTGGCCATTGCAAATAAAGCACTTGTTTTCATTGGTCGGGGCGGGGCGATTTGAACGCCCGACCCCCTGCGCCCAAGGCATCGGAACGAACGAATATGGAGACTACTTATGTTTCATATATTCAATGGGTTGGCTCCGTATCATCTACAGTGGAGATCGCGCATTGTAGTCGATTTCGTAGCTGCTCGCTCCCTCAGAGCCCCATAGGCTGCAACAGCCTGCAACTGCGCTGCCCGCCATAGCTTTCCTAACAAATGCACGTACTCCCGAAGAATCCGCCGCAACCGAACTTGCCGGGGCCGGCCCGTAACGCTGCGAATTCTGAACCACTTCCAATTTTTGGACATTACGGCGACATGAGATCAGCCGTGCAAAGAGACTTACATCATAGCGATCGCGATTCGTCCAAGATCCTGAAAATCTGGGATCCGTACTTCTCCACCAGCTTGATCCCGATCCCCGGAATGGCCAGCAATTGCGCCGCTGTCTTCGGCTCTTTCTCCGCAATCGCCAGCAGCACTCGGTCTGACATTATACGGAACGCCGGCATGCCCCGCTTCGTCGCCACGGCTCGCCGCCACGCTTTCAGCATCGCCACGGCACGTGAGCCATGCCGTGCTTCCTGATCTTCCCGCGCGACTTCCCGCCCCAGTGCCGGCGGCTTGCGAGATCTCTGCTTCGCCGTGGCTGCGGGCCTCTTCTTTCGGCTCTTCTTTCCTGCCAGCTTTCCCGCGAGAGCCGAGGTCTCGCGAATCCTCAGTTTGAAGGGCGCGTCTTGATCTATATACTTCGCATCCCCCGTTATACTTGCTAGACGAAATGGAATCTGTTTCCCGTCCTTCTCGAAGACCGAATCCACCAGGCGGAGGAAACCCGAGCGTGCCATCGCCCCCATGAGCTCCTCGAACCCGTCGCGGTCCATGCCGTTGTTCCCACACACCTCCGTGTGCAGCTTTCCGACCGACTTGCGATTCATCCGCAGCGCATTCAAGACATCACGCGCCACAGTCTGTTCCTGCGCCGTAGCCTTGCGGAACCGCTGGGCCACGCAGCTTTCC
>JBEKBK010000697.1:0-3685 GCA_050015435.1 Bryobacteraceae bacterium
TCTCACGGCGACGCGGAAGGTTCCATTGGTTCGCATCGTTAAAGGGTTGAGTTTAACAGATATATGACGGTCGTAGTCAAGCCGCTTGACAGTGGCTTGGCCCAGGCCCGGACGCACCTCTTCACTGTTTTTGAGCTGAAATGTTATGCTGCGGCACATTGCGGTGGGCCCCCAATGCCCCGGAAACGATCGCTGCCCACTGCGGATACCCCGAAAGACCTCATGTTTCGGCTCAACCCTGTTTTCTGCTCAACCTTGGAGGAGGCCGATTCTTTAAGGTCACAAATTGAAGTCTTTCGCCGGCGTGGACCTTCTCACAACGCCGACTTTGCCCAACCCGCCCGGCACCAGTGCCGAAAATGAGGCGCGGGCGACTGGAAGCACGCGCAATACATCCCCATTTGATACTTACGGGTGGCCCTCCGGCCGTTGTTCGGACAAACCGGGGTCTCGCTGGCTTGAGCCCCAAGAAAGCGTCAGATCTGTCTCGAAGGAAGGCGGAGTCCTCGGTCGACCTGACATAAGCCTGTCTTGCGCGGATCTAAAAACAACCCCGCCAGGCGCAGGGTTGGAGTAGGTTACATTTCCTGGCTCCCCTCCCAAAAGTCTAATTGCGTCTGAAGCTCCTGGGCTGCACAAGGAAGCAGGTTGAGCCTCTTGAGAAGTGGCCCTGGGGCGCCGGGTGACGGAACTATTACTGGCGCGCCGCCTGAGCGCACAAGATTTCCGCCGGCGAGGGCGATCGATAGCGGCGCACGTACCTGACCCGGCGACGGCGGTTCGCACCTTGAATCATGCGGAATTTGAAATGGAATGGCGTGGCATGCTCCTGGCTCCGGCCTGGGTCGGTAGTCCTTGGTTGAACCCTGCGACTTGGCCAAGGGTGGGTTATCGACTTCGACCCGGTTCAAGCGGATACGAAATTGAAAATCGCTTCCTTTGCCCTGCTCGCTTTCCACCCAGATGTCCCCGTCCATCATCTGCACCAGCCGCGAACAGATAGCCAGCCCGAGCCCGGTTCCGCCGAATTTCCGCGTTGCGGAACTGTCTCCCTGCACAAACGATTCAAAGATGGCCTTTTGCTTTTCGCGGGGAATGCCAATTCCAGTGTCATTGACGCTGAAGTGCAGCATCACGGAATCGGTCGTCTCCGACTCCAACCAGACATTCACGGCCACCCCGCCGCACTCGGTAAACTTGATGGCGTTGTTTATTAAATTCACCAGGATCTGTCGCACCCGGTACGGATCCCCAACGGCACAAGCCGGGACCTCTGGTGCGATCCGCCAGCGCAGATTAAGACCCTTATTACGTCCCGCGAGCTGGAGCGATCTCACGGCGCTCTCCACCATCTCCCGGAGCTCGAAAGAAATGCTCTCCAGATCCAGCTTGCGTGCCTCCACTTTCGAGAAATCCAGGATGTCATTAATAATGCGCAGGAGCGAGTCGGCCGATGATTTGACGATATTGAGATCCTCTCGCTGCTCAGTGGTGAGCTCGGATTCAAGTACCAGGTCTGTCATGGCGATCACGCCGTTCATTGGCGTGCGGATTTCGTGGCTCATGTTTGCCAGGAATTCGCTCTTGATACGGTTGGCAGCCTCGGCATCTGCCGCGGCTCGGTCCCGCTCGTCCTCGGCGCGTTTTCGGTCTGTGATGTCGATGATGGTCGCTTCCAACACGCCGCCGTTCTCGTCCTCGGTCATTGTCACGTTGGCCAGGACCCAGAGCGCGCTGCCGTCCCTACGTCGAAACTTCAACTCCTCGTTCGTGACGGATTTTTCGATTTTCAGCCGCTCGATGATCCGGGTGCGATCGCTTTCAACCCAGTACGCAGCAGCCGCGTTCGGCAGGTCGTCAGACGTATAGCCGAGCATGTGCGCCATGGCCGGGTTACAGTCGAGGACGCGGCCGTCCAGGCGGGATCGGACGACTCCGGCTAGGTTATGCTCAAACAGATCGCGATACCGCCGCTCGGAGCCGCGCAAATCGTGCTCCGCCCGCTTGCGGGCGCTGATGTCGTGGGCAATGGTGGTCAACGCGACGATTCGTCCGCCGGGATCTCGGATCGGAGAGATCGACAGGTTGATATCCACGCGCCCCCCGTCCTTCCTGCGGCCCATCGTCTCAAACTGCGTCACGCTTTGGCCCTGTTCGAGCGTCTTGATAATCCGTGCGATCTCGTCGTGGTTCTCACTCGGCGCCAGAATTGAAGAGGGCTGGCCGATCGCTTCCGGGCCCGTATACCCGAACATGGCTTCCGCTCCCCTGTTCCAGCTTAGGATCGTTCCATTCGCCGTTAACCCGAGGATGGCGTACTCCGAGGCGTGCACCAGCGACGCCAGAAACGTTGTCGCCTCTTGTGCCTGCTTCCACGCCGTGATGTCGCGGATGATCGCCGCGCAACCGACCACCTTACCCCTCTTGTCCTGAACCGGCGACAATGACAACGAAATATCGAATTGTTCCCCCGCGCGTGTGATGCCCATTCCTTCAAACGCGGAAATAGTTGCACCCCTCCCGATTGCCGTCAGCTTGGCGTGCAGGTGTTCCCAATACTCGGGAGGAATCAGGGCCGTAACTGATGTTCCGATAACCTCATTTGCGAGGAAACCGTATAATTTTTCGGCGGCCGGATTCCAGCTCATGATCGTCCCGTCCAGTGTCGTGCTGACGATCGCATCGTCAGACAACTCGACCAACGAAGCCAGAAAGCGTTGCGCCTCCTCCGCGGCCCTGCGATCCGTGACGTCCTGCTTGATCGCGATGAAGTTGGTGATCATGCCCCTGCTATCCCGAACCGGAGTGACCGTCATTTCTTCGGTGTACAGGCGGCCGTCTTTGCGCCGGTTAATGATATCGCCCCGCCAGGTGCGGCCTGACCGGATCTTGCTCCACAGATTCTGGTAGAATTCGCGGTCCTGCTTGCCCGATCGAACCAGACGCGGGGTAGCTCCCAAAGCTTCCTCTTTGCCGTACCCGCTCATCTGGCTGAATGCCGGATTTACGTACAGTATCTTCCCCTCGCGATCGGTGATCACGACACCTTCGGCTACTTGCTCCACGGCTCTCGCCAGGCTCCCGTTCTTCTTGAACGGGAGGAAACATCTCTCTAAGCCGGCTACGTTCACATCTGGGCAAGCCGCCACGGCTGATTCCTCCTGGGATTTTGTATGCATCTCGATCGCCACTTTCCGAGGTGTTCCACCCTGTTTTGTGCATTGTATGCAACGGCATTGGGGTATTTAGACAGGATTTAAGGTGAAGTACTCAGGCTAAATAGCGTAGTCCTGCGTCATGAACCCGATGGCACCGGCGCAGATTCGATTGTAAACAAAGGCCGAGCGATACGAATCGAATTAGAGCCGAAACTGGACTACCGGAATAACTGGAGAAATGGATATTGGCAGGAGATGCGCATAGATCAACGTTTTCGAGAGTCGTTTTGGAATCATTCCGGTTGTCCGTGGTTCACTTCTTGAGGCCGTCCTCGTAGCCCCGAAGCCCGCGCGACCTCTAAAGGCTCGCCTTGGCTCATCGGCTCAGGCGATGTTCTGGCTTTATGGGTGTGGCCTCGATGCTACTTGTTTTATCGAACTTCGCCGTCCACCGCTTCCGGCGCCTAGATGCTGCCGATGTGGTCATCGATCTCCTGCAACTCCAGATCAGCCAATTCACGCCAGAT
>JBEKBK010000698.1:0-3678 GCA_050015435.1 Bryobacteraceae bacterium
CGACTTTAAATTGATCGATCCGCCGAAGTTGGTGGGGCCGAAGTCTGATGCGAGGCCGGCGCTGCGGTCAAAATCGACGGAGTCCGTCCAGCCGCTGGGAAAGTTCGCCCAGGAATGGTGCGTCGGCGTGTTGGTATCTTCGAACGGAATCCCATCGAAGGTCATGGTGTATTGTCCATCCTGGAAACCGCGGAAGTACGTGCTACCCTGGCCGAGCCCGATGCCATTCGGATTGAGGCTAAAGGTGCCGGGCGCATAGTTCACGTACTCCGAGTAGTCGGCCACCGGCGACATGAAGTTCTTGATGAAGTCCTCGCTCACTTCGGTTCTGGCGGAAACACTATCGAGCGTGTTGCCAGAGGGCGCAGTCGCCGCCGCGAGTGAAATGGTTTCATTCACCGTGATCTGAGTTGACAGGCTTTCAACTGACATCGTTATAGGAACGTCTAGGGTCGCGCCCGCATTGACCTGCCCGCCTGAACGAGTGGTCAACGCGAAACCGGGCGCTGAAACCACAACCGTGTAGCTCCCGGCCGCTAGATCCGAAACCGAAAACTTCCCATCATTATCGGCCGTCACAGTGCGAGGTCCCCCGCCGGATTCGCTCCTCACCTCCACCGTGGCTCCGGCAATGGCTTTCCCAGCCTGGTCCGATACCGTCCCGGATAGCGTTCCGCCTGATTGTGCTTGAAGTGGTTGTGCTTGAAGTTGGCTCAATCCCGCAGCGCATAGCATTACACTGAGGGCGAAGACACTGCTCTTTCGCGCCGAAAAATACCGCATTGCTGGTATTGACTCCCTAGGGTGGATTCAAAAGGTCTAGGATAGCGGGTACATGTAACAACGGCGTGACCAAACGGTGAAAAAAAGAGACGAAGATTGTAACGTATCAGAAGTCGATGCTCGCCAGAACCTCGGACGGCTTCTTCTCGAATGCCTTGCAGATCGCTAGCAGGCTCTCGATACTGGGCATATTAGTACCACGCTCGATCGCGCTGATCTGCGAAACGCTTAACTTCGTCTGGTTCGCCAGATCCTTGAGTGACCAATCGCGCTCCACGCGCAGCATCTTGATGCTGTGACCCAGTCGCTCCCGTAAACGATCCTGCGGAGAACGCCCCAGTCCATACGCTTCGATGGCGTTCTTTAGAACATTCCGGAGCTGGGCGAGCGAGAACGGCTTTGCGACGTAATCGAAGACCTTCAGCTTGAAGGTCGTGCGCATGTCCTCGAGCGACGGATACCCGGTGATTATAATCACGCACAGACCCGGCCACCGCGTGAGGAGCTGCTCGAGCACTCTGTCCCCGGTCGCATCGCCCATTTTCATGTCGAGCAGAACAATGTCGGGCAGGTGCTCCTCGCAGCCTTCGAACAGCTCGGCCGCGTTGGCGAACGTCCGGACGGTGTACACGCCCTCGTCTTTTAGTACGTCCTCCAGATAATTCCGGAAATCGAGATCATCGTCCAGAACAGCGATATCGGCGAGCATTTCCGGAGTGAGTGCTTCCACCAACCGTATATGATAACGCTCGTCGGCCTCAAGCACCCATGCTTTTCCACAACCGCCGCGTGATCGGACCCGCCATCGATCGCGCCGTGATCCACGCGCGCTCCACCGCCGGGACGCCCGCCCGTCGCCGAAACACGTCGAAGTCGGATCTCTCCAACCGTCGCAGCGTCTGCCGCTGCAAGTCGAACGCGACTTTCATCGCGAATCGCCCCCGTGAATCGAGCAGCGCCAGCCCCGGTTCGGCCTTTTGAAAGTAGCCCTGGATCCGTTCGACTTGAAAATGCATCAGTTTTCGAAAGGCGTCGTTGCGCTCATGACGCGCGAGTTCCTCCTCGGAATAACTGCACGCCTCCATCTCTTCCGCCGGTAGATAAACCCGGCCGCGCGCGAGATGCTCGCCGGTATCGCGCAGCCGTGTCGTCAGCTCGATCGCCAATCCCAGGTCGGCCATATAATCGAGAGCCGGTCCGCGGAACCCGACCACGTGAGTCATCATTAATGTTGCAATGCTTCCGAACCGGTAGCACAGCCCGCGCAATTGCGAAAAGCTCGTATAGCGCGTGGGAACCAGATCCGTCCGCACTCCCTCGATAAGCTCGATCGGATAATCGTGCGGAATCGCGCGCTGATCCACGGTATCCAGAAAAACGTCGAGCACTGGATGCCGCGCCAAACGCCCGCGCAACCCGGCATTCACCAGAGACGCCCACTGATCCAGATCAGCCTGGCCCTGTTCGGGCGTGGACGCTTGCTGTCCTAGCTGGCGCGTGTAGTTCCAGAACCAATAGACCGCATGAGCGGAACGCGCCAGGTCCAGTGGAAAATGGCTGGTCGCAAAGAAAAAACTGCGCGAGCCCGCACGAGCAGCTTCCGCCGCCTGGGCATAGAGAGCGTCAAGCGAAGTATGATCGCTGGGGGACGACATCATCCTCTCTTCAAAGCCCGCAAAGGCCGATCGCGGCCATCAATCCCCGGAAGCAATCGCACGGCTGGTCTGCCGCGATCCAGGCTCCGTTTTGCGGGCGATTCCTTAGGAGTTCGTGCCGCGATTCAGGTGATCATAGCACGCTGCGCCGAATGGCGCTATAATTGAAATTTATTTCGATCGCCTATTGCATTTGCCATCCTTTTGCTGTATTCTTGGTTCCAAGAGACCGCGATGACAACTACGGAACCCAACCAGGCTCTTCGGTCCGTCCGGATCTCTACTGCAATCATTTTGGGTCTTGTTCAGATTATTATTATCGGGGTCGGTGTAACCGGCCCCGCCTGAACGGCCCGATTTCGTAAATCAACGAATCTTGGCCACTGGGCGGGGGCAACAACCCCCGGCAGTGGCCTTTTCGTTATAGGGAGGAAAAGGAAAACATGGCAGCCAGTCTCATCAGCGGAGCGAAAATCGTTCTCGAATGCCTCGCGCGCGAAAAAGTCGAGGTCATCTTCGGGTACCCCGGCGGAGTAACTTTGCCTCTCTACGATGCAATTTACGACGATCCCATCAAGCACATTCTCGTTCGGCATGAACAGAACGCGTGCTTCGCGGCTGAAGGCTACGCGCGCGCCACCGGCAAGGTCGGCGTGTGCCTCGCCACCTCGGGTCCGGGCGCTACGAATCTGGTCACCGCTCTGGTCGATTCAATGATGGACTCGATCCCCGTGGTCGCGATCACCGGCCAGGTCTCCTCCAAGTTGATCGGCAGTGACGCGTTTCAGGAAGCGGACACGTTCGGCATTACCCGCTCGTGCACCAAGCATAACTTCCTGGTGAAGAATCTCGCGGATCTCCCCCAGGCGATTCACGAGGCGTTTCACCTTGCAGCGACGGGACGGCCGGGACCTGTTCTGGTCGATATCACCAAGGACGTTTTCCAGGGTCAGGCCCACTACACCCCCGTGCCCTCGATCCATTTGCCCGGTTACAAGGTTTACACCGAAGGTCACACCGGTCAGATCCGCCGCGCCGCGCAAATGATTTGGGAGGCCAAGCGCCCCTACGTGTACGCTGGCGGCGGCATTGTCGCGGCCAACGCCTCGGAAGAACTGCGCGAGCTGGTGGAGATGGTCGACATTCCCGCCGTGTGCACCTTGATGGGACTGGGCGGCCTGCCCAGCACGCATCCGAACTTCGTCAGCATGCCCGGCATGCACGGCAGTTACGCGGCGAA
>JBEKBK010000699.1:0-3671 GCA_050015435.1 Bryobacteraceae bacterium
TGCAGAGACGTTATTTACCCCGCCTGTAATGACTGTATGAAAAACCTGAGTGATTCTTTCCTGAGGCACTGCGGGCGCATCGGGAAACGCCTCCCCGGCCCTAAAAGCAGCCGCCTCAATTTGTAGCGAGAAATCGAGGACCTTGTTTCGGACGGTGTCGATCAAACCCACAATCTGATTGCGACCGATAAGCTGCCAAGCACCCAGACACTCCATTTCGTTGTATCCCTTCGCTCCGAATTTGATCGCGAGCTCCTGGGGCCACGGCCTTCGAATCTCAGTGCCATTATCACGCTCCAAGAGGGCCGCGTACTCGCTGATCGCTTTCGGAAGGCGCGAAACATCGCCCCAACATTCGCGCAATTCTTCCGGGAGGCAACTCGCCATGATCGGAGCGTTCGGTAGTTGCCGATATCCGCCAACCGACACCAAATGGCCTCGAAGGATAACGGCCACTATTCGGTACGTAGGCAGGGCTACGTCGTCAGGATAACCGTTAAGCTCTCGATCAACTCATTGAGCAAATTCGGGGTTCTGGAGGCGCGCCGCCAGAATCTTGGCCTTCCGCAGGACCGTGGAAATAGTCGTTTCCGAGTCAGTCGCGGCCTGCTGAATCTCGCGAAGGAGCGTCATTGACTTTTCTAAAGAACACATCATCCCGAAGGCTTTTCGCGGAACACCGTAACAATTGGAAGCTAGCAATGACCGCTAAAACGCGAGGAATTGGTAGCGCTAAGGGGAATCGAATTCCCATGATTCCAGTTCTGCTGGGTTCAGTTCGGTCTAACTCTTTGACTTTGCGTTCCACTCAGATCCTCCTCTTCCTCAGAAATGGCCTCTGTTTCCCGCGGGTGCTGTCTTGGTGCTGTCTTGGCTGTCTTGGACTTCTTGGTCTTCCAACCGGCGAACGCCTCGGCGGCCTCGCTTTCCCCACCCGGCAGCATGTGCGCATAGATTCGCATTGTGGTCGCCGGGTCGGTGTGCCCGAGCATTGCGCTGATGGTGGTGATAGGAACTCCTTGCTTGATTAAAATCGATGCGTACGTATGTCTCAACGAGTGCAGGCTGACTCCCCTCGGAAGTTTCAGTCTCCGGCACAAGGCTGAGATCGAACCAGAAACTGAGTTCGGTTTAAGTAGCTCGCCGTTCGGCTGGCAGAAAATCAAATCGAGCTCCGTACGGTAGTCGGTACCATACTGCTCCCGCAACTTGTCCTGATGCTCCAGGTGGGCTTCGAACATCGCGATGGTGTCCGGATCATCGACCTGGATCGATCGATACCCTGCCTCGGTTTTGACCGGCTCGAACGTTAGCCCAAACTTTTTGGTCTGACTTAGGGACCGCTCGATCGTGAATATGATCGACCTGCCATTCCTTCGCATGTCGGACCTTCGTAGTGCAAGCGTCTCCCCGCGCCGTCCACCGAGTGCGGTGTCCACCGATATGAACGTAGGCCAGATCCAGTGGCTGGTGCCAGCCAGCATAAGATCGTGGTGCGCCGGGGCGACCGCGATGGCCTTCCTAGTCTCACCCACTTTGGCGCGCGGCAGTGCGCTGTCCCTCACCGGGTTGGTGCCCCGGTAGCCATTCGCCAAGGCGTTTTTGAACGCGCTTGACGCGATGGACCTGATATTGCGTACGTGCTTGGGTCCCAACGGACGCGGCTCTTTGGTCCTACGGTGATGGCCACCGGATTCCCTGAGGCGCGCCCACTCCCGTGTGAAAAACCAAGGTTCAAGATCTTTCAACGGCATCGTGAGCAATTCTGGGGAGAGGTACAGAATCTTCTCACGATATTTCTCGACCGTTGTTTGGCGCAGTTCCTTTTCCGCGTAGTGATCCAAAAACTCATCGAACAATTGCTGAAGGGTCTTCGGCACTGGGGCGGTGACGCCAACGGAGGCGGCCCGCTTCTCCGCTGCCATCTTTTCGTCGATCATCCCCTGCGCCCTAGCCTTGATGGCGGCGTCCATCGTCTCGAAGCCCCACTCAGAGATCTGGTGCCGGTTCTTCCTGGTCGATCCGTAAGCGTCAAAATAATATCCCCACGACGCTACCCCGTTCTTGATCCGTTTGCGAATTCCTGTCTGTTTGCGTTTTGCCATAACACCTTAAGTCGCTCTCACGAGGCCAAGCCCGCAAGTCGCCTTCCATGCCTCATAGGCTGGGCGGGTTACAATCCGGGTCCGCCCAACCAGAACGTTCGGGATGATCTGCTGCTCCAGCATCCGGTAGGCCTTGACCCTTCCGATCCCGAGATCCGCGCAGATTTGCGAAACGGTCACCCTGGAGGCAGGGAACGATTCTCGGACCGGGTGAGTTTCGATTTGCGATTTCATTAGAGATCCATTTCTTTCTTCGACCTGCTTGACCCCAGCCACATGCGTGGATTGCTTTCGTGCTGAGAGGCTGCGGCCACAAGTCCGACTTCGTGTTTTCCGCGCCGAAAGCCGAAACCGCTTTCCACCACCCGATCGGCTTCGGGCTGCGTCACTTTTCGAATGAGCTGCCCATCGGATCCTCGGAGCTCGACTACACGCACTTCAGGCTGAGCGGCCGGGGTGCCAGCCCGGAACGAGGCAGCTTTGGTCATGTCGTCTGGCCTCCAGGGCTCCGACGGATATGCTGCTCCTGGATCTCAGCACCTAACGGGGCTCGCTGGCTCTGCTCGATCATTTCTCGTCTCGTACCCTGGCGAGCAGAGACGAGCCGGCGTCGTTGGCCATCTCTACGCCGGGCGATCCAGCGTTGGAGTTCGGAGCGATCTATGACCAGGTGCCCATGGTCTTTGCTTGCGTTAAGTTCACCAGCGCCAATTGCGCGCGTAAGTGTGCGCTCGCCACAATCTGCGGCGCTTGCGGCTTTAGAAAGACTCAGAGCTTTGCTGACTGTCTTGTCTGTCCTCACGCAAGAATTATCATTCAGGCTGTGGGGGAGAGTCCACGCAAATTAACGTAGCGGTTCTTAACTTGCGTTTGGATACGGAAAGCCGAGTTCCCCTGCCAATTCGCGGAGAACGGTTTCGATCGCTTGCCGGCTGACGCGTTCGGGGTTCCTGTCCCTCTCAAGACAAATAAGACTCCGTCCCTCGATGAAGTATAGAGCAGCCCATTCGAGTCTGAGCGCCGGGGGCACGACGCGTACCCGCCGCCTCTTATGCGGTCGGATGAACTGCGCGCCGAGGTGTGGATCGGCTGAGTACCGCTCGATTTTCTTCTTAAGGGCTTCCTTCTGCTCCTTCACGTACGCCTTGCACACAGCGAGCGCGTTACGGCCCCATTGAGCCGGATCGGTGTCGATGTCGAAGTCCGGTAAGGGGCAGGGTGCAACGTGAAGATCCTTTTTCATGACCAAGTGCGGTGGTAGCGGGAGATTCGTGTACTTTTCAGGTGAAATCCCGAGCCGCTTACAAGTTTCGAGGAATTCACAGCACAGAGATCCGGGTTCCCAGCCGGGCTTTGGAAAATTGAGCGAAAGCCCGTCTCGCGCCATGAACTCTCCCACTTTGTTTAGCTGCGTGGCGTCGACCGTGCCGCCGCGCGCCATCAGATCTAAAATCGCGAAGGCTTCCTTGTCGTCGCGTTTTTCGGAATCCTTACCAACCCAGAGGGGTTGCACTGTCTGTTTCTTTGGTACTCTTCCCACTTGGCTCCCTGCTGCGCCCCTGAAAT
>JBEKBK010000700.1:0-3669 GCA_050015435.1 Bryobacteraceae bacterium
CCCCCGCCCGCGACCATAAAACAATATGCTTCTGGGTCTTCCTTCACCAACTGCCGGAACACCTCAAGCGCGATGTCGCATCCCCACCTGGGGTGAAACCTTCGCGCGTTTACTACAATCTTCACCTGGGGGGGCAGACTTTCCCGGCGGCAAAAAGTCTGGCGTTCCTCAGGCGAGGCCTTTCGGAACAAGGCCGTGTCAATGCCCCACGAGAAGGTATGAATGCGATCGGGCGAAACCCCGTACTCCCTGACGAGGTAGCGCGCGCCCGCTTCCCCGCCCGCCAGCACCAGGTCAACGGAGGTCAACGCTCTCCGCACCATTTCATATGACACCGAGTTCTGGTGGGCGAAATAATAAATATCGCCGCCCCAGGGCATCAGAATTCTTGGCGCGGTTCTGCAGAGAGCCGTCGCCAATCCGTAGAAGAACGCCTCTTGCCCAAGAAGGACCGACGGCTGCAGCGTGTCAACATACGCCGGAATGCTCGCAGCGTTCAGGAAACCCTCCACGAAAGACACGTTCCAGTTAATCCCCGTTCCTGCCAACGCCGCCTGAGCACGAGTAGCCTCGGTGCGCCGCGCGGCCTCATCGACCTTCCGCAACGACTCTCGAAGGCCCGGCAACCAGTTGGTACCGGGTGAGGAATGGTGCCGTGCGCTCTGCAGGACAGGAAATCCACCGGCCTCGTCGCCCCCGGCCCACGACCGAGTGACGATCGAAGCGCTAACCCCCCCCTCGCGGAAGAACTCAGCGAAACGGCAAGGGAAGACGCTGGCGGGATCCCCGATGATGAAGGCATTTCTAATGCCACGTGGGTTCTCGATTTCTGAGATGCAGCACATGGTATCCGGCATCACTTCAGGAGATGGCAGCTAGCAGCGCCCTGGCAACGTCACGAACGTGCTCGTCACTGAGGCTCCGATACAAAGGCAGTGTGATTTCCGCATCGGCCGTATAACTGGTCCGCGGCAGCCGCCCATCCTCGGTCTTGTAAAAGTCAAACCGGTGCGCAGCCGGATAATGAACGCTCGTTTGGATTCCCGACTCGGCAAGTTTCTGTCGAACATGCTCGCGTTGGCTGGCCGAGAACTCGTTCAGCACAACCGGGAAGATGTAGTTTGAAACGACGCCTCGCCAGTCGCGAAACGGGATCGTTATGCGAGGATGATCCGCCAGAAGTTCAATATAGAGAGCGCGTACCCGCGCTCGTTGGATCAAGTCCTGCGGGAGCTTTTCCAACTGTGCAATCCCAATCGCAGCGCGGATGTCATCCAAACGGTAATTGTATCCCAATTCAGTAACATCGTAGCTGCTGCTGTGGCCGCAAGCACGATCATAAGACGGCGTGGTCATGCCATGCGAACGCAAAGCGCGCGCGCGCATTGCCAGACCTTCATCCGATGTCACCAGCATCCCGCCTTCGCCCGTGCTAAGGGTCTTGTTGGCGAAGAAGCTAAAGCATCCAACCTCCCCGAGCGTGCCAAGCTTCTTTCCGCCGTATTCCGACAGAGGCGCATGACAAGCGTCCTCGATCACCTGGAGATTGTGTTTCTTGGCGATCGCCAAAACCCGGGCCATGTCGCAGGGAAAACCGCCATAATGCATGACCAGGATGGCTTTGGTGTTCTTCGTGATCAGGGAGGGAATGAGATCGGGATCCACAGTGAGGTCCGCCGCGCCCTTGATGTCGCAGAAGACCGGCGTGGCGTTGACATACCGGATCGCATTAATGGTCGCCACGAACGTCAGCGAAGGAACAATTACTTCATCGCCAGCGCCGATGTCCAGGATGCGAAGCGCCAGGTGCAACGCGGCGGTTCCGCTCGATGTGGCAACCGCGTGCTCCCCATTGAGAACGCCGCAAAATGCCCGCTCAAACGCCTCGACGCGCGGGCCCATCGAAATCCATCGCGAATTCAGCGCCTCCGTGACCGCGTTATGCTCCCGGTCGTCGAAATTTAGATCAAACAATGGAATCCGAAATGTCATGTGAACAACTGAATCAGTCCCGGATAAAGTTCTTTTCGTAGGCCGTCTTGGCCTGCGAGTAATCGTCAATCTGCCCTATATCGATCCAGTAATCGTGAATCATGAACCTGGAGATCTTCTGCCCGTGTGACAGCATCGTCTTGATCAGGCTATCCATCCCGAAGTATTGACCGTCCGGGATCAGCTCGAAAATGGCGGGCGTCATGCAGTAAACTCCCGCCAGCACCTCCGTCGCAAGGTCGGGCTTTTCCTCCAGATCAATGATGAAATCCTCCGAATCCACGATCACGTTGCCGAAGCGAAAAGGGGTTACAATAACCTTGGTCGCTACGGTGAGAGCGGACTTGCCCCGGACGGCAAATTCATAGAATGCCCGAAAGTTTAGCTTCGTGAGAATATCGCCGTTCATAACAACAAAAGGCTCGCGCAACTCGTCTCTCAGCAACGACAGCGGACCGCACGTGCCGAGCGGCTTTTCTTCGCGGCTGAATTGCAGCCTCACCCCGTACTTGGACCCATCACCCAGGAAAGCCTCGACATAGTGCGCCATATAATTCGTCGCCACGAAAATGTGCTCAAATCCATGATCGCGCAGGGTTTGAATCTGGATCTCCATCAATGAACTCTCCCCTAAAGGCAATAAGGGCTTCGGAATAACTTCCGTAAACGGCCTTAGCCTCGTTCCAAGCCCTCCAGCCAGAATCACTGCCTTCATATCAGGTTTATCTTTAAGAGCGTGTTTGGAAAATGGCAGAATTCTACGTTAACGTTATTGTACAAGGGTTCTCGTTCCTATAGATGGGCAGGATGCCAACGCATCCAACTCATTATCCAACTGACCTGACTGATGACGAATGGAACCGGATCAAGTCTCTGGTGCCCGCCCCCAAATCCGGAAAGGGAAAGCGGGGTCGACCGGTCGCGCTGGACCGGCGCCGTCTGCTCAACGCCATCTTTTACGTGGTCAGAGCGGGCTGTGCCTGGAGACTTCTGCCCAGTGACTTTGGTCCGTGGCAGACCGTCTATGGCTACTTCCGGGTCTGGAGCCAAGACTGGACGTGGGAGTTCATTCACGACGTCCTGCGGGACTGTGTGCGCCAAACCGAAGGTCGCAGGGTGGCCCCGACGGCGGCCATCGTGGACAGCCAGTCGGTCAAGACCCCGGACCAGGCTGGAGAACGCGGCTACGATGCGGGCAAGAAGATCTCGGGGCGCAAGCGCCATGTGGCGGTGGACTGCCTGGGCTTGATTCTGGCGATAATGATTACTCCGGCTAGCGTGCAAGATCGTGATGCGGCTCGGCCATTGATTAAGACGTTGGTACGCTTGTATGGACGACTGCAGATCATCTGGGCCGACGGCGGTTATCTTGGAGCCTTGATTAACTGGGTGAAGCAACTGCGTCCCTTCGGCAAACTGAGACTGGAGATTGTTCGCCGTTGCGACGACGTCAAAGGTTTCAAAGTACTGCCTAGACGATGGGTGGTAGAGCGCACTTTCGGCTGCTTGTTCAAGTCGCGGCGGTTGTGCCGAGACTATGAGGTTCGCCTGGACCACAGTGCGGCGATGATTCGGATTTGCATGATCCGGATCATGATCAGGCGCTTGGCAGCTACATGAGGGCATTTTCAAAACACCCTCTTAGTCGTTAAACTCGAAGACGGCCACGTCGGCTTC
>JBEKBK010000701.1:0-3667 GCA_050015435.1 Bryobacteraceae bacterium
CACGACGGCGGTCAGCGCCGAGCCAATTCGTGCCGACCCTGTTCAAATGCTGTTCAAGCAGACTTCAATCATAGGTTCCGCGCACAATGATCCGGCGGACTTGATCGATGTGCTACAACTCGCCGCCTCAGGGAAGGTTAAGCCCATGCTGGAGTGTTATCCGATGAGCGAAGTGAATAGCGTCATGGGGCGGCTGGCGGAAGGAAGAGTACGCCACCGAGCGGTGATGTTGCCGGACGCTTGATTTTAGGCGCACGAGGATCTCGTAGATACCGAGCCAAACTGCCGCCATCATGGCGCTATCGTTTTCTTCAACAGCGGTGTCCAGTTGGCAATTATCGTCAACGGCTTCGTGCCATGTTCCGATTTGGCGCGGACCAGGAAGCGCCGGCCATCTGGAGCGACTTCGTAGGGGCAGTACACGGTGTCGGTGGCGGGCAACTGGAACAGCTCGCGCGGAGCGGAGGGCTGCATTGAGTCAGCTCCGAGTTTCACGCTTACGGCCATCAGCTTATAATCCAGCGAAACATAGAACAGCTCATGCACGTTTCCGCTCAAATGCGGACTCCACTGTGGGAATTGCCCTCCACGCGTCGAAATCCTTGTCGCCCCCCGAGGCTCCGGGAACGCCTGGATGTAGACTTCCCAGCGTCCGGATTCGTCCGATTGATAAGCCACCCATTGTGGGCTCGCTTCAGGTGAGAAGCGCGCCCACCATTGCCTGAAAGGCGTACGCAGGTAGGGTTGAGGCGAGCTCCCCGCCGCCAGTCTCCCATCCGGGGTCACTGGCATACTCCACAGGCTCAGCTGCGAGCGAGGCTCGAGTTCAAAGTACAGCACTAACCGCCCATCACGGGACCAGTCTTGGATGCCTTGTGCACTCGGCGACTGCGTGATACGTTGTTCGCTCCCAGCGCCACTTGAGTCCTTTCGAAACAGGTTCCGCGAGTTGCCGGACGTGAAGACGATCGTCCGGCCGTCGGGAGACCAAACGGGGAAGATGTTGGTAGCTGTATTCGAGGTGAAGCGATTAAAAACGCCGCGCTCCGTCTCCACCAGCAAGAGCTCGGTAGCGCCGGATCGATCGCGAGATACAACGGCCCGGCCTCCGTCGGGTGACAGCCGGAACGAGCTGTACTCGCCCGCTTCACCGATCACACCAAGCGATTTTCCCGAGCGATCGAACCAGGTGAGCTGGCTGGGAGAGTTGGAGTCGCTGTAGAGCAGCATCCCGTTGCGCGAAACCGCCACATTCATCTGGCCCGTTAGCGCCATCCCGGCGACCGGATCCGCTACCGGATGAGGTTCACCAGTAAATTTGAGTGCACCGACGTCGAATTCCTGGGCGAACAAGGCAGCGCCGCGCAACCAGAGCAGGTAGTCCTTCTCATCATTCCCACGGGCATATAAGACATTGTTGTCGGTGGCCAACAGCCGAACACGTTCGTTGGGCTTGGCAAACGAGGCGGCATAGACGGCTGACATCCCCGGCTGATCGCTCTGAGCCCAATACAGAAAGCGTCCGCCGGGGAGCACTTGCGGCCAGCGATGGGACGACTCTTTATGCGAAGCATCCAGCACCGTAAGAGGCGAGGGTGTTCCGCCGGATGCCGGGACTTGGAACAAGCCACTCGTTACTGTTGCGAACAGGATAAGGCCGTCGCTAGTCCACGCGCCGCCACGCGCGAGGGCCACCTCGCAAATCGCCAACGGCGATCCGCCCGCCTGTTCCACGCGCTCGAGTTTGGTACTTGTAAAGAAGGCAATGGACTTGTTGTCGGGGGACCAAAAAGGGTAGAAAGCGCCTTCGGTCCCGGGCACCAGTCGCGCGGCGATGAGATCGAGTGGCCGGACCCACAGCCCAGTCTTCCCGTTGTTAGAGGCAACGTAGGCGGCCGTCATACCGTCGGGCGACATCGCGATGCCTCCTGTGTTTGCTCCAAAGACAAACTGTCCGCCTTCCGCCGCCTCGATCTGGAAACGTAGCGCACGCTCGTCAGCGCGATGCCGGCGGAGCAACGGGATCATCCGGCCGAGCCCCGCACCTGAGGCGAGTAGGGCGCCGCCGGCGATCCATGATCGCCGCGTGGAGTACTTGCGTCGCGGAGCCTGCTCGCTGTTTATCGACTCCTCCGCTCCGGACAGTTCCTTCGGCGACTCTCGAGTCCGAACTGCACCATTCGAGAAATCGACGGGCGAGAAATCCCGAACTACGATTTTCGGCTCCGCGCTGGATGCCAGTTCGGATTCCACGCATTCCTGAACTTTGGCGATGAACCGATACCCTCGCCGGGGCATCGTCTCAATAAACGATGGATGTTTCGCATCGTCACCGAGAGCCGCACGGACATCAAGAATATGGCTTTTCAAGACCTCTGGTTGAACGAAGCTTTCGCTCCACAGGGCGTCCAGGAGCTCGTTTTGGGTCACGAGTTGACCGGCGTGCTGCACCAGGTATTGAAGGACTGAAAAAGCTTTTGGCGTGAGCGCGATCCGTTCGCCTTCCCGCCACAAGCACTGGTTCACCACGTCCAGCCGAAATGGAGGGAACTCTTTCACAAGACCGTCAGATTGTCCTATTCATTGTGTCAACGCGCGCCCATTTCACCGATTCTACCTGAATTTCACCAATCGGGTACCGAAAACTCACGACTCCGGCTAACTTACCTGATACGCTTTCGCGGGGTTGAGATGAGACCGGAAATGGCCAGACCGCAGCGTTTGCGGGAGCATTCCACCGCTCGGCCGAAAGCGATTCACGTAAGGCGAAGACATCCGGGTGCCGCTGAGGCCTCGGGGATTGAGAAAGGAATCAAGTGAAAAGCCCGTCTGCCATCCAGAAACTCAGGGAGTCTCTTCGTGGACCGAGTATGCGCCTACGTAACGGTGCAGTCTGCTTCTTATTGCTCACTTTGACGGCAGCCGCTCAAGGTCCCAACGGCACCATCAGCGGCACCGTAACCGATCCGGACGGCGCCGCGGTCGCCAATGCCCAGGTCCAGGCCACGAACGCGGCTGGCGCTCAGTTTCAGGCAAAAGCTGCGGCCTCGGGCAGTTATTCAATCGCTCAGTTGCCCGCCGGCACATATAAGATCGCGATCACTTCGCCCGGACTCCGGCCGTTTGAAAAACAGAACGTAGCAGTTCAAGCCGGGGAAAGCGTGCGCGTGGACGCCCGGTTGGCGGATCTTGGCTCCCTCGGCGCCTTAGGAGAAGATCGGTTATTTTACGCGAACATCCTTGAATCGCATACTGCCCCCACCGGGCCGACACCGCGCACGCCCGACGGCAAACCAGATTTTTCGGGGGTATGGCGTGCGCTGCGGTTCGTTGATCCAGGAAAGCCAGATCCGCTCCCGTGGGCGGAGAAACTCATCCAAGAGCGAGTGGCGAACAATATCAAGGACGTTCCTTCGGCGCGCTGCTTGCCGTTCGGAATTACACGAGCGGGAATCTTTTTCGGGTTCCGGATCATGCAGAACCCAACCGTGTTAGCGTTCCTTTACGAAGAGGATCTGCCCCGTCAGATTTACCTCGACGGGCGCAAACACCCCGAAGAGTCGCTCTCGCCCTTTGTCGGACATTCGGTCGGCCAGTGGGACGGTGACACGCTGGTGGTCGATGCGGTGGGCTTCAACGACAAGAATTGGCTGGATGCTCAGGGCCG
>JBEKBK010000702.1:0-3664 GCA_050015435.1 Bryobacteraceae bacterium
ATGCGCCATCGACCTTACCGCTCCCCGCCGCGACCATCTTACCCTCAAATCCATTTTCATGGGGTTTCGCGGGCCAACGGCCCTAAGAGACATACATAAAAGACAATGTATGCGCCACCCGTCGGTCGCGCAATAAAGAAGAGGGTACGGCAAGCCGTACCCCTACAACCGGGGCGGCAGAGCCGCTGGCCAATTGTCAAAAGTCAAGTGTCACGCGACACTAGCGAGCCGCGGCGCTGACGGCTCGATCTATTAACGCCTGATAATACGCCGCGGCGATCGGCTCATACGTAACCCGGTCAGTAGCCTTCAACTGGGAAACGACCAGTGAGCCTTTGCCCACACGCAGTTCGGCCGAGACGGGCATGATCTTGCGCTCGGGGTTAGGATCTCCCGGCCGTGCCGGCTCGGCGGTCTGGAGGATAGTAACAAGGCTGGGGCCCTCGACGTAGCTCGTGGCTACGTATTCGATGTAGTCTTTCTCGGCGTCATACCAATACGAGAAGTCAAAGGGCTGAAAAGCGGCGACCAACGCATGGCCTGTCTTGCGTGAGACGAATTCCCGGCCAGTCATCCCTTTGATCGCGACATCGGCCTTCCCAAAATGCCAAACGGTGCCGGGCGCCTGCTCGAGGAAAACAGCGGTGCCGCCGTGCTCGGCAAAGCGCAGCAGGCCGTTCTGGACCATCTCGAAGGCGTCGACGCTGTCCACGAAAGCCATCGGGGCGCGCTCCAGGCCCGGGGAAAACAGATGCGGTTGCAGGCCCAGCGCCTCGGCCAGTTTCCAGGCGCGGCCGTTGGGCTGGCCGACGATCCCGGCCTCCACGCCGCCGTTTTTCGCCTTACCGAGTGCCGGGAAAATCTCGACTTCAGTCTCGCTGTCGTGAATCAAATGGCCGGATGGATCTTTAAGCCCGAGGCGTATGGTCAGCCGCTCCCGCTGCGTGACCTGCGGAGCTTGGAAATGGAAGAAGCCCTGGAAGGCCGCGCCCAAGGACGGGATGGAAGCAGGCCCGGACTGGGCGAAGATGCGGTTGCCCTGCCGGCGCACCTCCCAGAGCAGCTCGCCGCGCGGGAACTCGGCCCGGCGGTCATTCAATACCCAGAACTCGAGCCCAAGTTTTTCCCCGGCATAGTAGCGGAGGCGGTCGGTGCGGATATCCACCATGAGGGGCGTGAGCGCCTCGCGGAATTCAAAATAGGCCGGCTTAGGGTGGCGGTCCACATCGACTAGAGACTTCTGCCAACCGTCAGGCCAGGCATCGATTAACAGGTGCACCGCCGTGGAGACCATGCGATCCGACTGCCGGCGGAAGGCACGTGTCATGGCGCCAATACCCCAGGCCTGGTGGGCCTGGCTGGCGGCAATCCATTCACGCATGGTGTCCTGAGTGTCGAACCAGCTCCCGTGCATGGTCCAGGTTTGCGCGTAGGGGATTCTGTCCGGGTTCCAGCGGTCGTCGAGGGAGGCTGGCAGCCAGTCCTTCGGATAGTGCTTGAACATTGTCTCGGCGTCTTCCAGGCCTTCGACGCCATACTCGCCGCTGCCGTGCTTCCATCCCTCCTTGCTGGCCACCCAGTAGCCGCGCATGAACTTGCCGATGGGAAGAGCGTGGGAACCGTACCAGGCGCAATAGATATGGTTGTCCGGGAGGCCCGGCTCGGGGGGGTCGTAATCGCCGTCCACAGGTTTGATGACGCGGTCGGGGTTGTAGACGTGGACGACCGACGAAGCGGCCTCGAAGAACAGTTCCAGCTCAGTGCGGGTGAGGTAGCGGTGCGCCACATGGCTGCGCTCAGCCGAGGAGGGTTCGTTAATGTAACTGATCATGATGTTCGAGGGGTGATTGCGAACCAGCTTCTCCATCTCACCGGCCTCGCGAATAGCTTCCTCGAGTTGGGGCCGGCGGAGTTGCCCGAACAACGGCAGATCGGTCTGCACCATCATTCCCAAGCGATCACACATATCGTAAAGCTCGGGCTGCTCGGGGCTTTGCGTCAGGCGGAAGAAGTTCATGTGGGCGAGCTTGGCAATGAGGATGTCCTCGATCAACTGCTGCTCGTCGCCTTTCATCACCGGCACTTCGAAGTTGCCCATGGTGTTGGCGCCGCGCAGGATGATCGGTTCGCCGTTGAGGTACAGGGCGCCCTTCACGGCCGAAGTGTCGTCCATGCGGAACTCGCGCATGCCGAAATGGTCTTCGGCAACATCGAGAGGCCCGCCGTCCTTGGGACGGAGCGTGGCGCGGATGGTGTAAAGATAGGGGCTTTCGGGCTCCCAGGCGCGGAAGTCTCCGAGGCGCACGTCGACACGGTACTCGCTGGCGCCGGGGCCGGCAGGCGCGGCCTTAACCGGAATGCTTTCGAGAGCGGGACCATGAAAGTTCTTGGGATAGATGGAGAGCGAGAGATCGATGTCGCGATTCGCGTTGTCCCGCTGGTCGACTTCGACGCGCACCTCGACAGTTTTCCGCTTCAGGTCGGGCCGCACAAAGAAGCCGGTGACGGCGAGCTTGGGACGGCCCTCGAGATAAACTTTCTGCCAGATGCCGGCTCCGGGCGGGCAACTATGCCAACCGAGAACGGGATCGTCCCAGCCCGGCCCTACGTCCGCATAGATTTTGTCGCCATCCACTGCGCCTCTGGACCAGGAACCGGCGCCGGTCATGATCGCCTCGTTCTGGATGCGAACCACGAGGACATTTTCGGCGTCGCGGCGGAGGTAGGGGGTAATATCGGCCTCGAAGGGCGCAAAATAGCCCTCGTGTGTGACCACCATTCGGCCGTTGATATAAACTTGACACTTGTAGTCGACTGCGGCAAAGTGCAGCACGATGGCCTGCTGCTCCCACATGCCGGCAGGGATGTCGAGCACCTTGCGGTAGAAGCCCGCCCACCCGCCGAGGGGGCCACGGTAATCAGGGATGCGCACGCTTTGCCAGACTCCTTCGCCGCGCCAGACGCGGGAAAAGTCGCGCCGGTCCTCGGCCTCTTCCATCCGGAATTGGAATGCGTTCAGCTCGACGCGAGCGCGCGTGATGGGCGCGGCCGGCGTGTAGTCAGCGAGGAACGGCCCGTACTGCTTCCGCAGCTCGCTCAAGGCGGCCTGAAATTCCTCGCGCGTGCGCATGACGTGCCGCTGCGGAAAATCCACCGAAGCATTGCTGCGCGCGGCCTCCAGCTCGATAGCGGGTAGGACCGGGGGCGGGTTTTCCACCAGGGAGGGGCGCGGCGGAGGCGGCGGTTGGAGAGCGATCGCGGCGAACCGATCGATTTGCTGGCGCGCGCTTGGTGCGGGATTCTGCTGCCCCACTGCGGCGGAAGCACCGGCCAGCAGTAGGAATGCGATGAACCAGACGGGAACTCTTCTCATGAGTTTACCATTCCGACCATAGAGATGAGTATGCAATTCCGACATAGATATAACCAAAGAGGCTCGATGGGCGAGGGTCACGCGGGCGCTCGAACTCGACTGCACTACAATGACCTGAAAAGCCTCGACCGGGCGGACGAGTATAACACATGGGCAAAGTGGAGGCGCAAACCAGCCTTTACCGGCATATTTTGACGCGCTCCTGGCGCCCTTGATTTGTTTAGGGAGGTTGTGATTATGGACCACTTCGGAAAAGCTTACGTCCTCGCCCTTTCCCTCGCCGTCTTCGCG
>JBEKBK010000703.1:0-3655 GCA_050015435.1 Bryobacteraceae bacterium
ACCAGCCGCGCGCTGTGTTAGGCTTACGCCCGTGTCCACTTCAGCGCAAACATCCCTCGACCAGATCCGGCTCGCGATGGCGGCCACGAACGATCTCTTCAACACTCAGGTTTTCGGCCAACGAAACTTCGACGCCCTGGACAATATTTACACCGCGAACGCCCGTATTCTTCCGCCGGGCGCGCCGATGATTTCCGGCCGTCCAGCCATCAAGGAGTTTTGGTCCAACCTGATTCAGTCGGCGAATGCGAAATCCGCGGTGTTGGCGTCCATCGACGTGACCCTGGCGGGAGACGGCGTGGTCGAGATCGGGCGTGCCACTCTGGTTGTCCACCCCGAAGGAAGCGCCGAGACGCAGATCGAGGTTAAATACGTGGTGTATTGGCGCCAGGAAGACGGTCTTTGGAAGTGGCACGTTGACATTTGGAACCAAAACTCTTAGACCCTTACTTCTTTCCTTCCGCGCGTTCCCGCGCGAGTTGGTCGCGATAGACCTTCTCCAGTTCTTCGACTGAACGCAGATACCCCTGAGGGTCGACGAACCGATTGGGGTCGTATGCATCGCCCGGTTTGTATTTGTCATGCAGATGGAACTGAGAAGCGTGGGACGCCAGCCAGATATCGATCTTCAGCTCCTTCTGATCGTGGAACGTCCGCGCGTAATCGTCCGTGATCTGCGGATACTGCGGCATCCCGCTGACCCTGACTCCCGGATTTATCGATCCCATGTTGGCTATCAGCACCCGGTACGTCTTGCCCGCTTCGGCCACGTTCAACGAAAAACTCGATGCGCCCTTGGAGTGCCCCGGATGATGATGGACGGTCAGGGTCGTGCCAGCCCACGTGACCTGTTCTCCGTCCTTCAACGCTCGATCCACTTTCACGGGTTCAAACCTCGCGTTAAGATCTTTGCCCCATCGAAAATCGGTCTTTCCGCCGCTTTCGAGCACGCTCACGTCGCCTTCTTCGACCATCATCTTCGCCCCCGTCAGCCGCTTTATCTCCGCGAGCCCGGCGGCATGGTCGAAGTGCCCGTGCGTGGCCAGCAGGATTTTGATGTCGGAGAACTTAAACCCAAGCGCCTCGACATTAGCCAGAATGATGGGGACCGAATCCGACAGACCCGTGTTGATCAGGATGTGTCCCTGCGGAGTCGTGATCAGGTAAGACGCCAGATCGTACGTACCCACGTAGTAGAGGTTGCCCACCACGCGAAGTGGCGGAAATGGTTTGGACCAATCCGCATTTCCGGGCGTCGAGGCTTGCTGCGCCAAAACAGGATAGGCCAACGTTACAAGGAAAAGAAGTTGCCTCATCGTCCGTCCAGGATATCGCACTAGCTGGCGACTGGAGTATGATGCTAGACGACTTATCTGAGACGAGGAGAACCCATGCGATTGCTCATGACTCTTTTGGGAGCGGCGACGGCGGTACTAGCTCAACAACCCGCCGCGAAGACATTTACCAGCGCGGCCGATGTTGCGGCGATGATTTCCAAGGCGAAAAACGAACGGAAGTCCGATCAACCCAACTTTATTCAACCGCTATTGCAGGCGGCTCCCTATAATGTGAACCTGGAATACCGCGTTAAGGGCGTTGATACCACCCCGAATGTTCATGAGACGGACGCGGAAATTGTCTACGTGGTCGACGGAGCAGGAACACTCACTGTGGGCGGGAAGCTTCTAGGAGTGAAGCGGCTGAACGCGACGAACGTCACGGGCACCGGCATCGAGGGAGGCACCCCGCGTCGTATTGCGAAGGGAGACTTTTGTCTTATACCGGAAAATACTCCGCACGGGTTCACTCAAACGGAGGGCAGTCTGGTCATAATGTCCGTCCACATACCCAGGGGCGGCGCGACAAAATAGCGATTCTTATCCCATCGTCGCATCAAGAAACGCGTTGACATCGGGCGCCCACACAGCGATGCCGTCGCGGCGGGAGCCGAATGCCCAATGACCGTCTTGGGTCGTGGTTCCGAACGACGGATAGATCTTGGCGCGATTGGGCGCGCCTTTCTTCTCCACTTCCGAACCCAGCACCTTGCTTGGCTCCGTACTGTAGTCGTTTCGCGCCTGGATAATGAAAATGGGCTCGCGTGCCTGACGTACCGCTCGCCTCAGCCGATCCGACAGCACCGGATTCCAACTCTGCGCCGCCGCCGCGAACGGAAGAAAGGCCTTGATCCGAGTCCCTTTTCCGCAGCCAGGGTGGTGTGAATACCGCCGAACGAGATGCCGGTCATGGCGATGCGTTTCGCGTCCACCCACTTCTGCTCCTTGAGCCAGACCACCGCCGACTCCACATCTTTGTAGTACAGCTCCTGCAGACCGACCACCTCGCTTTGCGCGCCGCTCCGGCTGAAAGGGTGAGTCATATAGGCCCGCCACTGCAGGTCCATGATGTATTCACCGGGTGAAGCGCCGTGGCCGTGCCGCTGAAAAGTGAAGAACGCGAACCCCTTCTCTTAAGGAACTCGCGCAAAACGGAGTGCGGCGCGAAACAGTTCCTGACCCGTTTGGCGGTGCGCGCCGCACCCTTTGCGCTTCTGATCGAAATACCCAAGCTGCCCGTGGTTGAAGATCATGCCTCCCGGAATTGGGAGGCAACTCCGGTTTTGATGTCGTCCATGGTGTTTCGATGCGTCATCAGAGGTTCACTTTCGCTCGTCTCTCCAATCCCTACCTGACGTAATCAAAGTCACGCCTTTTAACCATGACGTTCACCACCGCAGCTTTTCTCCGAAGCAGCTCATGGCGGTTTGAAGCCTCTCCCTACAGGACGGCTCCGAAGGGTCCACCTTCATCTTTCGTACAGCACAGCGCTTTCGCGCTTTCTTGACACAACCTCCCACACCACCGGACGTGCGGTTTTCCGCATCCGGCGGTTGAACCCAGCGGCCTTAGGGGGCCGCGAGATCTGAGGGCACGAAGAAACCGTAATGCCGGAGGAGTGGGTTCGACAGCGCACTCTGCAACGAGCCGGTCCGGCTCAGATGCCAAGCGCCGCGGCTGCTAAAGGCCGCGTGTAGCCAGCGTCCCACCATCCCCAGACGCCGCAGGGCGTGCTCCCGCCCCCGAGCGTCATGCCAGCGCAACCAGAAACACTTCCGGATATGTCGTCGAATCCATCCCTCCCGCCGGAAAATAGCAGCGCGCTCCTCGGCCAGTCGGAAATAACCCCACCAGCCTCGAACGTAGGACTGCCACAGATCGCGCAGTTCCCTACTGGTGCGACTCTGGTTCCCGCGCCACATCTCCCGCACCTTCGCTTGGAATCGTTCCACACTCTCCGCCGCAATTCCGATCCGCCGTTGGCGGTTCAGTCGAAACCCCAGGAACTTGCGTTCCCACACCCTCCCTGTTCCGCTTTTGGCCTCGTTCACCTTCAGTCGCAGATGCTTCTCGATCCAGTTCCGTATCGAGGCCAGCGTGCGTTCCGCCGCCGCTTGACTGCCTACGTAGATCTTGACTGCCTACGTAGATATTGCGGTGAGTAGCCCCGGGGGATCGCACCCCGAGGCTCTCTCGGGTAGGGTCGAGGACTGGCGCCGATTGCCCCGCAGGCTCAGCCTATCCGTTGCTCCCCGTTTCCTGTGGGAGTGCCTCACTAGCCGAGCCGTAGGCCGGTTTCCAGCCCCCGCCGCGTCAAA
>JBEKBK010000704.1:0-3617 GCA_050015435.1 Bryobacteraceae bacterium
AGCAACTGGTGATAGGCGCCCAGATCCTGGATGATCTTCAACTTGATTCCGAGGATGGTCCCGTCTTTCTTCGCCGCGACTTCGTAGTAATCGACGTGGCCTCGGCCATGGATCGTACACAGATAGTTCTCGCGGCGCGATTCGATCCACTTCACCGGCTTGTTGATTTTCATCGCCACGAAACCCATCAGGGCTTCTTCGGCGTACACGTTGAGCTTGCTTCCGAACCCGCCGCCCACTTCCGGCGTCACCACCCGCAAACGGTTCTCTTCCAGACCGAGCATAAGCGACACCAAGGTCCTCATCAAGTGGGGAATCTGTGTCGAGGAGTACAGGTTCAAACTGCGGTCCGCGGCGTGCCAGTCCGCCACCACTCCGCGCGTCTCCATCGCGGTTGGAATCAGGCGCTGGCTGGTGATGCGCTGCTTGACCACCACCTCGGCTTCCGCGAACGCTTTATCGATGTCGCCGCCTTCCTGATGAAAGAGAAACGCCGTATTGTCCGGCCATTCAGGATGGACCGCTGGCGCGCCGGGAGCCAGCGCTTTTTCGGGGTCCGCTACAGCGGGCAAGACTTCATAATCCACTTCCACCAGGTCCGCCGCGTCGCGAGCCAAATACTTGTCCGTGGCCACCACGACCGCCACGGGATGGCCGACGAAATACACACGCTTCGTCGCCAGGATGTGATGATGCGGTACTCGCAGGCCGGGCAAAGATGCGCCACAGGGCACGGGGCCCACGTGTTCCGTGTCCTTGCCGGTGAACACCGCCACGACGCCTTTGTATGCCGCGGCCTTTTCGGTATTGATGGACTTGATGTTCGCCGCCGCGTGCGGGCTGCGCACCACGATCGCGTGATGCATGCCCGGCATGCGGATATCTTCAACGTAGGTCGCTGTCCCGGTAATCAGCCGTGGATCTTCGCGCCTGCGAATGCGCTGTCCAACGAGCGGTTCGATTTTGGTAGGAGTCGTCGTCGCCATATGCTTCCCTCTCTTACTTTCCTGCCTGCGCGGCCGCGGCCTTGACTGCGTTCACGATGTGCTGGTAGCCGGTGCAACGGCATACGTTGCCGGCCAGGCCATCCCGGATCTCTTCCTCGGTCGGATGCGGATTCCTGTCGAGGATCTGTTTGGAGGTCATGATCATGCCCGGAGTACAGAACCCACACTGTGCGCCGTGCTCGTTCCAGAACGCTTCCTGCATGGGGTGCAATGTACCGTCCGCAGCGGCGAGTCCTTCAATGGTCACGATGCGCGCGCCATCGGCCTGCACCGCGAACATGGTGCAACTCTTGACCGCCTTGCCGTTTAGCTCCACGGTACATGTGCCACAGAGCGACGTTTCACAGCCGATATGCGGACCGGTAAGGCCGACGACATCCCGGATATAGTGAATCAGCAGCAAGCGTGGCTCTACGTCGTGCGCGTACGTTTGGCCGTTGATCGTGAGGGTAATGTGAGTCATGGCTATCCTTAGATGCTATTTGAAGTCGATATTGAACATACCAGAATCCGAGGGCGAATTGAACTGGAGTCACCGGAGTCAATGGGTAGCCACCGGCTCTGCCGAATGCATCATTCGATAGTGGGTCCGATATGGACGGAATGTAGCCACGAACACTGCGAGTGTCAGAATCGCGGCAGCCCCGATCGTAATCGCCAGCGAGAGGCCGATCATCTTTTCGTTCTTGAACAGATAGTCGCTCAAGATCGCGGGCATGAGCGGTCCCAAGCTCAGACCACCCAGATTCAGGCAAAAGAGGAACAGGGCAGACATCTGCCCGCGCAACTGATTTGGAACAATGAGCTGGATCGCGGCCACCACCGTCGCGACCGGAAGAGCCTGAAAGAAGACTGCCGGAAACAGCAGGATGCGGGTCCATTCCGCGCTATGAGCGGTCATGGCCAGCGGGAACAAGATGCCCGCTCCAATCGCGCTGGGCACTACGACCATCAATTGAGCCTCGCTCATGCCTCGCTTCTGCCAATAATCCCCCAGGCGTCCTCCGACGTACATCCCGAGACATCCTGAGATCAAAATGATCGTGCCTAGCGTTCTGCCTGCTTGTCCGGCAGTCCAACCGTGTACGCGGATGAAGAACGTCGGAGCCCAGGCCTGGAAACCGTACGTGATGGTCGACTGGAAAATCATCCCCAAGGAGATTCCCGCTACGGATTGCCATCGCGGGCGAACCTGCGCGAACGTCTCACGGAGATTCAACTTGGACGGGCGCCCTTCTCGGTTTCGCAAGAGAGCCTGGCGCACGGGTTCTCGAACTGTGTAAACCAGAAGAGCGAACAGCAAGCCCGGCGCGCCGACGATGAGAAACGTGAGCCGCCACGACGCCATGGTTCCCAGAAGCGGCGCCGTTACGGGCGGGAGGTGAGACAACGCGTCCACAGTCGCTCCGCCGACCAGCAACGCCAGGCTCGATCCGATAAATAAGCCCATGGAATAAACGCTGAGCGCGAGCCCCAGGCGGTCCTTGGGGAAGTAGTCCGTGATCAGCGAGTACGCAGCGGGAGAAAGACCCGCCTCTCCCACTCCGACGCCGATACGCGCGAGGAACAGCGACCAGAAGCTCTTGGCGGCGCTGCACGAAGCCGTGAAGAAGCTCCAGATGAGGACCGCTACGCCGATGAAGTTACGCCGGTTGTGCGTATCGGCCATGCGTCCAAGGGGCAGCCCCATGAAGGTGTAGAACAACGAAAACGCCAATCCCTGGAGCAGCCCGATCCGGGTATCGCTCACTTGGAGGTCCCGCTTGATAGGGCCGACCAGCAGACTGAGGATCTGGCGGTCCACGAAAGAGAGCGTGTAGCACGCCATCAGCACGAAGACGACGTACCATGCATAACCGATTCTCGATTCCTTCTGCCGGGACCCGCCGCCATTCGCGTCCCTCATATGGTAACTTGGCGTGGGACGTTATAATGCAAAGAAGCGCCCACGCTGCGCGAATGTGGCGGAATTGGCAGACGCACTGGATTTAGGTTCCAGCGGTTAACAGCCATGTGGGTTCAAGTCCCACCATTCGCACCATTACTCGAAGGTTAAATATGAACGCAGCCAGACTCAAAAGAATTACCGTCGAAGACGGAAAGTGCGGAGGCCGCCCTTGCATCCGTGGTCATCGCATTCGCGTCACTGACGTTCTTGAACTCTTGGCCAACGGTGCGACCTTTGATGAGATTCTGGCCGATTACTCCTTCCTCGATCGCGAGGACATCTACGCTGCTATTGAGTATGCAGCGCACCAAGCCGACCATACCGTTCTTCAAGCGTTGTGAAGTTTTTGGTCGATAACCAGTTGCCCACTGCCCTTGCCCGCTTCCTGGCTTCCCGGGGCCTCGATTGTCAGCACGTGCTTGACGTCGACCTGGGCGGCGCCGCAGATGCGGCCATCTGGGAGTACGCCAGCCGGAACGATTGCATCGTTATTAGCAAAGACGAAGATTTCCTGTATCTCGCGAACGTACCCTCAGCCAAGGCGCGGCTCATTTGGGTTCGATTCGGGAACTGCCGCACCAAGACTCTTCTTGCGGCAGTCGAGCGTTTGTGGCCGAAGATCGAAGCAGGATTGAAGGGCGGAGATCGCATCATCGAGCTTC
>JBEKBK010000705.1:0-3591 GCA_050015435.1 Bryobacteraceae bacterium
CGCGTATCACAAGGCCGACAAGGCTATCCAGAATATCGTTGCCCTGCTTGCTGCGGCGTGATGTTAGCTGCCAGAATGTTGAAGCATTCTTGTTTACAATCTCTGACCTAAGAATCTAATGGCCTGAATGTCGATGCCCTGCTCGTCCATGGCCCGCAGCCGGTCGTCCACACTCACCACCGCGCGAGCTTCGTTGGCGGTATCGCGGGGCTGAGTTTGCGGTTGCCTTGACAGGTCCAGCGGGCCCCAACTATACTGCTAATCAACTGGAGACAATCAGGCGCCCTCTCCCAGTGGGAGGCCTGTTACTGCCGGGTATCGCAGGCTCCATTTCAGACCAAGTCCGTCCTACTCATCGAAGGTCATAAACCCAGGGGCGAGCGGCGCTCCCTGGCGTTGCCGCAGGTTTTGGGGTGTGGCGGAGATGGAAAAACAGACGGTCATCTTTTACGAGTTCGACTCCTTTCGTGTTGATCCTTTGAATCGCAGGCTAACCTGGCAGGATCAGGTCATCCCGCTCACTCCGCTGGCGTTCAATACCTTACTGTTCTTAATTGAAAACAACGCAAGACTGGTCACGAAAGCCGAGCTTCAGACGGCCATCTGGCCGGATACTTTTGTCGACGACCCCAACCTTGCGGTCATGATTTCGGTGGTCCGAAAAGCTCTCGGCGACAGCGGTCACGCGCAGAAATACATCCAGACGGTTGCGAAATCCGGTTACCGCTTTACGGCCCAAGTGCGAACGCTCGGGTCGTCTGAACCGGAGCGCGTCCCGGACGCAGACCCGCACGCGTCCAGAGAGCGTCATATCCCGCAACCCGCGTGGTCTGCCCTTCGCAAATCGGCCGCACTTGCGGTCAGCTTGCTGGTGATTGCCACGGTCTGGGGTCTGGCCGTCACTTCAAAGGGCAGGCGAACCCTTGGGACCCGGGCGGTATTCGCCTCGGGACCTATCGCAACGAAAATCTCGACCGTACCGGCGGTCGAACATTCAGGAACGAGGGCGTGGGATTTAAAGGGAAGATATTCCTGGAGTCGAGGCACGGAGAACGGGCTCAAACAGAGCATCGTGTATTTCACAAACGCGATTACCGAGGATCCCCGGGACGCCGAAGCCTATGCGGGGCTGGCGGACGCGTACGGATCGTTGGCCACCTGGTCGGTTCAGTCCTCCGAGGTCGCGTATCGAAAGGCGCGGGACGCCGCTGAGAGAGCGGTCGCATTGGACGATTCGCTTTCTCAGGCTCATTCCGCACTCGGAACCATAGCTATGGTTCACGACTGGAACTTTGGACAGGCCGAACGGGAGTTTCGCAGAGCGGTTGAGTTGGGGCCCCGGGATGCCATCGCGCATAACCGGCTGGGAGGATACCTGGCGGCAACCGGCAAACTTCAGGACGCGCTTCGTGAGGTTCGCATTGCCCATGAACTCGACCCCCTGTCACTCGACATTGGCGTCACAGTCGGGCGAATGTTGTACTACGCGAGGCAATACGATGAAGCGATGGCCGAGTACCGGAAGATCATCGATTTAGATCCGCACTATTCGGTTGCGTACTACTATCTCGGAACCGCGTACTTTGTTCAGGGGGATTTCCAACATGCGATTCCGGAGTTGGAGGCGTCTTCGAAACTTGTCCACGATCGTGAGCCGCTTGCTCTAGGACTCTATGCGGCGGCGCGCGCGCGGAACGGCGACCAGGCCGGCGCGCAAGCGATTCTTGCCGAGTTGTGCGAACGGTCGCAAATGGAATATGTATCGCCTGTCGGCATCGCATTCTTGTACATGGGTCTAGGCGACGAACTGCACGCGCTGGACTGGATCGAGAAAACCTTCAAGAACCATCTTATTAACGCCGTCTATGCCGGCGTCGACCCGATCTATGATTCGTTGCGATCCAACCCCCGTTTCGCCGCTCAACTGAGGCTAGTAAACATCAAGTCAACCGCTTCGCTCCCACAACTCCTGCACCTGGCTTCGCGCTGAGTCTCAATTAACTAACCCATTCATTTAAAAGCAGGTGAGGAGTTCTAAGAGTCCTTTCAGATTTTTTTTAGACTTCTCAAATGGCCTTTTCCCTTGCCACGCGTTACGCTTGCAAACACGAAAAAGAGGCTGCATGACGCTGACGCTAAGGCATCGCCGGGTTTGGTCGTTGCTAGTGTTGGGAGCTGGCGCACTGCTGGCCCCACAAGGGCTGATTTCCCACCCCGAAGCACGAGCCATTCGTGAACTTCCCTGGCGTAAGGAGCACTTTAGCCACGTCCTGAGTGTAGGTTACACACAGCTTGGTTCTGCCCCCAACCAAACCCACGCCGACATGAAACTGATCGATCACCGGTCCTGCATCATCGGGACGATGATCGGCTTTGACGTTGATGATTCTTATGCCTTTGATATTGATGAGACCGTGAATCTCACCGTGACGTATGCCACGGAGGCGACGACCGCGCCGTTCGATGTCCAATGGGATCAGAACGGCGGTGAGGGGCATGGTTCGATCAAGGTCCAACCCGAGCCCGCGATGCCAGGATCCACCTTGCGTACGATCACGCTCAAGCTGGATCGGGCACGGCTTGCGGGGCAGGGAACTCGAGGTATCGATATTGCGGTTGGGCCGGGCCGCAACGGCCGCGTGGCCTTGTGCGACATTGCAATATCGCGGACCTGGACCACCAAGGCTCCAGACGCGTTCGGACAATTCAAGCTTTCGGTAAAGGATGCGGATAGCGGGGAACCAATTCCTGTGAGGGCCGGCATTTATGATTCCACGGGCAGGGCCCCCATTCCTTCGGATTCGGCGCCCTTAATCCAGCGTTTCGGAGATAAGATCCGTCTGCTGCCGGTGGTCCGGCGGTCCTTCTGGCCGACAGAGAATCGTCTAGCCTTTTATGTGAACGGGCAATACGATGCTAAGCTTCCCGTGGGAATCTACGAGTTGGTCGTAACACGGGGCCCGGAATATCGGCTCTACTACGGAAAATTCGAAATTCGAAAAGACAACGAGACGGCAGTCCCGATTACTCTAAAGCGCTACATCGATTTGCCCAGCCGCGGATGGATCTCGGGCGATGACCATATCCACCTGCAAAGAGAAGAAGTAGCGGACAAGAACGTGTGGCTCCAGGTGGCCGCCGAAGACGTCCACGTCGGCAATCTACTTCAGATGGGCAACATTACCGGCACGAATTTCGAGCAACCAGCGTGGGGCAGCGCCGGCCACTACAGTCAGGACGACAAACATACGCTGGTATCCGGACAGGAAGATCCGCGGACGGGTCAATTGGGCCACACGATCCACGAGAACCTCAAGAGTCCCCTGCATCCCAACGTTGGCAGCTATTTCGTTTATCACGAAGTCTTTGAACAATCGCACCAGCAGGGCGGCGTTTCAGGATACGCGCACCTGGGCGATTGGTTTCACGCCCAGCGTGGGCTTGCGCTGGACGTGCCTTTCGGGCTGGTCGATTTCATTGAAGTGTGCGAATCGGGTGTGGTCGCAACAGACACCTGGTACAGCCTCCTGAACCTGGGTTACAAGATGACCCCCTCGGCCGGCTCGGACTTTCCATACACCGATTTGCCGG
>JBEKBK010000706.1:0-3589 GCA_050015435.1 Bryobacteraceae bacterium
TCACGGATCGACTCTCTGGAATGGCGATGGGCTTTATACCAGCAAGCTCAATACCTATGCCTCCAATACCCCGATCAATTGCTTGTTGTGGTTGTATGATCACTAATCTGCGTAATGGGGGTACCACAGAGCTAGACCTCCAGATATAGATCGATTCGCCTTTTGACGCTGGAGCTGTGGATGGCTTATGGCTTCTTCCAGTGGTTGTTTCCCGTTCCCGTCCGCCAGTCCACGGTTCTGGCGCCCGAAAAGAGTTCAAGCGCGTTGGTGGCGTAGCAACCAAAGCTCCAGAAGATCGCGCCGGTGAACTCGTTTTCGTCCACATGCAGGATCGTCCTGCCCGCGCCGCCGCCCGCGAACGCCAAGGCGTTCGGATCCGGTTGCATAATTCGGTTACGCTCGAACCGGACTTCCAGCCGCGATTTCGGGTTCTTTGGCTTAATGGCCCAAGCCAGATGATAAGCATCGTAAGTGCGCTGATCATGGAGAAAGTTCTCCCGCACCACCATGGCCTCTATGGGATAGACGCCGTCATGACAGTCGTAAAGCCTGATGGCGATGTGTCCATCGGCATTGTCGTTATGCTCGATGACCGAGTGTGTGCCTCCGTCCACGTCAATCCCCACGGGGAAAGAGGTGAATTTCTCCCTGCGACCCTTCAGGCGATTGTGGTGCAAGTGCGCATCGCACGCGCCGGTCCAGAGACCGATTCCGGTGTCGCAATAGTCCTCAATGACGTTGCGGGCGAACTCGGAGCCGTGGCCCCAGCCCGGCTCCCAAGATGCACCGGTGACGCCCGTGGCCGAACCGGCGGCGTTGCTAAAGCAGTTATCCAGACATTTCACGTCATTACAGCACTCGAATAGGCACAGGGAAAACTGCGAGGGCAGTCCATTAGTGGCGTTGCCGTCGAAGCTGCACTGGCGCACGCTCACCTGGCGGCAGTGCCGGAAATGGGCCAGCCTGCCCTCCATGACGGCGGGAGCGGACGCCTCGACGGCAAACCATACCCCGGTAACGACGATGTTTGAGGCATTAACCGCATCCAGCGCCGTGGTCGGCTTTGCGCCCTTGACCAGAACGGAATTCTGGCCGACGCCGGGCAGCGTTACGCCGGAGCGCAGGCGTAAGGTTTCCGATTGAAGCAGCCAGCGGCCCTTAGGGAGTCGGAGGACACTGCCTTGCTGGCACGCGTCCAGCGCAGCCTGCAGCGCGGGGGCGTCATCGATGACCCCGTTGCCTACCGCGCCGAAAGAACGGGGATCGACATCAGGCTGGATTGAAACCGCCGTGGCCACCGCCAGCTCCGCACCCAGGACCAGCGCGGCTAACAAGAGCACGCAACAGCCCATACGTTTGTATGATGCAGGGTGAATTTCGGTTCCGATCATTGCACTAGCCGCACACGGTAGAATGACGTGGCATTGGCGCCCGGCATAACGAAGGTATTCGTGGGAGGCGTAGCGAGGAGGGGAGGAGAGACCGGCATCCACGCGCCGGGGACCAGGTTAGAGGAGGATTCGACGAAATAAACTTGATTGGCGCTGCTGGGCCACTGCACCGAAACGGTGTTGGATTGCAAGCACAGCGCAGAGACGAGGCTGCTCGACAAGAGCGAACCCCACTGAAACCAGATGGTGGGCTTGAAATAGGTGTTGTCATTCGTCGAAGTGGAAGAAAGCGGGGCAATCTCGAAGGTGATGGCATCCCCCTGGGTGACGGTCATCCAGTTCCCGAAGCTAACGGATTGAGCGGAACTCTGGCCGTTCGTCACCGTTGATTGCCAGAGCAACTGGCCGTTCTTTTGAATCAGCACATTGACTCCGGCGCCCCCGGCGGCGACCAGGCTGAAAGCCCGCGCGCTGACATAAGCAGTCCCGGTGTCAATGACCGTCCATTGTCGCACCGCGCTGCTGTTGACACCAGGGGTTCCCCCGTAAGCATTGAGCATCGCTCCGGTTGGGCCATTGGTGGAGGTCCAAACCTGCGTAGGGTTGGGGATCCACACCGAGGCACTGGCGGGGTTGTAGGTGAGCGGGATCAGTGTGCCCGAAGCCAGTCGCTCCTCGAGTACCAGTTCTGGTAACCTTGTTGGCCGGTGCGAGTGAGGGGAACCAATTCCGCCCCGCCGTTGATAAGTTCGGTCTGTTCGGTCGCATCGTAGCGGTAAGCGAAGGTTTCGTCGCCGACGGGCGGGAAGAGGTAGCCCAGAAGGCCGGTCACGCCGGGGGCGCTCGCGTTGGTGGTGGCGGAATAAATGCCGGAGACCAGTGTGCGGTAGAGCGGGAGGGTACCGCTGGTCTGATTGGTGAAAATATAACCCATCATGGTCAACTCCGTCGCTTCCGTCGGATCGAGGCTGACGAGGTGTTGTGAGGCGGAATTGGTAAGATCGTAGATGGGTGCGGTGCCGGGAATGTTGGCGCTGCAAAGGTAACCGAGGGTCTGAATTTTGCGATAGTGACCAAGGGTATTGTAGGTGGTGGCCCAATCATCCGTGTTGTCCCGGTGACGAAAGAGCGCGAGTTCGACTCGCCCAACCTGATCCTGCGGAGCGGTCGAGGTGGTTTGCGAGAGAGTCACTTTCTGGCGCATAAAGTATCGCTCGGCAAAACCTTCATACGGATTGAGATAAGTGATTTCCCACCAAAAGTTAGTGCCAAAGCGGGTGCTGCCAACCGTGGGAAACTCGCCGTCAGTGCTCCCATCAAGGGCGGCGAACCCGCGATAGGCAATCAACGCTTTCGCGGGGATGATGTCACGATCCCAGTTCGGGGCGTTCGTATAAACGCCTTCATACGGATACAGTGGATAAGGGGGACGCTGCCAATTAAACAGGTTGTCGGTCGAGAAGTCGAGGTAGATTCCGCAGAAGCCCAAACCGGGGTATGCGTCATCATCAATCATGAATCGATTCAGATCAGCGTTCCAGGTCGTTTCTCTTCCCCAGATGTCAACATAGTTGACAGGAAACGGGGAACTGGAATTCCCGCCTAAACCGGGCTGCGTCCATGTGCCGTTGGTTCGGCCATCTCCCGCCGGATCATAGTACTTCCACCAGGTGCCAGGACGTCCATGATCGGTGACGAGCGAGCGGGCCACGTGCGTGTTCCAGCCGTTCGTGCTGCCGGTTTGCAGGAAATAGCAATAGTAATAATCCCCAACGATCACGATGCGTCCGTCGCCAGCCGAGTCCGCAGCCGTATTGCCGTTATACCCGGTCCAGGCGGTGATGATCTGGTTGTTGGTGTAGCCCAGGGAGGGACCCTCGGCGCAAACCTTCTGGAACGTGCGCCCGCCGTCGGTGGATTCGCAGTAAGCCATGGTCTTGCGGTTGGGATTGGGCGGGCGGTTTTGCTCGGCGTGATACCATGCTCGAACCAGGTTGGTATTCTCCGGGGCGACCTTTGCATGAATGAGCCACGCTCCGGCATCATCAAAATTTCCGGTGTTGCCAGGCTGCAGACTCGTTGAGGTGTCCTCATAAAAATCCCAAGCTTCGGACAGGCTGCGCATGTCCTCGCCGCGCATGTTGTAGGTGTAAACGTTGGCAAGATACATGGAGAGCGTGGAGCCGTTCCAAAAGGCG
>JBEKBK010000707.1:0-3563 GCA_050015435.1 Bryobacteraceae bacterium
GAACGAGTGATGGCCGACAATCTGCTCGCTCTCATGGCTATATTCGCGGCGCTCGCTCTGGCTCGGTTCCTGGATACTGGCCGAACTCTGCACGCCGTGCTGTTCGCCGTATTCGCGGTGGCCGGCATTCTCACCAAGGGCAGCGGGCTGGCGGTCCTGCTGGCGGTGCCGCTATCTATCGCGGTGCTGCGCCGCTGGGCGTTGCTGAAGACCCGTGCGTTTTGGTACATCCCGTTGATCGTGCTTCTTGGAGGCGGTCCTTGGTCCTACTGGTCTTCTGGGATGCTCTCCCGGTTCATTTCCCGGCACGTCGGCTTGGATAACGCCCAGAGCTCTTTCATCAGCCTCACGAATATCGTCGGACCGGTTCTGCTCTTTTTCGCCGCGATCGGGTTTTGGGCGAAAGTGGTCGAGCCCCTGATTTCTCATAATAATCAGGCGCAACGCGACAAGCCCACCGAAACGATCTGGGCGGTTATGGGGACATTGGTCATAGGCGAGGTCTCCTTTCATTCATTGATTCCGTCGACTGGCATTGAACCTCGTATCCTGATTGCGGCGGCAGCGCCGTTGTTGTTGTTTCTAGCGGCCGGCATCGCCTGGCTGGCGGAGCGCCTGCCCACGGCCATACCCCTGGGTTGGCGCAACGGGTCGGTTGCCGCCATCGCGCTACTCCTTTTCGCCGGTACGACCTTCGCGGTTCCGCGCAAAGAGCATCGCGGGTTCATGGAAGTGGCGCATGACCTTCTCCAGCCCGAACACCGCGATCAGATCATCCTGGTGTCTTCCACCGGCGAAGGAGAGGGCATGCTGATCTCCGAACTGGCGATGCAAGCCGATCATCGTCCGCAACACATCGTGCTGCGCGGGACGAAAATCTTGAGCGAGAGTGATTGGGAGGGGGGCCGCTATCATGCTCTACAACGCGACCCCGCGGAAGTGATGGCACTGCTCCAAAGTATTCCGGTCTCCATTGTGGTGGTCGATCTGGACTCGCCCCACCCGGCCATGACCGCCCATCAACAACTCCGTGATACCTTGAGCGTTTACTCGGACCGATGGCAGCGGATTGGGGCATATCCGGCGGGAGCGACTCCCACAATCGAGGTCTACAAGTTGATCGGCAGCGAAAAATTGCCGCGGGGCAAGATTCACTTCAATCTTCCCTACACTCTGGGCAGATCCATCGACAAATGACGCATGCGGATTAGAGACGCGCGGGTTCTCGTTACGGGGGCCGACGGATTCATCGGCTCTCATTTGGTGGAACTGCTGGTGCAGAACGGGGCGAAAGTCACGGCGCTGAGCTGCTACAACTCCTTCAATGATTGGGGCTGGATCGAAGTTCTCCCCTGCCGGCGGGAGATCCAGGTGGTTACCGGCGATATTCGTGATTCGAACTTCTGCCGCGAGATCACGAAGGGCATGGAACTCGTTTACCATCTGGCCGCGCTGATTCCGATTCCATATTCCTACGTCGCGCCGGACAGCTTCGTCGACACCAATGTGCGAGGTACGCTGAACATGTGCCAGGCGGCGCGCGCGGCGGGTGTGGCTAGGTTGATTCACACATCGACCAGCGAAGTCTACGGCTCCGCCCTGTACGTGCCTATCGACGAGAAGCACCCGCTACAGGCGCAGTCACCTTACAGCGCGACCAAAATCGGCGCGGACTCCATCGCGTACAGCTTTTGGGCGTCCTTTGGATTACCAGTGGTGATCGCGCGGCCGTTCAATACCTACGGCCCACGGCAGTCCGCGCGGGCCGTGATTCCGTCCATCATCATCCAGCTCGCGGCCGGAAAACGTGAAATTTCACTCGGCACTCTGAGCACCACTCGCGATTTTACATTCGTGGAAGACACCTGCCGGGGTTTTCTTGCGTTGGGAGAACTGGATCAGCATGCGGGCGAAGTGTTCAATATCGGCACTAACACCGAGGTTTCCATAGGCGATCTGTTTCATTGCATTGCGGGCCTTCTGAATTCAGACGCCACGATCATGACGGATCCAGCGCGCCTGCGCCCCGAAAACAGCGAAGTTCTGCGACTCAATTGCGACAATCGCAAGCTGCGCGAGGCCACGGGATTCGAGCCTCGGGTTTCGATGGCAGAAGGACTGCGGCGTACCTGCGAATGGTTCGGGGACGAGCGAAATCTGCGGCGGTACAAAGGCGATCTTTACAATGTCTAAGCGCGCCGTGGTGTTGGCCGGGGGGAAGGGAAGCCGCCTGCGTCCCTACAGCGCCGTACTGCCGAAGCCCCTCATGCCGGTGGGCGACGATCCGATTCTCGCCGTGATCTTGCAACAACTCGCGATGTACGGCTTCGACCGGGTCACGCTTGCTGTAAATTATCAAGCGGAGATTATCAAAGCCTATTGCGGCGACGGTTCAAGATGGGGGCTGAAGATAGACTATTCGCTGGAAACGGTTCCGCTCAGCACGATCGCGCCATTGAAATTGATCCCCGATTTGCCTGACGATTTTGTACTGCTCAATGGCGATGTGCTAACCGATGCCGATATCGGCCGGCTTTACGATGAACACGTTCGGTCCGGGCGGCTCTTCACGATCAGTGCGGCGGAACGGACACATCTGGTCGATTTCGGCGTGCTCGAGGCCGATTCCTGCAATCGGCTCACGGGCTTTCAGGAAAAACCAAAGCTGAATTACTTGGTCAGCATGGGGATTTATGTGGTGAATCGCGCGGTACTCGAGATGATCCCCGAGGGACGCAAGTACGGATTCGACGACCTGATGCTCGATTTCCTGCGCCAAGGGCGGCCGGTTCATATCGAACGGTTCCGTGGATACTGGTTGGATATCGGCCGCGTGGACGATTACATGCAAGCGGTGGATGAATTCGAGAGCATGCGTCCCCGGCTCCTTCGTCATGTCCAATGAAATCCTGGTCACCGGTGCGAGCGGTTTCGTCGGCCGCCGCCTGGTTTCAAGGCTGCGCGCCCAAGGCGAGGTAGTTCGCGAGTTTTCCGAGTGCGATGGAGACATCGCGCGTTCACCGCTGGATTTTCCGCACGTGTCCCACGTCTTTCATCTGGCGGCCAGGACCTACGTGCCCGATAGCTGGCGCGAGCCTCGCCCATTCTTTGAGACCAACGTGCTCGGGCTGGTCAATGTTCTCGATTTCTGCGCCCGTCAAAAGGCAGCGCTGGTGTTGCTGAGTTCCTATGTGTACGGGCATCCGCGCTCGCTTCCGATCGCGGAGGATCATCCCCTCGAAGCTTTCAATCCGTATTCGCTCACCAAAATTCTGGCGGAGCAAACCGCCGCCTTCTATCGCGATAAGCATCAGCTTGCCGTCACCATCGTGCGCCCGTTCAACCTCTACGGTCCCGGGCAGGCTGATCATTTTCTGGTGCCGATGCTGATCCGCCAGGCTCTTGATCCGGGCGCAAAGTTTTACGAGGTCGAGGACGACGGTCCTCGCCGGGACCATTTATTCATTGACGACCTGATCGACCTTGCTCTTGCTTGCCGGAATCGCCCGGGCGGCGTGTACAACGCGGGAAGCGGCCGGTCGGTTGGCATCGGCGAGCTTGCT
>JBEKBK010000708.1:0-3536 GCA_050015435.1 Bryobacteraceae bacterium
GGAAGGTCGAACAGGGATCGCCAGATGGAGGTGGAACTCAGTGGCGGGAAGCGCAGCAGCCGATCAATCGCACCGCATCAAGTCCGGCGCTCGGCATTCAGTCCGTGCATAATTCAGGTGTCAATCTTGGGGAATTCTCCCCAAGTGGCACCTACAAAACGTACAAAACCGTGCGCTAGCATCGGCGCGAAACACCAAAGGGGACACTGAATTCCCGTATTCGAATCGCACACAAGAAACGTGCTTAACGAAGATCGAGTTGCTGTGGGGGCGCCACAACCCATATTGCGCCGTCGCGCCCGCCGTGTGGAGGGTTCCAACATCTGGTGATCGAATATGCGCGGAACGTAATGGGGTTCACGGATGCGGCTCATGCCGAGTCAGACCCATACGCATCCCGCCTCTTCATTACCCAGCTGAGCTGTTCGCTGGTTGGAAAGACGATGGAGGTTACCATCAAGCCCGGAAGTAAGGCGGCCTAAGCCTGCCGAGCCGATCGATCATGGAGGCCTTTTACTGTAACTTCGGGCTCAATCGCGAATATCAAACGGAACTTGAGCGAAGCGGACTCGAAGTCACCGGGAAGGATCAGGAGGGGAAGTGCGGATCGTTGAACTACCCGGACATCCATTCTTCCTGGAACGCTCTTCGTTCCCCAGGCCGGGTGCGCGGCAGGAAATCCCCACCCGCTGATTCTGAGTTTTGCCGGACTTCCCGTCAAGCCTCCAGCGCCGCACGATCCCAGTTGCCCAAACGCGCACCCGCTTCGTAGGTGCTCTCCAGAAACTCGTATAACCCGTTTTCAGGAGAGGCGGCACAGCGGACCTCGTCATACATCAGGATGAATTCCGAAAGTTCCGGACTCCACCTTGCTCCGGCGGGTCGCACCTTTACGCCTTCGAGGCCAACGGGTTTCGGCACCGCATACGCATAATACGCCGGGCCGTCCACGGCGCCGCCCCCCGGCCAAAAGCCCGCGCTAATCACTTCGTGCGAATACGCCGGACCGCTGATCGCGCCGCGGCGCGGCGGCGCGAGCCGCCCGGAAAAGCGCGTACACGCCAGATCGCAACTCCCCCAGAAAAAGTGCACCGGACTGCACTTTCCGATGAACTTGGCACGGAACTGTTGCATGACCTTGGATGTGGAGACGACGATTCGCCAAAACCGATGAGCGTACTCGGCATCATAGGAGCAGTGGGTGAAATCACAATCGAACGGCACGGGATCGGCCACTTCCTGTGGCTTGGGATTAATGCTCACCTCAATGCCCAGCGATGCCAGAGCCTCCATGATGCCCCTGTAGAAGCTGGCTACCGACTTGGCTGTGAGCGGCCGAGAGGCGCTGGTGCCCTCGCTGGTACAAATCTCGAGTGCGTGCTTCTGGAAATCGAGTTGGATTTCGAATATGCCCGGAGGGCAAGGCACTGGTCCGGTAGTGAGTCCGCGCGGACTGACATAGAGCGCGACGTGCCACCAGTGGTTCAAAGGGGGAGAAAGCGTCATGCGGATCTTGCCCACGATCTGAGTCCACATATGCAAAGTTCGGTACGTCTCCTGCCATTCGCTCAGAGGCAGCGACGGCCATCGCTCAGGATCACTCATAATGTTCAGTTTCGCATTCACGACTCAACCCAGCTAAGAATGCTCCGTCTCCGTGAGGACACCTGTGATCACGAGCACTGCGGCGGTGAAGACCAGTTCGGCGATCAACGTTTGCGGTCTCGGCGCTTTGCTGGTACGCATGCGCCGCCAATTGCTCCATCCGCAAGTCATGATACATACGAACCCTCCGATCTTTATCAGCAAGGTCCGGCCATACGCAGTCGTGAGCAGGTTGGAAAAAGACTCGACGTAGATCGCTGCCGCGATGACGCCCGTAATGGCCGTAAGTCCAGCCGCAGGCAGAGCGATCGTCGAAAAACGCTGGAGGAGGATGGCCATCGTGTCTCGAACTTGTGAATTACGGAAATACAGCCAAACGATGACCGTCAGTGTTCCCAGCCACGCAGATACGCCCACTAAATGAAGGATGTGCAACAGCAGATGTCCGATTGATGTGGCCCCATGTCCAAGGCGGGGGATCATGGCACACAACGCGAACGCCGCGATTGTGTAGAGGAGCCAGCCCGCATGGCGTTTCAACCGGATGCTGAACGCGCACGCCATCACCGCGACAGCGGCAATGAACTGAAGATGCCACGCCTGTCCCCAGCGGCTTTCGATTGCGATCACGCGGATGTTGCTCCAATGGAGCGCATCCGCCGCGCCGAAAACGGTTGCGGTGTGGCCGAAAACCCGCAGCAATAGCGCGGCCAAGGCCACGCTGGATGCAACGACTCCGAAACGCTCCAGGGCCTGATCCAATTCAGAGACAGGCCCTGTTAAGGTCGCGACCATCCAGCGGCTCACCGCCGTCCCGCCGATCACCAATAAAGCGGCGTAGAGTATTGTCTTCGGCAAAGCCTCGTAGGTCCATGCCGACCACTCCATCTCGACGCCGGCCTTACATGGAGCGCTTCACAGTGAACTTGAACTCAGCCCTTTGCAGGTGACCATCGTCACCGGCCGATTGCCACGTCACGGTATAAGTTCCGTCTACGAGCACGCCCTTAATTTCCGCGGCCAGCGAGTTGCCCATCGCCATCGGCGCCGCCAGTTCGACGGGTCCCGACGGTCCGGTCAGCGTCATTTTGCTGACCTTCATATCGGGCGCCTGGTTGAACCAGACCTGCAGCATTTTCGGAAGCATCGTAACGGTCGAATCGGTGGCCGGCGCGGTCTTCTCAACGTGCATGTGCGCGAGCAGAGGAATCGCGATGGCAACCATAAGCGCGGCAGCGCTGATCAGGTTTCTGAATTTTGTGTTCATAGTTTGCTCCGGGTGGACTCTTCTTCCTTTTTATCGGGACGCGAAAATCAAGAATTGTTGACGCGGCAGAAAATCAGGCTGTGCCGTCAATTTGTACCCCGCCTTAGACATTTCCGATTTCACTTGCTCGGGTGTGAAGTGAAATTCTTTGGGGGGACCGTCAGGCACGCCCGGTCTGAAATCGATGATTGCCACCTTGCCGCCGGGCTTAAGTGACTTTGCCAGGTTTCGGAAATAAACTTCGCGGCCGCCGATGTGGTGAAAGGTATCGACAAGCAGAACGACATCCACTGGTTCGGGAAGGTTCGGAGTCTCCGCTGCGGCCTGCACGGCGACAACGTTATTCAGTCCTTCTTTGGCTGCGCGATCTTTGAGGTAATTTACCATGGACGGCTCGATATCAACCGCGTAGACCTTCGGCTTGGCATCTGACTTCGCAAGCCGGACCGTGAAATAACCGGTTCCCGCGCCTATATCGGCCACGATCCCACCCTGCTTCAAACCCAATGCCGCGATCACCCGATCCGGCATCTGCCAGGCATCCCGCGCCGGATCGTCGAAGCTCTTAGCCAACTGTTGCGGGTTGTCTAAGCGATGCTCCATGTGATCGGGATGACTCATTCCCTGACGACTGGATTGACCGAAGAGCGCGGATCCCATCAGC
>JBEKBK010000709.1:0-3505 GCA_050015435.1 Bryobacteraceae bacterium
AGTGGAGGAAACCGGGTCAGATACAGAAAGAATCAAAACGAGACATCGATCGCGCTCGCCGCACGCTCAGATCATACGAACCACGCGCTTCGAGGATCGTTCTGCGCATAATTCAGGTACCAACACGATCCCAAGGACCCCGCCAGCTTGAGCAGTAACTTGGTTAGGGCCGCTATTGAATTGCAAAACGGAACCTTTTGGGTAGCAACGACGAAGGCTGTAGACTTGTTTGACCGCCGCACCGCAAAAGTTCAGCGGCATGTTTCAATGCCCCCGGACTTTCCCGTTCGTGACCCAAATCCAGCGCTAGACATCCGCCTCTGCGAGGATCACGCCGGAGTGCTATGGATCACTTTTTCCTACGGCTACGGTCTTGCTCGACTCAATCCGGAAGAAGGTACTTTGACCTTCTACTCTCTGGACGGTACCGGAAGAGATAACACCCTCCAATCGGGCGCCCGCTCGATTGTCGAAGATAGGGATAGGGCACTGTGGATCGGCACAACGTCCAATGGTCTACTAAGACTTGACCAGACCCGCGATCGATTCGAGCGGTACCACAATGACCCAGCCGATCCCGACAGCTTGAGCGGGGACCAGGTTCATGCGCTGCTGCTGGACCGCGAAGGAAATATGTGGGCGGGAACAAACGGAGCCGGCCTGAATCGGTTTTCGCCCCGCCTTCCGCCCTTCAAGGTCTACCAGCACAAGCTGGGAGATCCGAACAGCCTGGATATGAACTACACGACCTCAATCTTTGAGGACAGTCGTGGTCTCCTCTGGATTGGGAGCCTTAAGGCGCTAGGCCGGTTGGACCGAAAAACCGGCAGAATGACTTTCGAACGGAGGGCAGGCGGCCCCGGTCAATTGTCCAGTACCTGGATTATTTCCATCGCTGAGGACCGCTCCGGGCATCTTTGGTTCGGCACAGTCGGCGCCGGACTGAATCGCCTAGATCGCGAAACCGGGAAATTCACAGTCTTTCGTCACGATCCAGCCGACCCTCACTCGTTGAGTCACGATACCGTTCAAAAGATTTTCGTCGATCAGAAAGGCACCATTTGGGTTGGGACGGAGGACGGCCTGGACGAATTCGACGCGCAGACTCAAAGTTTCCGGGTATACAAAGCTGGCCGCGGGTCTACCGATTCGCGGGTACATGACATTGCGGAGGATTCTGCAGGCGGATTGTGGATCGCGACTCAGGCGACCGGGCTGGTTCACTTTACGCCCGTTAACCGGCAGTTCACAGGCTACCGACACATTTCGCAGCCGGGAAGCTTGAGCGATGACGAAACAAATTCGATCTCTATCGACAATAACGGGAGTGTTTGGATAGGCACGAGGAACGGCCTAGACCAGTTCGATTCGGCTACCCAGACGTTTACCGCTTACTATGAACGTGACGGTTTGGCTGGAAACAACGTGAGCAAAATCCTGGAAGATAACAACGGAAGCCTGTGGATCAGCACGAACAAGGGGCTGTCTCGACTTGATCTTCCTAAGAAGACTTTCAAAAACTATTACATATCCGATGGGATCGCCGGCAATGAATTCTATAACTATGCGTCGGCATTCAAGAGTCGTAACGGAGAGATGTTCTTTAGCTCCTACGCCGGAATCACAGCTTTTTCCCCGGACAAGGTGGTTGATAATCCGTTTGCTCCTCCCGTAGTCATCACCGATTTGAGAGTCGCCGGAAAGCCCCTGCCGATTGGAGGCGATTCTCCGTTGAAGCAGGCGATTCCCTTTACAGACTCCGTGAAGCTTTCTCACAACCATAATGTTTTGTCGATACAATTTGCGGCTCTTAGCTTCACCAACCCTGACGGGAATCGCTACCGTTATAGGCTGGAGGGACTGGACACATCGTGGAACGAATCCGGGAGCGACGAGAGATTCATTACCTATTCGCTGTCGCCTGACGCGTATGTATTCCACGTTCAGGGTAGCAACAGCCGTGGAACATGGAACGAACAAGGGACGAGTTTGCGGATCGTCATACTGCCGCCATGGTGGAGCACGGCGTGGTTTCGCGCGTCCTCGGTCATCGCTGTTCTGCTTCTGCTGGGGGCACTCTATCGCCGCAGGCTGCATCAGATTGCGTGGGAATTCGATATGCGGCTGGACGAGCGAGTGGAGGAGCGGACGCGCATCGCCCGCGAGTTGCACGATACGCTCTTGCAAAGCTTTCACGGGCTGCTGCTGCGCTTTCAAGCCGCTCACAACCTGCTCCCGGGACGGGCCGCGGATGCGAGGCAGGTGTTGGAAACAGCGCTCGATGACGCCGCACAAGCTATCACCGAGGCACGCGACGCAGTTCAGGATCTCCGCGGGTCCACCGTTGTCGCCAGCAGTTTGGCAGAAGCCGTTGAAGCTTTGGGTGAGACAATGACCGAGGACCGAAAAGCTGAGGATCAGGATCCAACTGCTTTTTCGGTAGAGGTCGAAGGCACGCCAGAAAACCTGCACCCGATCTTGCGGGATGAAGTCTACCGGATTGCCGCAGAAGCGTTGCGCAACGCTTTTCACCACGCGCGGGCGCGGCGGATCGAAGTCGAAATCCGATATGATCCACATCGGTTTCGGGTCCGGGTGCGGGACGATGGAATCGGTATCCATGCAAACGTGCTCAGTCAGGACGGGCGGCCCGGACATTGGGGTTTGAGAGGCATGCGCGAGCGCGCGAAGCATATCGGAGGAGAACTGGAGGTTTGGAGCGAGCACGGGGCCGGCACGGAGATCGAGTTGTCTGTCCCAGCCTCGATTGCTTACCAGAGTTACGCTCGCCGCCAGTTCCGGCTGTTTAAGAGGAAGGTGGGGACGCATTCATGAGCTGCGATTCATCTCCGATTCGCGTTCTGGCGGTCGACGATCATCAGTTGATTCGCGCAGGTATTGCCACGCTCCTTCTTCCCGAATCCGATATTAAGCTGGTCGGCGAAGCGGCGAATGGGCGGGAAGCGATTGCCAAATTCCGGGAATGCCTGCCGGACGTTACGCTCATGGACTTGCAGATGCCGGAGACCGATGGTTTTGACGCGATCATGACCATCCGCAATGAATTCCCCGAAGCGCGAATCATTGTCCTGACGACGTACGCCGGGGACGTCCAGGCGATACGTGCGATAAAAGCCGGCGCTCAGGCCTACTTGCTGAAAAACCTCCTGTATAAGGAACTGCTTCACACCATCCGCACAGTACACGCCGGGCGCAGAGCGATCGCTCCCGATATCGCAGCCCAGATTGCCGAGCACAGTGGCGAGGAAGGATTGACGCCGAAGGAAATCGAGGTGCTGCGACTCATCGCGACAGGGAACGCGAACAAACAGATTGCCGCACAGCTGTCGATTACCGAAGAAACCGTTAAGAGCCGCGTGAAAAACATCCTCGACAAGTTGGGCGCAAACGATCGGACTCATGCTGTCACCATCGGATTAAGGCGCGGAATCATCGAATTGTAATCACTCGAAAGAGTGACGATCCTTCCTGCTATTGGGGTTTT
>JBEKBK010000710.1:0-3501 GCA_050015435.1 Bryobacteraceae bacterium
TGATCTGGCGGAAATTGCCCTGCTTTCCGCGGAAGTGGCCGAAAGCTTCGGCATTCAGCCTCGCGTGGCGATGCTGTCATTTTCCAACTTTGGCAGCACACGGCATCCCTTAACCGAAAAGGTGCGCCAAGCCACTGAGATCGTGAAGCGGCGGAATCCCAAGCTCACGGTGGACGGGGAGATGATGGCGGATACGGCGCTAGTCCCGGAATTACTCGCAGAATACCCCTTCTCAAGCCTGAAGCAGAGGGCCAATGTTCTGGTCTTCCCCAGCCTTGAAGCCGGCAACGTGGCCTATAAGCTCATGCTGCGCATTGGCGGCGCGGAAGCGCTTGGCCCGGTGCTGATGGGACTCTCGAAACCGGTCCACGTGTTGCAACGCGGCTCGACCGTGGAAGAAATCGTCGATATTGCCGCTCTCGCTGTCGTGGACGCTCAACGGGAGGCGAACCACTTCAATATGCCACTCACCAAGCCCTCCGCGGCGTGAGCAGGCAGCCGTGAAAGACGCACAAGGCAGTTGCCTTTGCATTTCATAGGCCGGGCAGGACCCGCGCGTAGGGCCTAACGGTGTGCGTTCAGGAACCTTTCCACGATCTGCGAGAACGCCTCTGGCTGCTCGTCATACATGAAATGTCCCGCGCCCTGAACCAAGGCAAGGGATGAGTTCGGGAAACTGCTCCCATAGAGCCGGTCGGCCTTTTCGGTCTGCAAATCAAGAGCGCCGTGTACCACCAGCACGGGAGCTGTCACTCGGCTCATAGCCGGCCGGTAATCGTGCCGCTTTCCCATGCTCATGTACATCGCGTAGACCATCCAGCCGCCATTTTCGTTTCCCTCGCTCACGGCAGGCAGAGTTAGATTCCTGGCTCGCAGTGCTGCCACATAATATTTAGAGAATTCGCGGTTGAGCGCCGCGAGGTCTGCTTCGCTTTTTGTGTACAGATGGCCGAAGTCGAAGTACCGCTTGCGGAAGTCTGCGTAGTCGTTCTTCATAGCGGCGGGCAGTAAATCGCCGACCTGATCGAAGAGATCGCTCTCCTCGGACGGCATCACGAGCAAGGTGGCCGGCGCCACCAGAATCAGGGCCCTCACCCGTTGCGGGAACTCCGCTGCGTAGAGCGAAACCAGGAAGCCGCCAAACGAATGCCCGATCAGTACAAGTTTCTCTTCCCCCAGGATCTGCCGGATTCGCTCGATGTCCGCAATCTGGGCCCCTAAGCCCAAAGTCCTGTCGAGCGTCTTCATGTTCGAATAGAAGTTGGGAGATGAGAATCTGTCGATGGGCCGGGTTGATTTCCCGCAACCGCGTTGATCGTAGTAGTTGAATTTATAGTTCGCCGCCAACGGCTTGAGCCCCGCCCAGGTGGCACGGATCGGGTAACCTGGGCCGCCATGAACGATTAGCACATTCTCCCCTTGCCCCTCGGAGAAATGATAAAGCCTGATGTCGCTCTCGACCTCCCACCAAGTCTGGGCGCCAGACTGGGACGGCGGTGTTAGGGAACCACGAAGCCCTTCACCCCGGGCTACCATTCCCGGCTCGTACAAAGGTCTTGCCATTACGCGCAAGAATAGGACAATGCCTACCACGACTGCTAAGAGGACTGCTGCTAAGCTGACCAGGACGGTTTTCATTGGCGGGCTCCTCAGACGGGTATGCTTAAATCTGTCCAGTCGTTTTACAGACTTGAAGCGCAGAATCGCCTTGATACCATAGGAGCTTTCGCATCGGAATGCAATTCCGGCCATCGCCGAGAGCCCTATTTGTGATTCGCGTGCATTGGTAATAGAATCGGGAAAGCATTCGTTAGGCACAAAGGTTTTTGTGCAACCCCACAATGGCGGAAGCTCTTAAAGTCGAACATCAGGTCCAGCGAGGGCTGAAATCGTCGCTCGTCAGCATTACGTCGAATTTTGCTCTCGCGATGTGCAAATGTGTCGCCGGAGTACTCGGGCATTCCTTTGTGCTGGTCGCCGACGGAATCGAATCGCTCGCGGACGTGTTAAGTTCGTCCGCCGTCTACTTCGGTCTCCGGGTGGCGATCAAACCTCCAGACAAAGATCATCCCTATGGGCATGGAAAGGCTGAACCCGTCGCGGCAGTGGTTGTCAGCCTGGCATTAGCGGCAGCCGGCATTACCATCGCGATTGAGAGCATTTTCCGAATTCGCACTCCGCACCCGCTTCCTCGCCCGTACACACTATGGGTTCTGCTGGGCGTGGTTGTGGTGAAAGTTCTGCTCTCCCGCTTCGTCTCTTCCGTTGCAAACGCCATCCAAAGTACCGCCGTCCGGGGCGACGCGTGGCACCACGTCAGCGACGCCATAACCTCCGCGTTCGCCTTCATTGGAATCTCCGTGGCGCTTTGGACGAAGAATTACGCCGCAGACGATTGGGCCGCCCTCTGCGCATCCTGTGTGATTCTCTTTAACGCCGGGCGCCAACTCCGGCTACCCCTGGCCGAACTTCTGGACACCGCACCTTCTCCCGACATTGAAGAGCAGGTACGCCGGGTGGCAACCGCGGTTCCTGGCGTGATCGGGCTCGATAAATGCTTCGTGCGCAAGGTCGGATTCCGGTATTACGTCGAACTTCATGTTGTCACACGAGGGGATATCACCGTCCGCACGGGACACGGCATCTCCCACCAGGTGGAGGATCGGGTGCGCGCAGATGTCGATCGCGTCGCCAAGGTGCTGGTGCACATCGAGCCCGAAGAGGAGCTTCTGAAGGCGCCCGATAATGATGTCTAGTCGCGCTGCCTCTCGCCCCTACATCCGCACATTGAACCCTTCCACCACGATCCGGGGCGTCTCGCCCCGGGTGTCGGCGTGTTCGAGTTCGGTTCGAATCGTCCGGCGTTCGCCAGGCATCAAGGCGATGTAGTTGTCACTATAGATTGCCGGCAGGATGCGGTCCCCACTCTTCTCCCGCACGGCTTTCAACCGGACCATCAACGCCGGAAGGCCGGATGGGTTGTGCAGTTCGGTGGCTAAATGCCAGCGATGGTCCTGGCGCGTGACGTCCGTGGACGCTTCCAGCTTAACCTTCGGCAACTGTCGAATCGCTCGATAGTTGCCTTCCGTAGGACCCCGCATATAGAAGTTTGTAGAGATGGTATCGGCTCCGCGGGTCAAGGACAGGCGTAGGAAATGCAGCGGAGTCAGCTCGGACGGATACTCCATCTTCATGCACGAGTTGGCGCTGTCCTCTTGACTATCCAGAGTGATAGACTTCTCCCACTCTTTCTTTCCGTCCATGTCCAGCACCTCGACGGCAGCGGTCAGACCCTGCACATTTCCACCGCTGATATTGACGACTTCGACGCTCTCGGTCACCGGATTCCATTGGATGTGAAGCGGCTCGCAGCCCTTCTTGCAGCCAAAATAAGCAGCCGTCGGCTCAAAGTAATAGTCGTAGGTCTGCCAAACGAAGGAGGGCCAGCAGGGATGGCTCATCCAAAGCAGAAGTCCCATGCGGTGATTGCCCTGCCCCTCA
>JBEKBK010000711.1:0-3453 GCA_050015435.1 Bryobacteraceae bacterium
GATGTTGGGCAAACGCGGCGGGCAGAACCTTGATCGCTACTTCGCGGTCGAGCTTGGTGTCGCGCCCCCGATACACCTCGCCCATCCCGCCGGCCCCCAGCGGGCCAACGATTTCGTAGTTGCCTAAACGTGTCCCGGCGGCCAATGGCATACTGCGTGGAACGATTTTAGCCCAAATAATCGGCCAGTTTCTGAATCACGGCCTATCCGTCCCCTAGTTTTTCAGCGTCGCGTTTGGCGTAGAGTCTTGGTTCCGTCCAAAAATTTACTGTCGCGGATGGGAGCACTCGGTTAATCCATCCAAAGGGCTTCCGCCTTATTTTTTCAACTCTCCGGTCCAGTTGACGACTACGGTTATCGGTGCACTGGCGCTTTGCTCGACTGGTATCGGGATGAGGAACTTTCCGTCTTTAGCGACATCGAACCGTGCGTAGCCGGGAACCCGTACGTCGAATAGGGCCTTCGGAACTCCGGCTTCCGGACTGCCGCCCGTTCCCTTGATATCGACCGCCATCATCTTGTTATCGGCACTGACGAAGAATAGTTCTTTGCCATCCCTGCTCCAGACTGGCATGTTGCCGCCACTGTTGGAGATCTGCCACTTACCTCCCGGGTTCGGAAACGTCATGACATAAATCTCGCTCCGTTTGGTTTCATTCGAGTGGTAGGCCAGCCACTTTCCGTTCGGTGACAGCTTCGCTAAGCCTTCGACAAACTCGGTTCGCAGGTAAGGATAGGGCTTGCGGTCGCCACCCTCCGGGGCCATCGGCGCCACCCAGATGTCGTCCAAAGTTTTTGGCGTACCAGAACCTGTCTCTTCGAACAGATAATGTCCGTCGGTGGACCAGTCCGTGGGGCGCTTGGTCACCTCATCCTTGTCCACGACTTCGTCCTGGCCGGTACCGCTGGTGGCTTTCTTGTATACGCTGAAGTTTCCGTTGCGATCGGAGTTAAACGCAATATAATTGCCGTCGGGCGACCACACCGGAAACTGGTTGTTCCTTGAATTGAACGTGAACCGGGATTCGCTGCCGCGGGCCAAGTCGCGCAGCCAGATATCGTAGAAGCCCGTTTGCGCATCTTGGCGATCGAAAGCGACAGCCTTGCCATCTTGGGAGATCGCAGGCCATTGCATGTCGCCCGGGGCGCCGACGGTTCCCATCGATTTGCCAGACCGGTCGAACCAGGTGAGCTGCACGTTTATGCTCATGGCACCCGAACTATAAACAAGCACTCCAGTCTGAGAAGCTGAGAAATCGCCGCTTGCGCGTGCCGGTTGGAAATCGACCTGTTCGGCTATCGTGAAGGTATCACCGGTTGTTTGTAACCTCCCGGCATCGAAGGGCTGCGCCATGAGCGTGCGCTCGCGCAGGAACAAAAGGTAGCCGGGGCGCACATAAATAGCGTTCGACTTAGCGAACATCAGCCTGTGGCGCTCCTTGGACTCCAAGTCGCCAATGTAGATCGCGGTTTTCTCCTCATCGGCCGACGCGGCTGTGTAGAGGAAATGACGTCCGTCCGGCAGGAACCAAGGAAAGCGATGCCCGGCCTCTTCCGATCCCTTGTCCAGCGACGTGGCGGGAATCGGATTGCCGCCCGCTGCCGCGACCCGCAGGATCGGACTTACGTTGCTCGGCGTAAACAAAATCACACCGTTCTGGCTCCATGCCCCGCCGTCGCCAACGCTCGCAGCATCACAAAGGGTCAGTGCCGGGCCGCCCGAGGCATCGATTTTTTTAAGCTTGCCGCCGGAGAAAAACCCAAGGGTTCGGCTGTCGGGCGACCAGAAGGGAAAGGAAACGTTTTCTGTAAAGAGAGCCCTTGAGGCAAGCGAATCCAAATCGCGCACCCACAGCTCGTTCTTCCCCTCAACGCGGGCCACGAAGGCGAGGCGGCGGCCGTCGGGCGAAACCGCCGGCAAGCCGATCGGAGAGTATACTCCGTTCGCGGGAGGCGGGACCGTGAATCGGAGAACCGGAGGCGGCGGTTCCGTGCCATGGCGATAGGCAACGTAGCCGAGTGAGAACGCAGAAAGAGCGAAGGCCGCAGACGTGCTCCAGGCGAGTGTTGAGCGTCGCGGACGCCCGAAGGGCGATGGAAGTTCAGAGACCTGTAGCGCTGCAGGGTCCGCCAAATACCTTGCGATCGCAACCCGAGCCTCACCGATGTCGCGCAGACGAGTCTTGACGTCGCGGTCCAGGCAGCGCTTCAATAAATCGCGAATCGAGCGCGGAGTCTCCTTGGGGAGCTTTTCAAAATCGATGGGCCCTTGTAAGACCGAAGCCAGAATGTGTGCGACCGTGCTGCCCGTGAACATCCTTTGTCCCACGAGCATCTCCCACAGCAACACACCGAACGACCAGATATCCGCCCGCTTATCCACCAACTCTCCCGCGGCTTGCTCGGGACTCATATATCCAGCCGTCCCCATGATCACGCCCGCCTGCGTCGCCTGCATGGTCAGCGTCGGGGAATTGGTGCCATCGCCGTCGCGTGCAACAGACGGCTGCGTCACTGCGGCCAGTCCGAAGTCCAACACCTTGACCTTGCTCCCTTGGGGGCCCTTCGGCGTGATCATGATGTTGGCCGGCTTCAGATCGCGGTGGATAATGCCCTTATCGTGCGCCGCTTCTAGCGCCTCTGCGATTTGCTTTGCGTAATTGAGTGCAGTCTCCAGCGGGAGCGGCCCTTTAAGTGTCTGGCCAGGGACCAACTCCATCACCAATGCCCGGTCGCCGTTCGATTCCTCGATGCCGTAGATTTGCGCGATATTGGAATGGTTTAACGACGCCAGAACTTCGGCTTCGCGTTGGAAGCGCGCCATGCGTTCGGGATCGCGCAGGAACGTCGCAGGCAGAACCTTGAGCGCCACGTCGCGCTTCAGCTTGGTATCGAGTGCGCGGTAGACTTCCCCCATGCCCCCGACCCCCAGCAACGAGATGACTTGGTAGTGCCCGAGTTTGTCGCCGGGAGAGAGCCCCATCAGTATGAATAAGTCTACCGCTGTGGGTCAGGAAATGCTCCAACTCCTGAGTGACGGGCAATCCGGAAGTTTGTTTTTGGCCAACCGCTTCCAGTTGGCCGAGTCTGCCCTCGGAGGCAGCTTTATGCTCTCTCTGTGGCTATTGCAACGTCTGCAGTTCCTTGCCGGGCTTGAAGCGTACAGCCTTGCCGGGAGGGATAGCGACCTGCGCGCCGGTGCGCGGGTTGCGTCCGATGCCAGTCTTGCGCGGGCACACCTTGAAGATCCCGAAGCCGCGCAATTCAATGCGCTCACCGCGGCCCAAGGAGCGCTTCATTCTTTCGAAGACGGCTTCCACCGCCACCTCCGCCTTAGATTCTTAGGTCAGAGATTGTAAACAAGAATGCTTCAACATTCTGGCAGCTAACATCACGCCGCAGCAAGCAGGGCAACGATATTCTGGATAGCCTTGTCGGCCTTGTGATACGCGA
>JBEKBK010000712.1:0-3449 GCA_050015435.1 Bryobacteraceae bacterium
CGCTCTCCTGTGTCTGAGAGCTTGGATTCCACCTCGTCCACCAGTTCGGCCAGTTTGGCCATAGGTACCGGCCTTTTTTCGCAAGCCTTTAGCAAACCTTCCAGCAACTTCTGGCGATCGAACTTTTCCCGCCTCCCATCTCGTTTGACGACCATATACGGGATTTCGTCGCTCCGTTCATAGGTAGTAAATCGCCGTTCGCATTTCAAGCACTCCCGGCGGCGGCGAATCACGTCGCCCTCTTTGCTCTCCCGCGAATCGATCACCCGGTCGTGACGATGAGCGCAAAACGGACATGTCACGGGTTATGTCCTCCGTTGTGTGCTTCCATGGTACCGGATGCGTCCAGGTGCCTCAAATTCCGCCACTTAATTCCTTCCGAGAACGCCAGGGCCAGACCGATCGGAACGATCAGCACGAACGACACGATCCACAAGACCAGGGCGATTCCCGTAGCAGTTTCGAGGCCGATCCCGAAGAATTCGGTCAGAACCAGCACCGTCACGATCTGCATTCCGCCGCCTACGCCGGGAATCTGGAGAGCGCTGCCGAACGCCACGAACCCGAGCAGGATCACCACATCCGTTATCCCCAGACTGGCCGTGGCCGGAAACGCCTTGAAAACGCAGGCAAAAGCGGTCGCGATCACGAGCCATTCGACGATCGAATACGCGAACAGTAACACCGTCGATCCAGCGCTGCGCATGCATTGCATTCCGTCTTCAAAGGAAGCCAGGAACCCGGCAATCCGGCTGACCGCCTTCTCCGGGAGAAAAGACAGCGCTCCCAGCAGGCGTTGCTGCAAACGTCCGCGGAACTGCCGCATGGCGATCAGCAGTGCGAGGCAGGCGATGCCGGTCAGCCCCGCCGTGTAGCCTGCCGCCTGGAGCGCCACCCGGATTCTTGGACCCGGCTGAACGGTGCTATGCGCGATCTGCGTCAGCGCGATCCCGAAAATCAACAGGATCATGAGCAAGTCGAGGATTCGTTCCACCAGCCAAGCCGCGATCTGACTCGAGAAGGAGATGCCCTCGCTCTTGGCGATCAGATAGGGGCGCACGGGTTCTCCGGCGCGGCCGAAGAGGACTACCGCCGTGAATCCGATCGCGGTGCCGCTGAGGAGTCTCCATAGGCTAGCGTCCGCGCGCAGCGGACGGATCATCACTTCCCAGCGCAATGCCCGTCCGGCGTAGGTCGCCATCACCAGAATCATGGAAAGCGCAAGCCAACGCCAATCCACCTGAGTGAGCGCGGCCGCGAACTCTTTCCAGGCAAACCCGGAAGTACGTAACCGATGGACCACGAAGAGCACCGCAGCGAGCGCGGCCAAGGCGGCGATTCCAGCGCCCAGGTGTCTCTTGCTCAAAGGCTTACGGTTGCCTCAATGAAAACAGTGGGCTCATAAAGTTCGAACTTCTCATGCCGGATCTTCGTTCACGCTAATGGAACCTGAATTGCCGGATTGTAGTCCGGTTCTGGAAAAGAAGATACTTATGGCGTCGCTTGCCACAGTTGGACAGATTACCACGACATCTCGCTTTTGTGCCCAAGACGGTCTCGGGTTCTCTGGGATGATAGAGAATTGGGTGCCCGCCCTTCGAACCCGTGAACCGCGGGAACATTCTTTGGACGCCGATCAACAATTAGTCGAGCGTTGCCTGAGTGGCGAAGAGGCCGCTTGGGAGGATCTGGTGAAGGTCCACACGCGCCGTGTGTTCTCCATCTGTTATCGCTTCACCGGCTCGGATTCCGAGGCGCAGGATCTTACGCAGGAGGTTTTCTTGCGAGTGTTCCGATCGCTCAAGAGTTTTCGATCGGGCGAGGGTTCCTTTGCAGTATGGCTCGCGCGGCTCAGCAGAAATCTATTAATTGATCACTACCGTCGAACCAAGCTTGAACGTGTGACGGATTCGATTGAAGAACAACTGCCGATGCTCGAAGAAAAGACCTCAATGTCATCCCGGACCGACGGCCTGGTGGCCGGCCGCGAAGCGAGTGATCTGCTCCAGGGCGCATTGCAAAAGCTTTCTCCGGAGCTGCGCGAGACGGTGATCTTGCGCGATCTGGAAGAACTAGAATATAAAGAAATTGCTCAAGTGCTGAACGTTCCGGAAGGTACCGTAAAATCTAGATTGAATCGCGGGCGGGCCGAGTTGGCCCGCGTTCTCCGGCGCCAGAAGGTGGTTCTTTGATGAATTGCGCGGACGTGGAAATTCTGCTCGCCGAATATGTGGAGGGAACTCTCCACATGGAGCAGAAATCCGCGCTCGAAAACCATCTGAACGAGTGTGCCCAATGCAGAGAACTGGCGGAAGACGCCTCTGGCGCAATCGCGTTCATGGAGCGGGCTTCCACGGTTGATCCGCCTCCGGAGCTGGTGACGCGCATCCTTTACGAGATTACGAGCGGATCGAGTCATGCCGCCGTGAAGCCCTCCTGGACGCGACGCCTGTTCGGCCAGTGGCTGGAGCCCATTCTTCAGCCGCGGTACGCCATGGGCATGGCTATGACGGTGCTTTCGTTCGCCATGCTTGGCCGCCTGTCCGGAATCGAGGTGCGGCAGCTAAGCCCGTCGGATCTGGACCCGGTGAAAGTCTGGATGGCCGCCGAAGACCGCGTCCATCGAACCTGGGAGCGTTCGGTCAAGTATTACGAGAACCTGCGCCTGGTTTTTGAAATTCAGACGCAATTGAAGGAATGGACCGACGAACAAACGGCCGCCACGAACCCGCCAAACGCCAGTCCGAATGATGGCGCGGAGACGAAATGAGCTCGGAAGCCAAGATTGTCGGGTATTGCCGGGCTTGCGGAAAGGCGCTCGATGAAGGGAGCGTTCGGGCTGCCCAGGGGACTATCTATTGTGAGGAACATGTACCGATGAGCACCGGAACTCCAACGACCACTGCGCCGGGCCAGAGTCTGACGACGGTTGATGTGTCGCCGTACACGGCGTCGCCTTACACGTCCGCGACTCCACCTCCGATACCAAATCCGGATGTGTCACCCGGACTTGCGTTCGGGCTTGGCTTCATTCCTGGTGTCGGCGCGATTTACAACGGCCAGTACGCCAAGGGCCTGGTTCACGCGATCATGGTCGGGCTGATCATCAGCATCCTGGATTCTGCGCCGGGAAACCTGGAGCCCTTGCTTGCTTTCTTGATGGTCGGGTTTTGGATCTACATGCCTTTCGAGGCGTATCATACGGCCAAGCGGCGGCAGCAAGGCGAGCCAGTGGACGAATTCTCCAGCTTGATCCCGACCAAGCCAGGAGCGTCCCGAATCCCAGTGGCGCCGCTTGTTCTGATCGCGATTGGGGTCATCTTCCTGCTCGATAATCTTAATATTCTGCAACTCCGGGTCCTGCTGCACTATTGGCCGGTGCTTTTGATTGTAGCCGGCGTGTACATGCTTTACAGTCGCGTTCGAGGGGCGGAGGGAGGCGGCCGATG
>JBEKBK010000713.1:0-3443 GCA_050015435.1 Bryobacteraceae bacterium
AGCCCGAAGTGCTGCTGATGGATGAACCTTGCTCCGCCTTGGACCCCGTCGCTACGCGCAAGATTGAGGAGTTGATGCTCGAACTGAAGACCCGGTACACGATTGCCATCGTCACGCACAACCTGCATCAGGCCCTGCGCGTCTCGGACGTCACCGGGTTCCTCTACGTCGATACGACCCAGGGTGGCCGTACCGGCTATCTCGTGGAGCTCGGAGAATCCAAGCAGCTATTCGAAGACCCCAAAGAAGACCACACCAAGCAATACATTCGGGGGGAATTCAGTTAGTGCCCAGATCTTCAAGTGGTTCGTTGAACCCTTTTCCGCACCTTTCTTCCTTCTGTGGCCCCAGGCAAGAAGGGTGGCGTCCGGTGGGGCCTTCCGCGTCGCGACCCGTGCCACCGAAGAGGGAGAGGGATTATGGGATCGGGAAGCAGGTTTCTCTTACAATTCAGCTGCTTCCTACCGGCTGAGGTGGTGGAAAAAGCCCAGCCTGCATTGCAAACCCTCAAACCCTGATTTTCGCGGGCACCGGCCCGATGGGGTGTGTACTCCCAACAGCCGAGAGGGCAAGAAACAAATTCCGGCAAGTGAGGATGAGAAAAGCACATGACCAGGCACAATCTATTTCTCAATCTGTTTCGTGACAAGGAAGGGCTGAGCTTCGCCGCCGGGAAATTTGTCTTCAAGGCGGGAGATCCTGGAGACGCAATGTACATCGTTACCGAAGGGGAAGTCGAAATCCTGGACGGATCGGGCACACTTCTGGAAACTGCTGGCCCGGGCTCCATTGTCGGTGAATTGGCGCTCATCGACGACGAACCTCGCAGCGCGGCCGTCGTTGCAAAGACCGACTGCCGGCTGGTGGTGGTCGATCGGCGTCGGTTTGAGTTTATGGTGCAGGAGACTCCGTTCTTCGGGCTCGCGGTGATGAAGGTTCTCGCAGACCGGCTGCGCAAAACAAACGCAAGAATTCCTTCCAATTAGAGAGTCCTGGCTAACTGCTTGCTTTCCGTGCGGGCTCTCGCCAGGCACCGGCTCCATACGGCGGACGCGCTGCATTGCTGATTCAAATCACACCCCACGCCGAAGCGCTGGCGAGCGTGAAAAACCGCGGACCTGCAGAACAGGTCCGGGCTACGCTTGCTGGTAAATGAAACAGGAATTCGCCTTCTTGATCTCGATAGGGCCGGTGTTGGGCGCAAAATCCTGAAATTTAAATCTAAAGCGGGGGAGCAACTACTGCTTCTCGGCGACGAATGTTGACATTCCGCTTGTCAACTTTCCCGACACGACTATCGTCATTCTCTTCCCATCGGGTGAGACGGTCATTTTCACCACTTCGACTACCTTGCCATCCAGCTTGTGCGTCTCTTCTATCCTGCGGTCGTTAACGAGCCTCAGAGAGACAGAGTTGTACCCATACTCTCCCTTGACTAGGTGATCTTCACCGTCCAGCTTCGCAGTGTAGCTCTGGCCTGTCGGTGCGGACATACTCAGCTCATCGCCGCTGGTCTTGTATGTCGTTATGAGGTCATTTTCACTCCCTTTGACCTTGTTGATTCGCCACGAGCCAGAGGTTCCATTCGCTCCGGCAGGTGCTTTTCCTACCCGCGTGAGCGTCACTTCCTCGCTCACCGGTTGACCGCCGTTCTCCTGATGGCTCATTATCTTCACCGTCAGAGTGTTGCCGTCGTCAGACACGGTGTATGCCCGCTCGGTCATCGTCTTCCCGCTCTTTTTCGTCGTGCTTACGATCGACCGGGGATCAACTTCACGCACACTGATCGTGTCAAAAGACTGGCCATTGACGGACTGGTCCTGCCCATCAGCCCTCACGTGGATCTGCGGGTTGCAATGGAAACAGTCATACATGCCGTGGTTCACCGAAAAGACCACAGGCTTGGGTGACATCTTGGTTTGGTCCATGTTGATGCGCCATGTGCCGTTGAATGGGCTTTGCGCAAGCGATGATGCGGGAGCCCACAAGGTCAGGATGAGAAACAGCGCGCAAGCAATGAGCCGCCCGATTTTGTTCATCTGAATTCTCCTCCACCAAGAAGCCCTTCTCGCTATTCGCCCATTATACTACTGCCCCCGCAGTTCTTGTCGTGGCGCGAAGCAGGCATAGCGCACGCCTCCGTCCCGCGCTGGCGGGAGGTCTGCGGTTCTCCCTCAGATTTGCGCTCTCGCATCCAGGTGCAAAGCGGCAATCGTCGACTCCCGGAAAAGAACATTATTCACCTTGACATTCTACCGGAAGGGTTGTACCTTCACCTAGTATGTCTACTAAAGAGCTACGAGAACGCATTGAATTGCTGCAGGGCACTCTGGACCTGCTGATTCTCCGCACGCTGCTGCTGGGGCCGGCGCATGGCCACGCCATCGCCAAGGCAATCGAATTCAGGTCCGACGATGTGTTGCAGGTCGAGCAGGGGTCGCTGTACCCCGCGCTGCACCGGCTCATCAAGCGGAGATGGATCTCGGTCCAGGAGGGCACCTCGGAGAACAATCGCCGGGCCAAATTCTACCGGCTGACGGCCAAGGGGCGGCGTCAACTGGCGGTCGAGACCGGCAAGTGGGACAAGCTGGCGGGAGCGATCGCGCGGATTCTCCGGCCGGCGGAGCAGGAAGGTGAATCATGAGACGCCGCGAGCGCATGATGGACGATCTCGACCGGGACATTCGCGAGCACATCGCGATGGAGATGCAGGACAACATCGACCGTGGCATGTCGCCGGGGGAAGCGCGCTATGCGGCGCTGCGGAAGTTCGGCAACGTGACGCGAGTGAAGGAAGAGGCTCGCGACGTGTGGAGTTTGGTTTGGCTGGAGCAGTTCTGGCAGGACATGCGCTACGCCTTGCGCATGCTGCGCAAGTCTCCTGGCTTCGCCGCCATCGCGGTCTTGACGATTGCCTTGGGCATCGGAGCCACGACAGCGATTTTCAGCGTCGTGGATGCCACGCTGTTGCACCCCCTGCCCTACCCGGAACCGGAGCAGCTCGTAAGCATCATCGATGACCTTCCCGACGTGGGCGCGAAGGACGTAGGAATTTCGGTACCGGAGTGGCAGGATCTTCAACGTTCCGGCATTTTCCAATATGTTTCGCCGGTGGGGGGCGGGTCCGTAAACCTCACGGGCTCATCTCAGCCCGAGCGGATCTTCTTCGGAGCGGTCTCGCCGAATTATTTTGCGCTACTGGGGGTGAAGCCGCAGTTGGGCCGCTCGTTCAACCCCGAGGATCACACGCCCGGATTTACTCTGGAAGTTCTCATCAGCGACGGGTTGTGGAAGAGGGCTTTTGGAGGCGACCCGCAAGTTTTGGGTAGAAATGTACGTCTCGACAACGACCTGTATCAGATCATCGGCGTCATGCCGGCCGGTTATCGCGATCCCGGCCGAACGACGGATGAAAGAAATACCGAAATGTGGGCGGCAACGGG
>JBEKBK010000714.1:0-3443 GCA_050015435.1 Bryobacteraceae bacterium
GTGCTCGTGGCGTTCTTTCAGTACGGAATGCGGTTCTTCCGGCCGATTCAGGATTTGAGCGACAAATACAACATCCTCCAATCCGCGATGGCGGCCAGCGAGCGGGTTTTCAAGCTGCTCGATACGCCCGCTCAAATCACGTCCCCCGCCGCTCCGGCCGCGTTTCCGAAAAGCGCCGCATCCGTCGAATTCGATCACGTTTGGTTCGCTTATAAGGACGAGGATTGGGTGCTGCGCGACGTCACGTTCCGAATCGAGCCGGGTGAGACTATCGCCGTCGTGGGTCACACCGGAGCCGGCAAGACCACGCTCACGAATCTGCTCCTGCGTTTCTACGACATTCAGAGGGGATCTATCCGGATCGGCGGCGTGGATATTCGAAGCTTCGCGCTCGAGGATCTGCGCCGCTACTTCAGCATCGTCTTGCAGGACCCATATCTGTTCACCGGAACGGTCGGCTCGAATATACGGCTGGGTTCCGAATGAATCGCGGATGCAGCCGTCGAAGACGCCGCCGCGAAAGTCAATCTTCTCGATTTCGTGCATTCGCTTCCGAATCGATTCGCGGAGCCGGTCCGGGAGCGTGGCACCGGTCTTTCCACCGGGCAGAAGCAGCTCATCAGTTTCGCGCGCGCCCTGGCGCACAATCCGCGATTTCTGATTCTGGATGAGGCAACCTCCAGCGTCGATACCGAAACCGAGTTCCGCGTGCGCGAGGCGCTCGAACGGCTGGTGGAAGGCCGGACGTCACTGGTCATCGCGCATCGCTTGTCCACCATCCAACGCGCGGACCGGATTTTCGTGATGCACAAAGGGCAACTGCGGGAGAGCGGGACGCACCAGGAACTGCTGGCCGTCAGAGGGATTTATTGGAAGCTGTATCAACTTCAATACAAAGATCAGGAGATCACCAATGGCCACGCCGTCAATGGAAACGCTTCGTTATCCGATCGGGAAATTTTCATTCCCCAAGTCGTCGAGCACCAGCCAGGAGCGCCGGCCATGGATTGATGACATCGGCGCTGCGCCTGCAAAGATGAGCGCCGCAGTCGCGGGACTGACCGCCGAGCAGTTAGACACGCCGTATCGCCCGGAAGGATGGACCGTGCGCCGGCTCGTTCATCACGTGCCCGACAGCCACCTTAATGCGTATACGCGCTTCAAGCTGGCGCTCACCGAAGATGAGCCCACGATTAAACCCTACGATGAAGCCGCGTGGGCGCAGCTCGCCGATACGGCGACGACGCCGGTCGAGGTTTCGCTCGCGATGCTTCAGGCGCTGCATCAGCGATGGGTGTGCCTGCTCGAGTCGCTCTCCGACCAGCAATTCGCACGTCAATACCGGCATCCCGCGATCGGTATCATGCGGCTCGACCACACGCTCGCGATGTATGCGTGGCACAGCCGTCATCACGTCGCGCACATTACCGCTCTACGCGAACGGATGGCCTGGGCTTAGTTTCTTAATGCCGTAAGGCCGCCCCGCCTAGATTTTATATTTTTCGAGTAGACGTCGCGCGATGATCAGGCGCTGCAATTCGTTGGTTCCTCCGCCAATCATCAACAACGGAGCGTCACGATAGAAGCGCTCAACCGGAAAGTCTTTGGAATAGCCGTTGCCGCCCAGGATGCGCATCGCCTCCAGTGACACCTCACCCGCCGTCTCGGTCGCGAATAATTTGGCCATGCCGGCTTCGAGATCGCAGCGCTCGCCCCGATTCTTCTTTTCAGCGGCGGATTCGATCAGCAGGCGTGACGCCTCGATGCGCGTGGCCATATCCGCCAGTTTCGCCTGAATCAGTTGATGCTGGGCGATGGCTTTTCCGAATGTGACCCGTTGCTGCGCGTAGCGGATCGCTTCATCGAAAGCGGCTTGTGCAACGCCCAATCCTCGCGCCGCTACGTTGATCCGTTCGCTCTCCAGGCCGGTCATCACTTGCGCGAATCCTTCACCCTCCACGCCTCCGATCAGGTTTTCCTCTGGCACAGGAAAATTGTCGAACAACAGCTCGCAGGTCTCGACCGTCTTATACCCGAGCTTGTCGATATCGCGGCTGACGGTCAGCCCCGGCGCGCCTTTCTCGATGACGAACGCGCTCATGCCGCGATGCACTGGCTTTGCCGAAGCGTCGGTCTTCGCCAGCAGTAGGAAGGTGTCGCCGTGCCGCCCATTGGTGATCCACATCTTCGAGCCGCTCACGCGGTAGACTGAGCCATCCCGTCGAGCCACGGTTGTGATGTTCTGGAGATCGGTGCCCGCGTTTGGCTCGGATAGACAAATGCCACCCCTCCGTTCGCCTCGTGCTAGCCCGGGAAGGAAGCGACGCTTTTGATCCAATGTCCCGTAGCGCACGAGGACATCGCACAGCACCAGATGCGTGCCCGTAATCCCTGCCAGGCCAAGCCAGCCTCGCGACAACTCCGCGAAGATCTGGGCAAACGTCACGTAGTCGACCTCGGTGCCGCCGAATTCTTCTGGCACATTCAGGCCGAACAGGCCCATTTTCGCCATCTGGTCCGCGAGCGCGTGCGGATATTCGCCGGCGTGTTCCATGGCGGATGCCACGGGAATCACTTCCCGATCGACGAATTCCCGGACAGTACGCAGGATCAAGAGCCGTTCTTCAGCGACATCGGAGCGAGACACCTTATGATTTTACGCTGGGGTTTGGTTGCGCTACCGGCCGAGCACGCCTTCGACGGCAGCTACGATCGTGCAGACCAGAATGTGGGCGAGAAAGCCATAGTGGATCCAGTGGCGGGTGAAGCGGATGATCAACCGGACGTCGTCCATAGCCACGACTAATGTGGCGGATGGAACGCCTTAGGACCAATAGGAAAGGGTGGTTAAGAGGGTCACGAAAAGCGTTGAATAGTCTTGGTACGGGAAGCCTGCTGGTTGCATCGAAAAAGTACTATAGGCAAGCGGTTGCAAAAGCGCTATGCTTGTTTTCTCTAGAAAAACCGCATCGGAATCGGTGCTGCGAGGTGACGATTGTTACCGGTTCCGATGCGGTCCGCCCAAGGCGGGCTTGGATCTTAGCTTCAGCCCAACCAAACTCCGGCAGAGGCCCGCGTCCATTTGTTCCTCACCAAAGCGGACGAGACCGAGACCTACGATCCAGGAAGTACAAAATGATTGCCGCAATATGCGTTAACACAACTCAGTAAAAAACCCCTCTGTTGCAACCTGGCCTAACTGGAAGGAGCGGTTTTAAACTTCAAACACCGGCTCCCGCAAGCACGCTAGTATTTAGCCACCCGCTTCCCGTCACGCCCGTTGCAAGCAGAGGGCAGGTTTCAAAGATACTTCATCATCAATTCAGCTAGTAGGGAAGCATGCCCAGTTCCAGCCTCGCCCGCTTATTTTTCAATCACTTAAAGATCCGGTGAATGCGTTTCGCCGGAGGTACGTCCCGGTGGGTGTGTCGCTGTGACACAAT
>JBEKBK010000715.1:0-3436 GCA_050015435.1 Bryobacteraceae bacterium
GGTGCATACAACGGAAATCTGTACGCCAACAATATCTGCTACAAATTCACCGACCGTGCAACCGCGATGTACCCCGGGAACAAAACCAGCACGATTACGCGAAATGCGATCGTCTCGGGCGATAAGAACGGAGCAGTGCAGCCCGACGAAGCCACCGTCATCTGGAATAAGTCCGCAGGCGGCGCTTTCGAAGGTGCGAAACCGCTCGCCTATGCGGACCATTCTTACAATCCGCCCTTCTCCCGCAATAAAGGGCTGGATGTGGAGGCGAAGTTTGTGGATGAAACCCGGGCCGATTTCCATCTGGCATCCGGCAGTCCGCTGATCGGCGCCGGTACGGCCGTGACGGATTCGCAATGGGGTGGAGTGGCCGGCAGGGTGGACGTGGGAGCTTTTGGAATCAACCCATCGGTACACCCTCCGGCTGTGCCCGCCCCAGGCCCGGCCCCGGCCCCAACCACGGTCGAGGCCGCCGGTGTGGACGCCGTCGTTATGCAACCCGGCAACGTACTCCACATCGGCAAGCCCCAATTGGACCGGCCGACGCTTACTGCCCTCGGCATCGTTCTTCCGATTAGCGGCGACGATAATTTCAACTCGGTGGTAACGGTCCGTTACCGCGAGAAAGGGAGCGGCGCCTGGCGTGATGCGTTGCCGCTGTTCCGCGTGCATCCTGAAGTCGTGGTGGGTTGGGGAGTGCAGCCGCACTTTGGCGGCAGCATCTTTGGTTTGAGGCCGGCAACCACCTACGAGGTGGAACTGCACGCGACCGATCCCGACGGCATGATCGATGAAACACTCACGGTGACTGGCACAACCAGGGCTGTGCCGGGGGGACCCCGGACCCCGAACTCGAAATCGGTGCGCAACGCACAGGAACTAACAGAGGCACTGGCGACGGCGCGCGCGGGCGATGTCATAACGCTGGCCCGGGGCGTATATAGCGGCACGTTTGAGATTAAGGTCGGAGGAACCACCGAAAACCCGGTGGTGATCCGCGGGGCGAGCAGGGACGGCACGATACTGGACGGCGGGGGCTGTACAGGCTGCAACGTGGTAGAGGTGTATGGAGCCGGATTTATCCACATTGAGAACCTGACCATCCGTAACGCCGAGCGTGCCATCCGCTTCCAGACGGAGGGCGCGGAAGGCAACGTAGTGCGGCGGGTACACATCCGGGACACCACGATGGGCATCGGCTCCCACCAGGACCAAAAGGACTTCTACATCTGCGATAACATCGCCGAAGGCCGGCTACGATGGCCGCTGACCTACCGTGTCGACAATGGAGCGCACTCCGACGATACCGGAATCCAGGTGCAAGGATTCGGCCACGTCGTCTGCCACAACCAGATCTCCGGGTATGGCGACGCTATGAGGACCGACCAGCGGGGAGCGCGTGCCGTGGACTTTTACGGCAACGACATCCGATATACATACGACAACGCCATCGAACTGGATGAAGGAGAGGGCAATGTCCGCTGTTTCCGCAACCGCTTTATCAATACTTACTCGCCCTTGAGTGTGCAGCCCATTTTCGGCGGTCCGGCCTATATCTTTCGAAACGTGATCATCAACGTGGTGGACGAACAGATGAAATTTCACGCACTGGGTGGGACGCCTCCACTGGAACCGAGCGGGGTGCTGGTATTCCACAACACATTCGTCTCACCCGAGTTAGCGCTCAACCTGCAAACACCAGCCATGAGCCACTTTTTCGTGATCGCCAACAACCTGTTTGTGGGGCCAAAGAGTACCGGGTCGGCGCCGGTCGTCGACTGGGACGGACCGTTTCACACAGGGGTGTTCGACTACAACGGCTATTTCCCAGATGGTGTCTTTTCCTTCAATCGCTTCCACGCGAAAGTAAAGCACTTCCCGGCTTTTTCAGTGCTGCAGTCGTACGGTATGGAGACGCACGGCACGATTCTGGCTCAGCCGGTGTTTGAAAATAGTTTTCTCCTCGACGCCAAGTCGCGGACATACATAGAACCTGTCGATCTCGTGCCGGCGCCAAACTCCGGCGCGATTGACCGCGGGATCTACCTGCCTAACATCAGCGATGGGTTTACTGGAGCGGGGCCCGACCTGGGCGCGCAGGAGAGCGGCTGCCCAGTGCCAATCTACGGACCGCGGCCGGAAGGCGTGGATGAATCCAACGAAGAGACAGGGTGCCCCGCCGCTCAGCCCCAGACCAACGTCACGCCACTACCTTCGCTGCAACCCGCGTTGGCTTTACTGGCTAGCGTTTCGGGAGGCGCGCCCAACGTACTTCCATCGCCCAGCATCGCCGAAGAGGCCTTGCTTCAGGCTGTCTCAGGCAACCTGGACGACGCGCTGGGCTATTTCAACGCCTTCAACTTCCCGCAGCCGAAGCAGGAAGATGCTGTCCGTTATGCCTATTTCGAGCTGCAGTTACAGCGGCTGTTGAACCTTGCAGCTACGCATCAGTGCGCACCGGCGGACAATGCCATCACCAATCTGGGTGCCGAGGACAAGAGCTTGCCATTTACGTTTTTTGGCTTTGGAGCTTACGCCAGACGGCTGCGCACGCAGTACCTGATTGGCGCCGTGGAATTCGCATGCGTGGACCAGAAAGCCGCGCGCAGACGTTGGGAAAAGGTTGCTAAGGGCACCGCCGACCTGGCATCGGCGGACTACGCGTTTCCTTACCTGGCACTTTCGCGTTTAAATCCAACGACAGCTAAAGAGAAGGCCGCGTTAGCAATGGAGACGGTGAGGAAGGCACTCGCCGGGGCTGCTGGAGAGGCACGGTACATGCTGCTCTATCACCAGGGATTACTGTACCTGGCGATGGACCAGCCTGAGGAGGCCGCAGTCAGTTTTCGCGAGGGGGGAGGCTCCAACGGGATAGCACGCTACTTGAATTTGAGTGTACTGCGCACGCTCGCGGAACCCCACTTCTGACACATTGGCTATAGCCGATGGGAACGACGAGGAATCCGGCCTCGGGCCGCGAAGTGGAAATGGGCGGTCGCGATGTGGAAATGAGCGGCCGCGATGTGGAAATGGGCGGCAGGTCGAGAGGCAACGCGGAGTCGTCGCTGGACGCGCTGAGGCACTTCTTTTGTGCCTCCGGCGCGATTCGCGGCGCGGGCCCGCCTGGTTGGCCCGCCCTGGCCGGATCGATCCGTTCTTCGCGGTCGCGAAGTTTGGCGGCGATTGCGTCACTGACCTAGCTGCCCGAGGCAGAAGCGGCCGACGGCCGTTTTGCCACGAACCGGCCCCGTGGAATCAGTATCTTACAAGGCTGAGCGGCTCAACCTGAGCGTTTTTGGAGCTTCGCCACGGGCTGCTAGCTAGAGGGACCGCTCCTGGGGGGCCAGAGCGTTCTAGATTGCGCTAACCTGAAGTTTGTCAGAGGCAGCCTTGAAGCATCCTGCCGCGGTTGCGGCGAGCTTGGAGCACCTCGCAG
>JBEKBK010000716.1:0-3395 GCA_050015435.1 Bryobacteraceae bacterium
TGCGATGCTCCATCCATGAACGGAAGCATTTCTTTGCGGCTCTGAACGCTTCGCCCTTTCTCCATCCGGTCAACTTGAATTCCGAAGCGAGTTCACCACCAGCGGCCACCAGGGCAAAACGCAATGCTGCTCGCGGGACAACACCAGCAGCATTCTGGGGCATCACCGCCTCGACGAATGAATCCATATACGCACGTCAACGCGACTCTATCGCCTCGGTGTTCGATGTAAGGTGGCTGAGAAATTTCTGAAACGGAGTTCCGAAGTGATTCGCCGTCGCTGCTTTTATGCGGTTGGAAAAGTCCGCTGGAGTCTTCGATTCGTGGATGTTCTCGAATAGCCCCTGCTCGGAGCAGTCAGTGGCGATTTCCAGCAGGCGAACTTCCTGTCCGACCATTGTTGCCACACCTGCCTTCGACATGTGCTCAGCCAGGGAAACTTCACCGCTGGTGATGAAAAGAACTCGCCATGACCGTTTCGCCCGACCCATTCTCGCCTTGCCCTGCCCGTTCGCCAGCATGTAGCAGGTGTCGCCGACCGCTTTCGGGTCAGCTTGCCCAAGCTCGTCGATCACCATTACGCAGTCGTTGTGCGATTGTGCGGTCTCCTCAAACGAATTCGCCGTCGGTTTCCAATTCAGCAGGTAGGAGTCCTCGCCGGGAGGCGTCGCGACTTTTCCACAGACCGAAGCAGCAACTTGAAGAGCGGTCGTTTTCCCTTTGCTGGAGAGCCCTCGAAAATGGAACCCGCCGCCCTCAATACCCACAAGTCGCAATAAGGGGGCGGAGAAAGAGACCGATGCAGCAAAAATCAATCGGCTGTTGCCTGAACAGAGCTTTCCGACATTGCGTTTCCAGTTGCCTTGGCAGCCGAAACCGATGTTGGGATCTCCGGAGAAGACGACTTCATCCGGGCCGAACGAACCGTAAGGCAGCACAAAACTACTCTTCACCCAACCCGGCATTGAACTCGACAGCATCATGTTCTGCGACCGAGCCGAACGGAGGCACTGAGCCAGAAGATGACGGGACCGGTTATGAGATGAAAGAACAAGACCTCGATGAACCAGTTCAGAAATGATCACATTCTGATTCTTAGAAGAAGCCATGTGATACTGCTTTTCTTGGCCTTCGGGATCAACGAAGACGAGCAGCGTCCCCCAATCATTGCCATCTTTGTTACGGGTGATTGCCTTGACTAAGAGCGGTGAACAAACGGGAATGTGCTCTTCCACATCGTCTCGGAGATCGTTATAAATGACGCCACATTTGTTGATGGTGAAGTCGCCACATGTAATGGGCTTGCTTAACTTCAGCGCGTTGATCCGGCCTTTCCCTGGGGCCTTTATTGTATGGCCGACGTTGATGTTTGTCAACAAGCGGAGATGATGCCGTCATTGATCGGATTGTTGACCGGAGCCGTTTTGACAAGTGAAGCTCGATCATCTATCTTTGAGTCATGCCTGAACAGTTGACACTGAGCAACATTCAAGAGCAATTGATAGCCGCTCTCGAAAAGAGCAAGGTCGCCTCAAAAACGCTGGAAGATGCACGGGCCAAACTCGCTCCGCTGGAGGTGAAGGCGGCTGAAGCCCAACAGCAGGTCACGAAATTGATGGTCGAGTACAACCGATTGACCGGAAACGTTCGGGAGAAGGGTACTCGAACCGCCCGTGGGAGGAAGTACAATCAGACGCCAGAGTCGAAGGTTGCTGCTCAAGAGAAGCGCACCTACACTCGTGCGATCAACAGCGGTAGGTCTGAGGCCGAAGCCAAGAAGACAGCCCAAGAAGCGGGAAAGGCGCTGGCGGTGAAGTTGGGGATGAAATAGGAATCGGGTCATTGCCCTTCGAGAGCAAGCCGGATAGGGCGGAATGGCGTTGGGCGGCGCTGGGGCAGTCGCCGTTATCGTGACCACATGTCTCCCAATCCGGTGCATTCCGAAGGGCGATGAGAACGTTCAATCTTCGTGCCAGCACTGGTGTCATGGACGCTGGCGCTGCCACCAGTTCCAGGTTGAGGACCCCGCAGGCGTAAGCCTAGATCGGCTCACGGTATGCGCTGGTCGGACCCCGCTCAAGTGGCCAAGTGATGTCGTCCGGTTCGATTGGGTTCCGGATCGAACTCCTGAAGGAGAATCAAGATTACGTCGTCTGAATCGGCGCTCGGATCATTGAGTAGTTCTTCCACCCGAGAATCGAGTGCGCCGTGCTCCAACGGAGGGATTTTGGATTTCAGATTTGCCACGAATTCGTCAACTTCCAAACGTGAGTCGGGCTGTTCTTCCGTCATAGAAAGAGAGTAACATCGGGGACCGTCCTTCTCCAGGGTGACCAAGTATAATCCGGGCGATTGCGGATGACCGATGCAGCGTTCATACTTCGACCATGACGCTTAAAAATGCGGCGCTGCTGGCTCTGATCGGAACGATCCTCGTAAACGGCTCTTCTCGTCTGGGATTTGATTTTTCAATTTTATGCCTTTGGTGCCTTGACCGTGGCCGTGTTCTTTTTCGTGTTTCACAAAGCACAGCGGTGATGTATGAGCGCGATCCGGGCTAGGTCGGCGTAAGATGAAGGCGTGCAGCGTTCGGCAATTCTGATGCTGAAGACCTTACGAATCACTGCCGGTGTCGCACTGATGTTGAGCGCCAGTGGATTCTTGATTCAGGGCGGACTCTCCCGCTACGCACAATACGGCATCCCGCCGACCCCAGACTGGAAATGGATCGCCGTGGGTCTCGTCATGCTGGCGCTGGGATTGAACTCGTACTTTCGGTACAGTGCCCAGTGGATGATCCCTGAATTAACAACAGCAATACCAACGGCGCAACGATCTTCACGGTTGCTCAGTGTGGAGTTTGGCGGATACGTTTCTTTGCCCGTTTGTGCTTCCACTTGGCCTCTGCCTTCAGCAGATCGGCCTTTGAGACGGTCAGAACTTTGCGAACGGCATTGTCGAATCGTTCACCGTCGTTGTCTCCTGGTACATGCGGCGTTGGTAACGGCGTCATGAAGGTTACTTTGCTTTTTGTTTTCGCCTAACCACTCTTCTTATCGGGCGCTTGAGAATTCGTTCCACGATCCCATATTCTCCATGCTTGTCGCCCTCCAATAAATCCAACGAGGCATGCTCTACATCCTGGTACCGTCCCAACTTACTTTTCCATGAACGCCCATCCGACTTTGCCACATGTCCCGGCAGCATCTCTTTTAGGTTTATGTAAATAGCTACCTTTTCGAAACCTACTTCGACTTCGCGGTTGGTAGTTATCTCCTGAATTATGCGCAGAACGATCCTCGAAGCGCGTGGTTCGTATGATCTGAGCGTGCGGCGAGCGCGATCGATGTCTCGTTTTGATTCTTTCTGTATCTGACCCGGTTTCCTCCACTTGTA
>JBEKBK010000717.1:0-3389 GCA_050015435.1 Bryobacteraceae bacterium
TCAGCAAATCCGAGATCGCCCGCCGACTGCAAATCGGGCGCACCTCGGTTCGCCGAATTCTGGGGTGAACCTATTCCCGTAGAAAAGCGACCGCCCGTACGCAGCCTTGCCGAAAACTCACGGAAGCGGAGGAAGCTCAGTATGCGCCTCAATTTCGTCGCCGCAGTCACTTTATCGTGCGTCAGCCTGTTTGGAGCGGGCTCGGACGATTCGATGGATGTCATTGTCCGGTTCAAGAATAGCCAGGATCAGGTGGGACAGCGCCGATTCGTCGAGCGCGGTGCCATTCATAAGCGCAGCCTGGAACTCGTAAACGCACATGTGTACACCGTCAAGTCGCGTGATCTAAACCTGCTCGCAAGCGACCCGGAGGTCGAATACCTTGGACCCGATCATCCGCTTCAAGCTACCGGGAATGCGCCCACGCTGACGCAGCCTGATTATGGGTGGATGACCGCACTCGGCGTTACTTCGCCCACAGCGACACTAAAGTGGGATCGGCGTGATTTTGCTTAACTTGGTGCCATTGGTAGCACTCTATTTGGTTCGGTGATCCCAGGTCGCTACGCTGCTTTGGCCTTCTTCTTCGCCACCGCTTTGGGCTTGGATGCGGCCTTCGCTTCCGCTTTCCGTTTCGCAGCCCAGTATTTTTTCATCCTCTCGCCGAACGCCTTTCTTTGAGCGGCGGTGAAGGTGCGTTTCTTTCTGATCGGTTCAGGAGCGGCGCTCAATGGTTCAGGAGTGGCGGTCGATACCGTCGCAAGTACCAGCGAATTCTTGGGTGGGCGACCCCGGCGCTTTGTCGGTCCCTGAAGAGCTTCGATGGCTAGAGTGAGTTTGTCTCTCTCCGCAATTAAAAGCGAGACCACATAATCTGTTGGCATCGAGAAAATCGTACCACGTTGGATCGACTTGAATCAGTCTTTGAATCGGTTGACTGACTCAGTGGGCCAAGTAATGTGGTCCGGTTCGATTGTGTTCGGGATCGAACTCTTCACGGAGAATCAGGATCACATCGTCTGAATCGGCGCTAGGATCATTGAGTAGTTGTTCCACCCGAGAATCGAGTGCGCTGTGTTCTACCAGCGGGATTCTGGACTTCAAGTTGGCAACGCATTCGTCGATTTGCCGCCGTGCCTCGGGTTGGTCTTCCGCCATGGAATGAGGTTAACAGACCCATTCCCACGACGGCATTGCATGGGTCAGACGAATTTGGTCTCCCTTGGACGGAACGGCGATGCGAAACGCCCTGTGCCATGCTAAAAAGTGACACCCGCATCGTCCAAACAAACATGCAATCCCTTCAACCCGTTCCTGACGCCGCACTGTTCGCCGCCCAAAAGCACGCCAATCAGAAGCGGAAAGGTGCTGCTGGTGAACCCTCCATCAACCATCTGATCGAAGTCGCTCAGTTGGTTTCGATGGCGCTCACGGAACCGGACACCAATCTGGTGATGGCGGCGCTTCTGCACGACACCATCGAAGATACGGGGACCACTAGAGCGGAACTGATTCAACGGTTCGGTTCCGATGTTGCGGATCTCGTTGCAGAACTCACAGATGACAAATCGCTCCCCCAGGCGGAAAGGAAGCGGCTTCAGATCGAACATGCCCCGAAGCTCTCCATTCGTGCGCAGATCATAAAACTGGCCGACAAGATTTCCAATCTGCGCGGCATTCTGTCCAGCCCGCCTGCCGATTGGGACCACGAACGCAAGAGGCAGTATTTCGAGTGGGGGAAACAGGTCGTGGACGCAATGAGCGCACCGAACCCGATTCTCAAAGCAGAATTTGAAAGAACGTATCAGCGGTTCGATGAAGTTCAGCCGTAGGGCTGAGATGCAGGAATGAATATAGGACGGGTCAGTTCTGCACTGCTGGCCGCAATAACGGGTCTGTCCAGAAATCGGGGCATCCCGCCATCTGGAATGCCCCCGCACCTACGTCACTACTGCTTGTCGAAAACGTTTTTCGCAGTCGCAGGCTCGCCTTCGGCGTCGGTGCCTTTGGCAGTCTGCGTCATCGTCTTGCCGTCCTTGGAAATGACAGTCTGACCTGTAACATGGAACTTCCCGCCAGACTTTCTTGCTTCAAAGGTCGTCGTATTCGCATCTATCCGTTTGGCGGAAATGAAATCAAACGCCGCTCCTGTGACCGGATACTCCTTGCCATCATATTTGAAGGTGAAGCTGAAAGTGACAGCCGTGCCGTCCGTCAATTGTTCCGTCCTGGTAATCTTAATGCCACCGTCAGGTGTTGCCTCTCTAACATCTGTTTGGCTCTTTACCGGATTTGTAATTGTGGACTTGGACTTGGCGACATTCAGCTTCCAAGTTCCAATCGAGTTGTTAGCCCCGGACATGCCGGTTGCTGTGGTAGCTCCGCTCATTTCTGTGTGGCTCCCTTCTCTGACTGAATTTCACTGGGGCCGTAGTAGGCGCAACGATCCTAATAGCCCAATTGCGGTCGTTGGCGGGAAAAACAATCCGGCTGATCGCCTTACAGCATTCCCTCGATCAACCGGCGCTGATCATATCACAAGCGGATGTGATTCACATGTCGTCGCCAGGGGTGGGCGAGGTGATCCCGGCGCTGGCCATTTCTGGTGCGATGTACTACTGTCTCTCGAAAACAGCTAGGCTTTGGACAGGCTTGCCCTGGGCATCGACGCCCTTCACTGAGAGCCGCATTATCTTGTTGTCGGCACTAATCACGGCATGGTTCGTCGAAACCACCTTCCCATCCCGCGTCGTGATGAGATCAACAGTCCGGTCGTCAATTCTCTTCGTGACGACGGACACTCCTGCTGGAGGGGCACCCTCGGAGTACATAACCGGCCCTCCCTTGCGCGGAGTTGTGTATTTCGTCAGAACGGCCGAAGCGTCCTCCCTCGTGCCGCTGATTGTGACCGAGGCCGTGTCGCTGGTATCCTGAATGACCATGCTTTCTTCCTTCACGGCCCTTCCGGGCGCGGGGGGAGTGGCGGGTTTCGATTTCGCGACATTGAGTTTCCAGGTGCCCGCGAATGGGTCGTCAGCGCCCAAGAGCAAACCGGTCACTGCCAGGAAAAGTGAGCAAGCGAACAGTCTTTGCATTGGAGTCCTCCTTTGTCAGGGTTAGAGCACTTCCATGGATATTTCCTGGGCTCGTGAAAAGTGGGCCGAGCCAAGGATTTCAATTGACGGCGGCGAAAAGGTTACTCTCTTTTAGCCTCATTAGCAAGCGGGTCAACTTTGATGTCAACTTTGAGGACACGCTTACAGCACAATGCAACCTGAATTATGCACGGACTGAATGCCGAGCGCCGGACTTGATGCGGTGCGATTGATCGGCTGCTGCGCTTCCCGCCACTGAGTTCCACCTCCATCTGGCGATCCCTGTTCGACCTT
>JBEKBK010000718.1:0-3371 GCA_050015435.1 Bryobacteraceae bacterium
TCTCGCGCACGGACACGAAACTCTACGGGAATGAGGTGTAGTTTGCGAACCCTCCAGCCCACACTCAGACTCGGCCGCGATGTTTGGGACCCGGTCAATATGCCGGTTGAAGAATTTGAGGCTCGTGCGAACCGTCTCCGAGCCGAGATGCGCCGTCAAGGGATGGACGTGCTTCTGCTGTACGGCAACGGCTTGGACGAGTGCGGATACCCGACCTACGTAAGCAATTACACCGTCAAATTGCCGTTCGCGGCGATGGTGATCCTCCCCTTGGAGGGCGACGCAATTCTAGTGTTCGAAGGGTCTACCCGCGGACGGAGTGCAGCCCAGGCAACCACGTGGATCGAAGATATACGACCGTGCTGGAACATCGCTGAGACGTGTGTGACCGCCCTCGCGGAAAGACATTCCCTCGGCGCGGCCATCGGGTTGGCCGGCCTGCGGCGAATGATGCCCTATGATCAGTGGGACCTGTTCAGCGCAGCGGTGACCGGTGCGAAGCTAATGGATGCGGAGCCACTCGTCGACAGTCTCCGCAGCGTCAAGTCAGACCGCGAAATCGCGGAGGTGTGGGCCGCATCGAAGATTGTCCACACGACTTTCGATGATCTCGAGGCGGGGTGTTTCGACGCTGCCACCGAATCCTTAGTTGCGGCGCGCCTCATCCGTCGCGCCCGCATGCAGGGAGCCGAAGACGTCCGGGTCATGGTGGCGAATCCTCTCGACCCGGACTGGGCCTTTCGGCCGCCGGAGGACGGCGCGATTGCGGAATCCGAGACCATCTCGGTTTTGGTTCGTGCTTCGTGGGAGCGCTATTGGGCGGAGGCGACGCGGACTTACAGTGTGCGATGCGGTCGCTTCGAACCCGAATGGAGCGAATCTGACGCGGCTCTGTTCGATTCGATCATTCAACGCTTCACACCCGGCCGATCCGTCGCGGAATTGCTTGGCGAACTCGGCACTGCATGCGCCGGCAACGGGATTGGCATTACTGCGATCGAACCGCCAATTCTTTCCACGAATGACAGTGTCACGATCCTACAGCCAGGCATGTGTTTGTCGATCCGCTTGACGCTAGCTTCTTCGGTTGTCCGAGGCGAGATGATCGTGATCGAAACTCAGAACGCGAACCGCATTTGAAACTCCACCAGAACGGCGTTCCCCGAGAAGGCACGCGCCGGCCAGAGGCTACGGTGGCTACTCGCTTTCAAAATACTGCCGATAATGCAAAATTGTGGGCCCGCCCGCCTATTCCGTGGACACAACCGGGGGCGATTCCGGCCACTCAGATTCAATCCCTGTTTCTTAATTCACCTGCCTGACCGAATTCGTCCCATGGCGTAGTTTGCGGCCCACTACAGCTCTTCCAAATACTAGGGAACCGCTCTTTGCGAGTATTTTCCTAGTAGGAGACCGCGAACCCCTGGTTCCAGCGACCGCGTTCAGATTGCTATTTGGATTCCGAATACCTCCAGGCGAAGTCGTTCCGATCGTAAAGATGCAGGACTAACAGGTTCAAAGGCGGATTGAGGCTACGCTTCCGATGGGTTCGACGTCACCGAATAAACAGTCTTTCTTCGCAGTAATGAAAGGCGAACGCGGAGCCGGTCCATATACAGATAAACGACGGGAGTCGTGAATAAGGTGAGCATTTGGCTAAACGCCAACCCGCCGAGGATAGCGATTCCGAGCGGCCGCCGGAGTTCTGCTCCCTCACCCTGGCCCAAAGCCAGCGGCAAACTGCTCAGCATCGCCGCTGTGGTAGTCATTATGATCGGCCGGAAGCGCAGCAAGCACGCCTGAAAAATCGCTTTCTCCGTCGACAGTCCCTCGTTCCGCGCTGCCGCGATAGCGAAGTCAATCATCATGATTGCGTTTTTCTGAACGATTCCAATCAGCAAAATGATTCCGATGAGAGCAATCACGTTCAGCTCGTCGTGGGAAACGAGAAGCGCAAGCAGCGCGCCGACTCCGGCGGATGGAAGTGTCGAAAGAATCGTGACCGGATGAATGAGGTCTTCGTACAACATTCCGAGCACAATGTAAACCGCAACGAGTGCGGCTACAATCAGAACCGGTTCGTTCGATATCGACTCCTGGAAAGCCTGCGCCGTGCCCTGAAAGAGGCCTGTCACATTGGAAGGCATTCCGATCTCTCGCTCCGCATCTTCAATCAACGGTACCGCTTCACTCAGAGAGATGCCTAGAGCAAGATTGAAGGAAATCGTCACCGATGGAAACTGCCCGTTATGATTTACCGCAAGCGGCGTGTTGTCGGATACGTAGTGCGTGACCGCGCTTAACGGAACCTGCACGTCATTGTTCCCGGGCACGTAGAGATACTGCAGGCTGTCCGGATCCTGCCAGAAACGGGGATCCACCTCCAGAACCACAAAATACTGGTTCATTTGTGTGTACATTATGGACACTTCACGCTGCCCAAATGCATCGTAAAGTGTGTCATCGATCACTTGCGGTGAAATACCCAGCCGGGTGGCGGTTGGGCGGTCTATAAGGAGAGAGGCTTCCAATCCCTTGTCTTGCTGATCGGTGTTGACGTCGGCCAGCTCAGGGAGCGACCGCAGCTTCGCCAGCACGAGCGGGGCCCAGTGGTTGAGATCCTGAGTGTTGTCGCTCTGCAATGTATATTGATACTGAGCTCCGGTCAGGCGTCCCCCAATCCGGAGGTCCTGCACAGATTGAAGGTAGACGCTGACGCCGGCAATGCGGTTCAGCTTCGGGCGCAGCCTGGCGATCACTGCATCGGAGTTGATCCTCCTTTCGGCCAGAGCCTTGAGTCCCACCTGGATTGAAGCTTTGTTATAGCCGTTCCCCCCGCCAACATATGCGTTTACCGCGTCCACGGCGGGATCCTGCATCACCACATCCACAACTTGGGCGACTCGATTCTGCATCGCCTGAAAGGAACTCGCCTGATCCGCGAAAATTTGCCCAGTCAGCCGTCCGGTGTCCTGCTGAGGGAAGAAACCTTTCGGAACGATCACGTACAGGTAAACGGTGACCGCGATGGTCGTAAGCGTAACCAATAGCGTCACGGGCTGGTGTTCCATTACCCATCCGAGACACTTTTCGTACCCTTTTCTAAGCCAATAAATCACGCCACGCGGCTCATGGTCAGGGCGGCGGAGAAGGCGTGAACACATGGTCGGCGTGGTGGTCAGGGAAATTGCCAACGAAATAAGGATCGTTATGGACAGTGTGATCGCAAACTCGCGGAAAAGACGGCCCACGAGACCCGCCATCAACAGAATTGGAATGAATACCGCGATAAGTGAGATGCTGATCGAGAGCACGGTGAAACCAATTTCCGTGACGCCATGTATCGCGGCGGCCATTGGCGCCATACCAGC
>JBEKBK010000719.1:0-3365 GCA_050015435.1 Bryobacteraceae bacterium
TTAGAAGGCACGGGTAGTGCCTCCGTTGTTTTAAAGCTTTCCGCAATACTGGTCGTGGTCGCCATATGTACTTCCTATTTCAATGAGGCGAGGTACGCTAGCACCTCATCGAGTTCTCGAGCATTCAGTTGCATATTCGGCATCAGATTTCCTGGTTTGATGGTCTGAGGATCTTTCACCCAAGCGCGAAGATTCTGCTCTGTGTTTGGAATGACGCCCGACCCCAGGTTGGCTCGGCTCATGAGGTGAGAGAGATCCGGACCAAACGTGCCTGAGGCGGACGTTCCGCTCACGGTGTGACAATTTATGCAGGAGAGAGAAAGAAACGTGGCTCGCGCCTCTTCAAGACGCGGATCGTGCGCGCCGTCTGTTTTCTCCTGAGCCGCCCATTTCTTAAAATCTGCCGGCGGCTGCACGACCACCCGCAGCAACATGTTGGCGTGCTGCAGGCCGCAGTACTCAGCGCAGTTACCCAAGAACGTGCCTTCTTGCCGGGGATCAATCCACATGCTATTGGTCCGGCCCGGAATCAAGTCGGTTTTCCCGGCAAGCTGCGGCACCCAAAAACTGTGCGCCACATCGGCGGACTGGAGTTTGAGGAACGTCAAAGCCGGGTTGGCAACCGTGCTCATCGGAACGTGCAGTTCGTTCGCCGTCACGATGCCAAGTTCCGGATAGCGGATCTCCCACCACCACTGGTGTCCAATGACGGTGACTTGCAGAGCGTCCTTCGGCGCTGGTTTGTTCTGAATGGCGATCACCACCCGCGCCGTCGCCATCGTCAGCACCAGGACAATCAGAAATGGAATCACTGTCCAGGCAACTTCAATGCGATTGCTTCCGTAAACCTGCGCGGGCTCGTGGCCGTCGTCGTCTTTGCGCCGGCGGAAGCGTAAGATGGTGAAAGTTAACAATCCCGCTACCACCAGAAAGATGACACCGCAGACCGCTATTACCAGCACCGACAGATGGTAGACAGATTCCGCCGGCGTTGCCTTCGGATCGAAAATGTTCCCGACCGAGTGCATGCTCTGGCCGAATGCGAAGACAGCCATCGCGCAGAGGAGCCCGGCAAGTCGAGTGAAATAATTCATAGCAAGTCTTTCGTTCGCCCGCTTCATAAGAGCTCCGCCAAAGTCCTTTTGTTGGCCGAGGTCAAAACGCTACTTTTCGGCTCCGCTGGGATGACCGATACCCTCGTTAGACTGATGACCCGTCTAAGAGGGATCCTTGACGGCGAGGTACAGTCTAAGAATGAAAAAGGCTGTGCGGAGGCCAGTGGCAATAGTATCTCTCATCAGCAGATTCGCTTCGGGTAGAACTAAGTCTTGGATACTGGCTGGAAGGTTAACCATCTGAAACGCGCGTTCCTTCCGCGTTTTCTCACGAAGGTGTTCAGCCTGGATTGCCGGAGACGCGTCTAAAACGCCTGCCACTGCGGCTGTACCCTTTCAATCGCAAAGCATCGCGGGCCACGGCTGGGAAGGAGCCCGCGATGGCAAGATAGTGGGTACAAGCTTGGAAGGTACAACTCTGATCTCGGCGGAGGCGTGCACACCGACCACGTACTTTTCGATCTGTTACCTTAGTCCACGGGCGATCTGAACAAGTCCTCCGGTACATCCATGGCTGTCCCAACGGGCGCAACCCAAGCGTAAGGCAAACCGGTACCCATGCTCTCAAGCTCTTGTGGGCTACTGATTGGATTCTTTAGCGAGCTTGGCGATCAGCGCCTGGGCGGGCACGGGCGTCTTCGTTCCATCTTGAACGATTTCGCCGTTCGTTAATGTCTTTCCATACAGGGCTTTGTTGCCGGATTCGTCAGGTCTCAAAGTTGCGCCGTCGAGGCCGAAGCCTGCGAACGCTCCTTTGGTGTGGCCGAAGAACAGAATCTTTGCATCGGGGTCGTCGTGCGCGGATTTACCATTTCCCCAAGCGGCCGACGCGTCGGAGCCGATCGTAAACCGATCCGAAAGCAGCTTAGCGCGCCGTTCCTTGTCGCGCGATAGGATTACGATGTCGATTTCCTCGCCTCCAAGCTGGACCCCCAAGCTCCCGCTTTCCAGCGTGACCGCCGCTGGCGCTGACCAACCTCCGCCCTTTCGACAAGAGAGGAATCCCCGCCCGTAGCCAACGCCGATAACGGCAGCGCCTTTCTTGAACCCAGGAATCACAGCGATGCAGTCGGCGCTGGCGATTTGTTCGGGTCGAATCCCATGCTCAGGTTCCGTCACCGCATTCAGGACAGTCACGGCCTTTCCAAGCCGTGCCGCTGTGTCATCTGCAGCCGCCAAAGAAAACGCTGTCGCGATTGTCAGGAAGAGAACGCATCGTGTTTTTCTCATAGTTTTGTGGGTCCTTCGTGATTTAGAGCCGAAACTCCTGCTGCACAAGATAAGAGTTCGCCGAGCGTCTCTTTGTTGGGGTTCTGACCCTAGATGTGAGTAGGGACCAATAAGTCCAACAGGAGTGCTGCGTAAGCGCTCCTTTCTCATGAATGATCTTGCACTTCGACGATCACGTGCAAAGGAGGAGACTGGCAGAAATGCTCGCTGACATATTGGCACAAGTTGGACAAGCGGGAACAGTGGTGGTTGGGTCCTTCGGAATTTACGTGGCCTTGCGAAACCAGCATCGGCAGTTGAATGCGCAGATGTTCGTTGAGTTCTCCGGGCGATTCCAGGAGCTTCTGCGGGAGTTTCCTACCGAAGCGTGGCTTGCGAACCGCAACCCCTCCCAACCGCTGCCGCCTTCAAGCCAGGAACTGACCGATTGCACGTTGTATACCATCCAGTTCATCGCCGATGTCTATTACCTTCACAAAAGCGGGTACATTTCTAAGCAGCTATGGATGCTTTGGGAACGGGAGATCAAAAATACGTTGACGGGTCGCGTCTTTCAACGCGAGTGGGAGGGAGTGTCAGTAGAGTTTGCTCACAGCCGAGACTTCGTTGATTATATAAACACGATGATGCGCTGCAAACGGGCCCAGCCGGTGACCAGCGCCGCGTAATCGAAGCCTACTGAGGGACTTTACGGTCTTTGGGCTGGCGGATTCTCACCAAACTCCATGGGCGCTGCTTAATCTGGTCGGTCAACTGGTCCAAGTTTTCCGTTGCGACACGAAGATTCTCTATCGTCTCGCGGATATTGTCATCGTTGCCCCGCACCACTGTTTGAACACTTGCGATCAAGCTCTTCGCTTGTTCGAGCGTGGATTGCAATTGTGCGAGGTCTTGCCGGATAGGTTCGCGCAGTTGATCGATGGTTGAATTCACATTAGCAACCGTCGCGTCCGCATGGTCCACCAGCGGGCCGACGTTCTTTATGGCTGAATCCGCATCCCGGCTTACCAGCAGCACCTG
>JBEKBK010000720.1:0-3361 GCA_050015435.1 Bryobacteraceae bacterium
AAGGGCGGCATGAAATGATAAAGAAACGGTCGCGGACAATTAGGAAAAGAGCCGCCGCTAAAAAGATGGTGGCTAAGCGACGACGGACCCTTTTGCGTCCATCTACGCCATTCAAGCCAGCGACTAAGGCAAGACCAAAACCTCCAAAACCAGAAGCCCAATGAAACGTGCGACAGTTCGGTACTACTACAAATGGTACTGCGTGAGGTGCGGCTTTATGAACGCGGGAAGTCAAATGGGGCGAGGAGTTCTAGAAGAGGAGTTCTAGAATATGAAGCTGCGTCCCGTCATCGCCTGTCTTCTTGCGATCAGCTGTGCTAACAAACTTTACGGAAAGGGAGACATGCCACCCCATACGGATCAAAACTCAAGGGCACCACAAGGCCCTAATGCGTACGCTCTTTCATTCGCCGTGAACGGCGCGGACACCACCACCGTCGTAATCAGCGCCATTCAGACCGGAGACCCAACCTTCAGGACACGCGAGTAGATTGCACAGCTCGCCCTAAGGCACCCGCGCAACAGCGGACCACTACCGCCAACAAACAAAAGCGCCCGAACGCACCACGCAACCGCGTCGGGAGGCTTACTTCTTGCCTTCCCGCGGCATCGAGGCGGGTCCCATGCCGACGATCTCGATCGTGAGACCATCCGCCTTCGACCCGTCGTAGTGCATCTGATTGGCGATGTCCCGGACAAAGCTGCCGGGCTTCAGGGGCTGGGTGTTGTCTTTATCGAAATTGGTGCCGGTCCCGATCCACATCGTCCCGGACAGAACCGTGATGAACCGGTCATTCGGATGCATGTGCGGCGGGCTCCAGTTGTTGGGATCGCGCCGGAGGAGTTGGACGTACAAACCGGCCTTGGAAGGATCGCCGAACAGGTTCGCCGACTGGCTCCCGCTTCCTGGGCGGCCCTGCCATTCGATCTGGTCGGGCAGTTTGAAGTCCCGCGCGTTGCGGTCGATGGTAACCATATCAGCTCCGTAGGCTGCCATGAGCTTCAGCACCTCCGGAGGAATCGTGTTGGCCTCGGTGCTCCGCTTGGCCGAGGGGTTCGAAAAAACCGTAAGGCCTAATATTCCCATTGCCAGAGCCGACCGAAGACCGAGTTTCGCCAGTTTGGACATTTCGCAATCTCCTTTGTTAAAGCACCCTAGTATCTTACTGCTTTTTTGGCGGGATTGCCGAACGATTCAGGTTCGCTGCTCGCTCACCGAACGTTCTGCCAGTTCACCCACGATCGGCAGACGGTAATCTTCGTTGTGACTGACTTTGATGATCATGAAGATCCATGCCGCGAAGATCAATAGTTGCAGCCCGCTAGTGATCAGGCGATGGAACGGGTATCCGAATTCTCCGCCGACGTACATCGCCGGTTTGATCACCCAATCCACCAGCAACCAGGCGACGAATAGGTACAGACCTTGAAAGGCATGAAACCGAACTTGCGTCTCGCGGCGGAAGCGGTCGGTGGCCAGCACGACAATCGCGGCGATCCAGCCCACCATCGGGATGTAGCAGAGCAGCGCCGCGTTGCGGTTGCTGATGCCCTTCATGAAGTCTTGAGGCGGGGGTGTCGGCGGAACCGCTGTCGCCGGCTGCGGAGCGCCGCACTTGACGCAGTATTTGTCCGCCGCGCCGACGTTCGTTCCGCATTGGGGGCAATAGGGCATCTCTATCTTTAACTTACGATACGTCAGGCGGATTCGTTCCCGAGCCATGTTAGCATCGGTACGTTATGCGCAGGCTGATCCCGCTGATGGTCATTCTGGCCGGCTACGCGCACGCCGCCAAGACGCTCGACATCTACTTCATCGACGTGGAAGGCGGCCAATCGACGTTGGTGGTCTCGCCCGCGGGTCAGACCCTGCTGATTGACGCCGGTTATGCGCGTTTCGGCGGGCGTGATGCGCTCCGGATCGACGCAGCGGCGAAGGCCGCGCACGTAAAACATATCGATTACTTCCTGTTGACCCACCATCACGAGGATCATGAAGGCGGAGTGCCGAATCTGATGCTGCGCCTTCCGGTTTCGACGTTTTTCGACAAGGGCCCGACGGTCGAGAAACCAGACAGGATCACGGCCGCGTACGACGCGACCGTTGCCAAAGCCGAGCACAAAATCATTCAGCCGGGCGACAAGATTCCAGTTAAAGGCCTGGACGTGACTGTCGTGGTGGCTGCGGGAAAGCATATCGACCGAAAGGGCGAGCCTAATCCGTTCTGCTCCGGGATTGTTCCCAAAGACGGCGAGGAAGGTGAGAATCCGCAGTCCGCCGGGGTGTTGATCCAGTTCGGTAAGTTTCGCTTTTCCGATTTAGGCGATATCACCTGGAACAAGGAACTGGCGTTGCTCTGTCCGGAGAATCGCGTGGGCAAGGTGGATCTTGCGATCACTACGCATCACGGCACCACCGAGTCTCCCGCCGCGATCTATGCGATGTCGCCGCGGGTGATCATCATGAACAACGGTCCGCGCAAGGGCGGCAACCCAGCGGCTTGGAAGGTGCTGAAGGCTTCCCCTGGTCTGGAAGATATGTGGCAGCTTCACTTCGCGGTCGCTGGCGGTAAGGACAGCAACGCACCTGATACGTTCATTGCCAACGTAGATGAGCAATGCGAGGGCAAATACCTGAAGGTTTCCGCGGAGGCTGACGGCTCATTTACCGTGTACAACTCGCGGAATAAATACACAAAGACCTACTCGCCCAAATAGGTTTAAGATGCAATATGCCCCAAGCAGCACACCTTACACCGATCCTGCTGCTGATCGGTTCTTCCCTAGCCAGCGCTCAATATAAGGCGATCAATCCCCGGGTCGCCAAGATCGTGTCCGAGATTTCCGACGAACGGATTACGGCTACGCAGAAGAAGCTCGAAACCTTCGGAACCCGCCAGCTCCTCTCGTCTCAGGACGACCCGAACCGGGGCATTGGCGCGGCTCGCAAATGGATCTACGAGCAGTTTCGCAGCTACAGTCCGCGGCTCGAGGTCAGCTATGACCAATACAAGGTCAAGAAGGACGAGTCACGGGCGTCCCGCATCCCCTCAGATGTGGACTTGTACAACGTCGTGGCGGTCCTGCCGGGCACGGTGAACAAAGAGCAGCGCATCATCATCAGCGCGCACTACGACACCATCGTGATCGAACCTCCGCCCGCGGGCGCGCCGCCGCCGGAACCGGGAACGCCGCTCAAGATTCGCAATCCCAACATGGACGCTCCGGGGGTCACCGATGACGGCAGCGGGACGGCATGCGTTCTGGAACTGGCGCGGGTCATGAGTCAGTACGAATTCGAGAAAACGCTGGTTTTCATCACCTTTGCGGGCGAGGAGGAGGGTCTGGTCGGCAGCAGCTT
>JBEKBK010000721.1:0-3343 GCA_050015435.1 Bryobacteraceae bacterium
GATGGGTAGAGAAATCGAACACATTCCTCCAGAAACGATGTCTGCGCTCAGTTCATATGAGTGGCCGGGAAATATCCGCGAACTGCAGAACCTGATCGAACGTTCCGTAATCCTCTCAAACGGTGGCGTGCTTCCCAATCCTTTGCATACCGCAGAAATTGAGCAGCGCGCCGCCATCTCTCTAGGTGCGACCACGCTGCGCGACTCCGAACGGACTCTGATTCTGCAGACGCTAGAAGGAGTCGGCTGGATAATCGGCGGCCCGAAGGGCGCAGCCGCCAAACTCGGCTTGAAACGCACTACGCTGATCCACAAGATGCAGAAGCTGGGGATCGCTCGGCCCGGTCTTCAAAGCGGCGAGAATGTGATGGGGCCAACGCTGCGGGGACCAGGCTCGCTGTCGCGATTGCAATAACGCCGGATCGGCCGCGGTATCCGTGCCCGCCGCGATGACTGCATCGCCACCATCCTGTGGGGTCTGCGCAACACGGCATATCCACCATCTTTATGCGCTCAGAGGATGGACGCCGTCTTGAGCCGACGTGCGGCGGCTTTCGGCTTCGTTGGGCAGACTGAAATGAAAACTTGCGCCCCGCTCAGAGTTGGAGGTGGCCCACAAACGACCTCCATGAGACTCGATAATCGATCGGCTGATTGGGAGTCCCATCCCGGTACCGTGAGCCTTCGTGGTGAAGAAGGCGCTGAAGATCTGTTCGGCCTGCTGCTGCGGCAATCCGATGCCAGTATCGCTGACCGAGATCATCAACTGGCCATCCTTGACTCGGTGCGACCGTATCGTAAGTTCACGTGCGGTAGATAAGTCTTTCATGGCGTCGATGGCATTGAGCATCAGGTTCATGAATACCTGCTGCAACTGGATACGGTCTGCCATAACCCTGGGAATATCCTCGGCGAGGTCGGAGCGGATCGAAATCGAGTACCGGGCGGCCTCATTGCGCAGCAGGACAATCATTTCTCGAATGAGCTCATTTACATCAACCAACTCTCGCTGCAGAGTGCCCTTCTTGAACAGCAAGCTGATGCTGTTGATGATGTCGGCTGCGTGCATTACGTCTTTGACGATTCTTGCAGCGGTTTCGCGTGCCTCTGCGATGTCGGGGTCATCGCGTGTAAGCCAGCGCACGCAGGTCCGGGCGTCGGTGATGGCCGCGGAAATCGGCTGCTTGATTTCGTGCGCCAGTGACGCCGTCAGCTCTCCCATGGTGGTCACCCTATTTATGTGCGCGAGATCCGCCTGGGCCTCCCGCAATCGTTCGCGTTCTTCACGTGCCAGCTTGCGTTCAATGGCAATGCCGGCGAGGTGGGTGGCCATTTCCAGGGCATGGGTTTCAGATGGGTTAGGACTGCGCGGTTCGCGGCAATACATGGCAAACGAGCCCAGCGCTTTGCCCGAATGCGCCAGGATGGGAGTGGACCAGCAGGCGCGAAGCCCGTACGGCTCGGCCGTGCCTCGATACAGCTCCCAGAGCGGATCCTGGAGAATGTCGGTGACGACAACAGGCTCTCTGCGGTACATGGCGGTGCCGCATGATCCCGCCTTCGGTCCGATGCACATGCCGTCGATGGCATCGCTATAGGGCTTGGGAAGGCTCGGAGCAGCGCCATGCCGCGCGTGCCGCCCGTCCTCATCGAGGAGAAGAACAGAGCAAAGCAAGCCGGCAAATTGTGCTTCCACAACGAGCACCAGCTTTTCCAGTATTTCCTCCAGCGGAGCGTCGCGGGCTATCATCTCCAGAATACGGCTCTCTCCTTCACGTAGCGCCTCCGCCAGCTTGCTCTCGGTGATATCCGTCACCGCCCCCACGAATTCAAAGCTGCCCGATTCATAGTTTGTCGAGGGGTGACCCACAATTCGAACGTACTTCACCGAGCCATCCGGCACAAGCAGTCGATGTTCAAAATCAAAGGCCTTCTTATCCCCTACTGCTTGATCGAGCGTCTCTTGGACGAAGGCTCTGTCCTCGGGATGGGTTCGCTGCAGTATGACTTCCACCGTTGGTTTGTTGGCTGGGTCGCATTCAAGAATTCGAAACGTTTCGTCTGACCAGACGATATGCCCGCTGGAAACGCTCCAGCCGAAACTGCCGGTGTGACTCACTCTCTGTGCTTCCGCTAAATAGGCCTCGCTCCGCAGCAGAGCCTCCTCGGCGCGCTGACGTTGGAGTATTTCCTTTGTCAGCTCCCTGTTGACGGAGGTCAGTTGGCTGGTCCGTTCTACGACACGTTGTTCAAGCTCCTCATTCAGGCGCTTGATCTCGGCCTTCGCTTGTTTGTGCCCCGCGGTTTCGATGACATCCCAATCCCCGCGCCGCTTTGTTACCGCAAACTGGTGCGTTCGCACCACATCCAGGATTTCAGCGGCTCCGCATGCGGCGAGCGGGTACGTGCATAGTACCGCCAGACGCTGATTTGCGACGGCCTGGTTGACTGAGTCTTCGTATTCACAGAAGTCCTTCCAGTCCTTCTTTTCGAGCCAGGCAGTATCTCCGGTAACCCTTACGCCGACGTAACCTCTGGCCGATGCACGCGCGAGTTTTTCATTCCAACCGCCAATGACTCGGTTGAGATCGAACGTGCCATCCTGCAAATACCAGTCGCGAGCCGCGACAATCTCTATGCTTTGGTCCGCGAAGTAGCGGTCGAAGTCAGGTACGGCTTGTTTCAATGCATGCCTTGCGTCTTCCACAACAAGGGGTTCGGCAACCACCCACAGACAAAACTCCTGGCTCTCCAATCCAGCTTTGCAGTAGGAGACCGTTGTATCGAGGAGATCCGCTTTCGTTTCGTAGAAGAGGCAAAAGTGCGTACCCCAAGGCATGTCGCCGACGACGTCGACTCCGGTCTTCCGCATCTCGGTGGTCATCGCAGTAACCTTTCAATTTTCAATTTTGGGTAGCTGCTTATTGCTAGTGTGATGGCGGCGGACAGAGCGGTAGCGCCGTAATGCAAAATCACGGGCAGGGAGGTCAGTGATGAGGGGTCGCGCTCCGCCATGGTTTGCCTCACCCCGATCGCGCAGACCGTAGTCCGCGTATCATAGCGCCGTTGCTGCAGCTTGGCAAACCCGAGTGCCCCGCCCGCGGCGGTATCCGTCTTACGTCGAGATGCGGGGCGGGGAACGCGTTTGATGGCCCTCAGCCGGACCACCGGGACCGGCGGAGATCCTTCCAGGGACCGCCATCTGCGTAGCGCTCGGGATTCAGGATCTTCGAACGAGGGTCTTCCGCGGTGTCGAGCTGTAGGACCATCCACTTCGGATACGGAACGCCCGGATCCGACGCCGCGTCCAGGAGCCGGACGTCGTCGTCCGAGAGCTGAAGGT
>JBEKBK010000722.1:0-3321 GCA_050015435.1 Bryobacteraceae bacterium
GTGCGGCGCGTGAAGCCAACGGCGAAGCGCCAGCCGGGCGCGGGGGCGGCGGACGCCAAGGTGCGCCGCCTCCGGCAGCTCCCACCGGCACCTATTTCATGCGCGACGAAGACGTGATGGTCGACGAAATGAAACAGGCGAAAGCGGAAGGCATCGCCTGCATCGTTGACGGCGGCCACGCGGATATGGGCCGGGACATTACTTTCCTGAAGACGATCTCCACCAAGTCCGGCCTTCCGATCGTGGCGGGTGGCGGCTTTTACGCACAGCCCTTCTATCCGAAGGAAATTTCGACCTGGAGCGAAAACCAAATCTACGACGCGCTGCTCAAACAGGTCGAGACCGAGCCCATTGGAGCCTTCGGTGAGATTGGATCATGGGACTGGATAACCGCCGATGAACGGAAGGTATTCCGCGCCGTCGGCCGGGCGCAGGCTGCGACGAACCTTCCCGTCTTCACGCATACCGGTATTCCCGGCAAGTCCGCGATGGAACAACTCGACCTGCTGGAAGACGGGGGTGCGAAGCCTGAGCACGTCGTAATCGGCCACTTGGGTAATCTGGTCGATCCTAAGGTTGAAGTGCAGAAGGCATTATGCCGACGTGGCTGCTTCATCGGTTTCGACCGCCAGGGCGGACCTGGTGACGCGCAACAGGTGCCCATGGTGATGGCGCTGCTTGAGGCCGGATTCGTGAATAATCTGATGTTTTCCGCTGACCTCTCGGGTCTCCAGCAGACTAAGCATGGCGGCGGACCAGGCTATGCGAAGACGCTGACCGTATTTGTCCCCAAAGTCAAAGAGGCTGGCGCGACCGATGAACAACTCCACTCGATTATGGTGGACAATCCGAGGCGCTTCCTTGCCTTTGTCCCGAAACAACCACGCAAAGGCTAACCGCGCGGACCAGCCAAGCTTTTTGGAAGGATAGTCAGCTTCCTCTTCGCGCGATTCGGCGGCTGGCTCCCCGATCGCTGATGAACACCGGATAGCCTCCCGAATTCGGTTGGCTCCCGGATATCCGTACTCGAAGAATGCGGAGTACAACAGGTGCGGCGGAAGCGTTCTCTCGGGCTTCCGGTTTTCACGCTCAAAGGCTTTGCTTCATCACCCGGCTGCCAAGCTTCTTTGAGTGCGAACTCTATCCGTGCTCTCAGCCCGCGGTTTCGAGTTTGACGCCGATCTGAAACTCGGGTCCGGCGGGGATGCAATAGCGGACATGACCGAATGCGAGGCCAATCGACGACCGAACATGAACCAGCGCTCCGATAAAGATGAAACGCGGGACCCGTACGTGGAGACTTTGTGGGGAGGCGTTCATGAGATGGGCTGGACTCGATGGCCCGAGGGACGTAATTGGATCGAGAACTTTGATTTTTGCCGCAGTATTCGAATTGACTCGCGGGTTGCCGGCCGCTTCCTCTTCACTTAGCTTCGCAGTGAGGGCGATCTGGCATGCTTGACACTCCTGCAGGTGAACCTGGATAGCGCTCAATTCCGGGTTGGGCAACGGATCCACAACTAATCGTTCTAGATCCATGCGGTTTACGTGCATGCGTCCTCCGGAAGCTCGGGTCTTGATTTTGGCGACGTCTTTGACCTCGCCCCTTTTAGCACACTATCAACTTCGAGCGCTTGTAGCAATGTATCCAACGTACTAATGTTGTTCGCGGGAAAGCTCCGCCTCACACGGCGACAGCATCTTACCCTTGAACAATTGCGCAAGCCGATGACATCACTTTCGCTGAGGTCAGATGTCTGTTTCCCAAGATATCCGTGGGTGTCTCTCGCCCAAGTCCGGACCCGAGCAAATCAATCGGTGGATGCCGGCGAATCGAACTGCCTAAAGAGCATCTGATACCATACCCGAAGCGGAACAGTGTTACGATGAGCCAAGTCAGCCCGGATCCCGCAAGCATTGCCGATGGAGGAGATGACTCGGTTGGCATCGGGTCGACCGAAGCCTACGATCACTTCCTCGCCCTCGTAAAACGACGGCATACCTGCCGGGGCTTCAAGCCAGATCCGATTCCAGAGGGCTATATCGAGAAGATTCTGGAGACGGCGCGCTGGTCCATGTCCGGCGCAAACTGCCAGCCATGGGAGTTTGTGGTGGTGCGCGACAAGGACAAGATCAAGGCGCTGTATCAGGCTTATCAGGAACACATTAACGAGTTGAACTTCTGGCTGGAACAACGCTTTCCTTGGGAATTGCGCCATCCGGGTTTTCGGATCGAGGGTGACGTCGAGGAGCAATTTCGTCAGCTACAATCGCGTCCGGGCTGGTCCGTTGCGCCTGCGCTGATCGTGGTGCTGGGTGACGGACGGCGCCAGTTGGCCTCAGTTTCCGGTGCGAGCACTCCTGGCCGCCATCAATCGCACTTGACCGATGCGTTGTCAAACGCTTCCACAGTGATCCATCTGGCGGCTGCTTCCCTGGGCCTCGCTTCGCAGTGGGTGTCCATCCACATTCAAGAACCGTTTATGCGCCTGCTTGACGTTCCGCCGTTGCTCTCGCTGCATACCATCATTCCGATTGGATATCCGCGGCAGCAGCCGCTGGGAGGCAGTTGGCGGCGCAAGCTCAACGAGATTATCCATTATGAGAGCTACGACCGTTCTAAAATGATGAGCACGCAAGACATTCTCAAATATCTCTACAAGCTTCGCGACGCGACCATCCGCGCATATGTGCGGTCACGTGGAGACAAGTCCGTCCCCACCCGCCCCGGAGAGTGATCCTGCATGCACCTGCGCAAAGTGATCGTAGCGGTCTGTGCGTTGCTGGTAGTGCTGGCCGTTTCCTGTAGTCGTTCCGCTGCTACAAATTCCTCTTCCGGACTCGAAAAGCCGGTGCTGAATATCGGCCTCATTTCCACCACCGCGACCTACCTGCCACTTTATCTGGCAGTCGACAAGGGCATGTTCGCCAAAGAGGGCCTTCAAGTAAATCTGTTGAGCTTCCGCGGCGGATCGGACCTGATCAAAGCTCTGGTGGCCGGTTCCGTGGACGTGGGCGTCGTCTCGTTGTGGGAGGTCTCGGGCGCGATTAGCGCGGGCCAACCCTTGAAAGCATTCTACGGCGGCTTCAACGTTCCCGCTTTCGATTGGTATGCGGTTCCATCGATAAAAACAATTGCGGATGCGAAAGGCAAACGCATCGGTGTCACGCAGTATGGTTCTTCGACGGATTTCTTGACGCGATACGCACTGCTCTCCAATGGAATCGACCCGGTCAAGGATGTGCAGATTATCCAGGGTGGAGATTCGCCCACACGCTTGGCGGCCATGCTGGCGAATCAGATCGACGTGAACATCTTCG
>JBEKBK010000723.1:0-3312 GCA_050015435.1 Bryobacteraceae bacterium
GCGTTACCTCCTGCTGAAAGCACGGCGCATAGCCGTGACCAACACCGAATACGTCGCTTTTCAGAAAGCCAGGAAAGCCGCGTAGAATGCCACTTGTTACGAATTCCTGCGGAGAGCCGAATATCTTTACACCAGTGATGGCTAGAACATTGAGATAGGTCGTCGGCAGCGGCGGGAGCCACGTAGCCCCGCGGTGGGCAAGCATGCGCGGCCAGCACGAACGTAATAGCGATTGCGCGAAGCCCATCTAAGCTTGGTATTCGATGGATCACTGCGGCAGCACATCTTTGAAGTGCAAGTGATCGCGGATGGCCTGCTCTTCCTCATGCTCCTCGTCCAGATGACGGTAGTAGGATGCCTCGGTGGTCGCAATCGCGCGATAGTAGTTTTCCGGGTCTACAAATGTTTCCGGACTATACGGCAAGTTGGGATGCCATTTCCTCAACAGTGCAAATGCGGCCGCGTGAGAGGAAAGGAACACATCGCAAGGCAGTTGTTTCAGCACCTCGAAAGTGTGTTCGTAATCCTGCATGATTTTCGGATACTTGGGATTGTGCAGGAAAACCGTTCCCGGATTGATGTTGGCCAGGTTCGCGATCAGGATGTGATACGTCTTGGCGTTCTCAACCACGTCCCAGGAATAGCTGGTAGCGCCTGGAGTGTGGCCAGGCGTAAGGTGAGCCGTGAGTTCGGTCCCGCCTAGTTCGATCTTGTCTCCATCCTTGAATACGCGATCGACTTTAACCCCATCGAACCATCCGGAGCTGCCGAAAAGGTAGTCGGTCTTGCCGCCGGATTCAAGCAGCGGAACCTCTTGCTCCATCGCCATCATCTTCGCCCCGGTTTGTTTCTTGACGAGGGCCATACCCGCGGCATGATCGCTATGCGCGTGGGTGACCAGCAGAATCTTGATGTCCGAATATTTGAACCCCAGGATCTTCATCCGCGCCTGGATCTCGGGAACTGAAAATATGTAGCCGGTGTTGATCAGGATGTCGCCCTTGGGAGTGGTGATCAGATAGGAGCAGAGATCCTCGTCGCCAACGTAGTAAACGTTGCTGATGATCCGGAACGGTGGAAAGACATGCGGCGGCGTGGCCGCAAACATCGGCAGTGCAGCCAGCAACATCAGGAAGCGCTCCATGCCGACAGTTTACCGCAGCGTTAGACCAGTTTCGGGGATAACGTAGACCGTCTCAGGAAGCGCACTCCGTTGAAAGCACTGTTACAAGCCGTACGAAACTGGTCGACGCAAAATCAAGAAATGGTCTAGTCTTCGATGGTCATGCTCGGTCCGAAGCTTTGCGCTTCACGGCAGCGGTCCTCCACGCGTTGGGCCAGCGCAATAAACGGAGCCGCGTGCGCATCGGATGCTGCACGGCTGGTCACGGGTTTTCCGCTATCGCCGCCGATTCGGACCTCCGGGTCAAGCGCCAGCTCGCCCAGGAAGTGCACGCCCATCTGATCCGCCGTGCGCTTGCCGCCGCCTTGCCCGAACACATCGATGCGTTCCCCCGAGCCCGGCGCGATCAGGTAGCTCATATTCTCCACCAGGCCGAGAATCGGCACCCGCACCTGCCCGAACATATTGATCGCTTTTCGTGCGTCTTCGAGCGAAACGCTGGACGGCGTGGTCACCACCACCGCGCCCGAGATGGGAGCCGTCTGGATGAGAGACAACGCTACATCTCCAGTGCCGGGCGGCAGGTCGATGATCAGATAATCCAACTCGCCCCAATCGACGTTGCGCAAAAACTGTTGAATCGCGCTATGCAGCATCGGTCCGCGCCACACCAGCGGCTTATCGCCGGGATTGATGAAGCCCATCGACATCAGCTTCACACCGTAATTCTGGAGCGGCTGGATACGGTCGCCGGATGCCCGAAGCGGCTCGTGCGTACCCATCATGAGCGGTACGTTAGGGCCGTAAACGTCTGCGTCCAGCAATCCCACCTTCCGGCCTAGGCTCGCCAGGCTGATCGCAAGGTTCACTGAAACCGTGGTTTTCCCCACTCCGCCCTTACCGGAACCGACGGCGATCAGGTGACGCACGCCGGGAATCGGCGTCTTGGGAGGCTCATTCTGAGGATGCGGATGCATGAACTCTGATGTTAGCAGCTACACTAAAGTGATCATGAAAATGCGAATCGCGATCGCGATACTGGCGTGCATGACGGGGCGCGCGCAACAGGCTGGCAGCCAGGAACCTCAATTCACGAAAGACGGCAAACTCATGCCACCGAAGGACTATCGTGAATGGGTTTTCGTGAGCTCGGGGCTCGGCATGACCTACGGTCCGCTCGCGCAGGGCGCGACTGCTGAACATCCGCGGTTCGAAAACGTGTTCGTCAATCCGCGAGCCTACAAAGCCTTTCTCGACACGGGCGCGTGGCCGGATAAGACCATGTTCATCCTCGAGGTTCGCAATTCCAAGTCCAACGGGTCGATCAACAAGGCCGGCCAATATCAGGAAGAGATTGTCGGCGTACAAGCCGAGGTGAAGGATGAGGCCCGCTTCCCGGGGAAATGGGGTTTCTTCCGATTTCCGCAATCTGGTGAACCGGCCGCAATGTTACCGGTGACCGAGACCTGCTACGCGTGCCATTCCAAGAACGGCGCGGTAGATAATACCTTCGTTCAGTTCTATCCAACCTTGTCGCCCATCGCGAAGGCGAAAGGCACTTTCAAGGCCTCCGAAAAGTAGTCGAATTGTAATTGTTACAATTCAATGGATGCAAGGGAATCCGAAGGTCATTGCCGAATTGAATTCGGCCCTCAAAGAGGAACTGACGGCGATCAGCCAATATTTTCTCCACGCGGAAATGTGCGAGAACTGGAAGTACAGCAAGCTCGCGGACTACATCAAGAAGCAGTCCATCGACGAAATGAAGCATGCCGAAGAGCTCATCGAGCGAATTTTATTCCTCGATGGCACGCCGAACATGACCGAGCTACTGCACATCAACGTCGGCAAGAACGTGAAGGAACAGATCGAGAGCGATCTCAAGCTGGAAGTGAACGCGGTCGCGATGTACAACACGTCCGTTAAGATCGCCCGGGATGAAGGCGACAACGCGTCGCGCGAACTGTTCGAAAGGCTTCTCAAAGACGAAGAAGAACACGTCGACTGGCTCGAAGCCCAGGTCCACCAAATGAAAGAACTGGGCTACGAGCGCTATTTGAGCCAGCAGATCCGGGACGAAAAGTAGCTCGCCGGCAAAGGGCTTGGCGGCGCCCTCAATTCGAGTGAGTAACGATGCCGCCACGCTCCGTTTTGCCGGCAGTTACTTAAAAGCGCAAAGGGTGCGGCGC
>JBEKBK010000724.1:0-3296 GCA_050015435.1 Bryobacteraceae bacterium
CCCCGGCCACGCCAGAATCGCCGTCCATTCCTTGTGCGTCAACTGCCGAGTGTACCCAAAAACGCCATCTCACTGAATCATCGATATTTGAATGTTTTCACGAATTCCTGCGGAGAGCCCACCGGAGACCGTCCGGTTACCCGTCACCGATGAGGATGACGCTTCACGCTTTGAAGAACTCAGTCGCAAATATATAGACGAGTGGTTTTGGGGCGGATTTTCGGAAGATACTACAGGTTGTGTATATCTACGGCGATATACACAAGTGTCCCGAAAGAATGTGCGGAATCTCTTCTCTTGATGGCGGATTATGTGCAAACTGGCTAGTGCGTGACACATTCAGGATGTCATCGAGCGTTATTAGTCAATGCGAAACGCTCTCCGCACAAACCGGACGACGACGAAAGCAAAGTATCCATAAATCAGCACGTTTCCGATCAGTGGAATGACGTACAGAATGAGATAAACCAGTCTCGGCGCACGCTCTAGAGGGCCGTTGAGCAACCAAGAGATAGGCCATGCCAATGGACAGCTAATCCACGAAATGACCACTGGCCTTCGGGTGAACGAAAGGAAATACTCCCACGCACCAAGCGTCGCAAAAAATCCGCAAATAAGAAAATCGGAAAACCGCATCTGGCTGGCAACTATACTACCAACCCGATCTTCTACCGGTCTCCATCGCTACCTTTTCGCCACATGCCGCACACGACTTTGCTCGTGAGGTACGGAGAGGTTTCCCGCAGTTCGAGCAGGGTGGACTGTAAAGGGAAGCCACGTGGTGATAGAAGGCGTTGATGTTCGTCTCATGAAACCCGGTGATCCGTTCGAATTCTTGCAGGACGGGTCCAAACTCCCGTTCTCGCAGATCGCCGGTCCCGGTTCCCTTGAAAGAAAGCACACGCTTGAACTCCTCGTCTTCGAGCATCGGAACGTCCATTTTGCAGCGCCAGCACCACAGAGTCTTCATGACGGCTAATCCGGTTCCGGCGCATCCGAACGCCACGGCAGTTCAACACAGAAATCGACCTGAACGCTCGGGAACTCGGAGAAATGTTGCGACCGCTTCTCCATCTGAGTGAAACCGATTTCGAAGCGGGGCGTCAGACGGTGCAATTGGGCCTGTCTGGAAGTTGAGCGGATGTAAGTCCACGATTCCGGCCCGCCCGCAACCTGACCGGCGAAATAGAACCACCCGCTGTACAGTTGAAGGCCCGATGGCAACCCCCAGTAATGAGAGAGTTCGGTTTCCTTGCGGTAGTCGATGCCAACGGTTTCAAACAGGTTCAACACTTCCGGTGGGTACGCTTCGTCACGGACAATGACGAAATTCTTGCAAGCATCGCAAACGCAGCCCTCGGCGGAACCTTGCTCCGTGCGCTCGTAAGCTCGTCGTGTCGCTTCGGCATCGGCTCGGAGTGTCCATGGACCGAAGCAAATCTGTTTCATGCTAGCTCTTGGTTTTGACGCCCGATTGCTGCGAAAGAACCGAACAGGATGAGCAGGCCAAGGTACTCCCCCATTTGAAATACGGTACCCCTTGAAACCACGGCAAAGAATAATAACACCGAAAGGCCGGAAACCCCCATCAAGTACATGGCCCTCATTGCAACAGCACGCCTGCCCTTCGTCCGATTTCGGAGGAAAGATGAAGTAGTCAGAGTGATGCCGAAACCCGCAATGCAAGCATACATAATCAGGGCGGTGGTCGGTCCTTCTTTAGCGGTGACGCCACCAAGCTGCAAAACCAGCCAAGAACCCATGGCCACTACGCCACAAATCACGCCGACGATGATGAGGACGACCTGGATCGCTTTCATTGACCGGAGTCCCGCCGCCTTTCCTCGTCGATTCTTCGCATCGGATTGTCAGGTGCTTCGGGATGCCGTCCGAAATGGCCAACGATGGTGTAACGAAGGCATGGAAGCCCGATGAACAACAATCCGAGAAGTGCGTTCAGCGGCGTGTTCTCAGAACGAGATCCGAATCGCCACGTTTACCGCTTTGGATCTCATCAGCAAGGTACGCCAGGAAAGCAAGAAATACGATGCCTGTGACGCCACGGCCAGCCCACCAGAATCGCTTCGAGTCAAAAAGCATCAAGACGAGAAGGAGTGCGCTCGCATCCAAGGCCGATACGAGCACGATTGAGGCGGCAGACCAAGAGTCCATCATTAGCGGCATCACAACTGCGAAAAGGAGCAGAAACGGACTCAGTGCCCAGAAAATGAACCGGCTGCCGCTGAAGAGTACTTCGCCAAACTTCGACACGCTATAGGGTACCCTTCATTCAACTCCAAGCTCTTTCAAAAACTGCATCGCCAGCTTCGGTTCACCGGGCACGTTCGATCCCCGCATCTGGCGGTACTCAAGAAAACGCTTAAACGGATGAAATGGTTCTGTTAATCCGAGTTCTCGCCGCAAATTTTCGATTTCGTCGCCATCCTCGATCAGCTTGTCCACTATCTTGGGTCGGGACATTTCGCTTACCAAATCGTTCCGCCCAAACAGGCCCCATGTTCCGGCAGCGCACTCACGTAAAGCTGCGATGAGATTGGTGGAGAACCGCTCTTCGAGGGATCGAAGTTGCGCTTCGGATTTCTGGCGTCGTGCGGATCGGCTCATGGCTTGGACTTTGACGCACGAGGCATACCCGGCTCGCAGAACGGCCCTGGCCTTCGAGCGTTTCGATATTCTTGGTCAGTGAGGCCAATCCGATGGCGAATTGTTCGCTGGAGTTTTAGGAGCGGCGGCGAACTGAATTGTTCACAAATGACGCCATTCCAAACATCACCCGTCCGTGGATCGATTTCAAAGAAACCGAGGTTGGCGTTCCCGCTCCGATTATCGTTCAAGGCTTCCAATCCGTAGAAATCCGGGTGATCTGGATCGTTATATTCCTCCAGTGGACAATGCTTCTTGCCACACCCGGTCAGATACGCATACACCAGATTATTCGCCTCTTCCACGCTGATGTTGCGTTCGGGTTTGGAGTAGACAGTCGCATCAATAGCTGTGGCATCCACTTCGGACACTGATTCCAGAAGTAATCGGGATAACGGAGAGTACGGATCGCCAGCCCCGTAACTGAACGGTTTTGCTGTGGCAGTGGCCCTCACAGCAACGGTTTGCGTTTCAAAGAAGTCGAATCGACCCGTTACTGTGACCGTTATGTGATACCTCATTTATGCGCGGCGCTGAGCCTGCTCGTGCAGGCACGAGCGCAGTGAACCATTTGGGGACCCCGAAAACATGGGGTAAAACTGAGGTTCTGGGAAGTTTCCCCTTCGCAGAAC
>JBEKBK010000725.1:0-3292 GCA_050015435.1 Bryobacteraceae bacterium
CGCCGCTCAGGGATTTGTCGAGGAGGAATTGCTCGAAACCCGGTTCTATGGCAAACGCCGGTGGTGGCTCTTGTTCTACAAACTCAAATCGCTTCAGGCCGCCTGGCGCCAACCGGCGGTTCGGGACAATTTCCATGCCAAAGGTCTTCAGATCAATATCCCAGGAATCGATGATCGGATCGAGGAACGAGACGCAATTCTCAATCGAGACGTTGAAGACTTTGGTGTCGAGGAACTCTAGAATCGCTGTATGCACGTGGGGAACCCCGGGATGTCCAGGTCTGTCGGCCAGGTACTGTGCGGGAGCGGGCTCGCCAGCGCGGGGAGCTGATTTCGCTGGTGTTCCAGGGGGGCCGTGAGCGGGAATATGACCGCCGCCAGTGTCTTTTGCCCCACTTCCTGCGGGTTTACTTCCACGCTCGTCGCCACCCTGCGCGAAATCGAACGCAATAGACAGCAGGCCCACTGCGATAACCGCCAGAGTTCGTTTCATAGATTTCGTTCTCCACTAACAGACTGCAATCGCATTGCCACGGAAGATAGGTGATTCCCTTTTCGTGGGCAGCTTCGAGAGCCGACGCGCGGCTTCTGGGCGACGCCATGATCGGCGATGGAGCGCTCTTCACCCGTGAGGACGCGGTCGAGGCCGCCTGGGCAGTGGTCGATCCAGTCCTTAAGAAACGTCACCGCGTTCGCTCCTACAGGCGCGGCAGTTGGGGGCCGAAAGAGGCAGATGCGATCATTGCTGCAGACGGGTGTTGGCATGATCCCGGATCCGGGGAGGCATCCGGATGATGAGCCTGCCCCGATCTCGACGCGACTTGATCCCTTGCCAGCCTACCCGTTGGGCAGTATTGTCGCCGCTCAATATTTGTTCCGCCTCAGACTGGAAATGAAGAGAGGTGCCAATTGAATACGTGACGTCTCAGGAGATGCTGGCTGGTCGGCAAATGGAGATCCACGCAGCCCGCGATCGAAAACTGAAGGACGCGCGCCGCCAACAGCACTTGCGCCGGCAGCAAGCAACATAATCGTCGGAGTTACACTTAGGTGGACTGACGAGTGGCAGAGCGCTTAATGAAAGGGCACTCGCCTCGTTTTCAGGAGAAGAAGTCGGTTTTGCGGAAGCCGCTGCACACGCGACCCACTCGCGGCACGGCGCTCTGTCGTTACCGAAGTTAAGAGGAAGTTATGAGCTTGTTTACTAGCTTTTTTAAAGAATCTGATACGCAGCTGGGGGTCTTCTATCCCAACCACTACCTGATCGCAGTGTTCCGCAATCTGGAGAAAGCGCAACAGGCTGTCAAGAAGTTGCGACTCGCGGGGCTTGCCGAGGATGAGGTAATCGCTGCAGCGGGACAAGATTTTATCGAACTTGCTAAGGAAGAGACCGGACTGGGGAGCTTCCTGATGCAAGCTCTTTCGCGATTCTTCGCAACTGAACAGATGTCTCACGACAGCGATCTCGCTCTGGCTCAGCAGGGTGCCGCGTTTGTGGCAGTGCATTGCTCGACCGAAAAGACCAAGAAGGAAGCCTGGAGCGTGCTTCAACCGGAGGCTCCGCTGGCAGCTCGGTATTACGCCAATGACGGAATCGAGCACCTGGCCGGCGATTTCACCACTGATTAAAATTACAATGACTGTGCCGGGTGAAACGGAAACGGGCTCTGCAGGGATCCAACCAAGCCGAGGGATATCCTGGTGGGCTCATCGAGACGATGATCGGGAACGCGGAACGGATTTTTCGCGCTCTCCCCAAAACCCGTTTGGCAAAAATATTCACGCGGCCCGCCGATAATACTTGAGCAGGCCGCCGAGCCACTGACGACACTCAACCGATCGGCCCTTCGGATGACTCCGACCATGCCCGGTCATGTGATCATAATTGGTCAGCCAAAGGGCGACTGTGGTCGGCTTGAAACTTGGATTCGCTATTCTCCTTTCCTGTAGGCTCTTTCATCCTCTATAAGATGCCGACGCACTCCGAAATGCCGGTCGTACGTTCGCTATCCGGCCCTCATCGCCAATCGCGATGGGCTAGGAACAGCAACAAGAGATCCCTTATGAAATCGGCGGAGTTCCGATTCTACCCACGAATCCAGGCGGGCGCAGCCGCCTCCTGGAATGGGCCCCTGGCGTGCGAAGGCAATCGAGAGCAGATGGTCACCGTTGCGCTTGAAGAATAGAGGACGCCTATGAACAGCAGCACAATCGCGGCAGTCACGACTTCCCGGCTGGTGAGCCGGCAGGTGGTCGCCGAGCGCACCGTAGCCTTGCGTTTTGAGAGGCCACCCGGCTGGAAATTCCAGGCGGGACAATTCCTCGAAATGACTCTCGTTGCTCCTTCCGAAACCGACGCCGAAGGTGACACGCGAGATTTCTCCATCGCGAGCGCTCCTCGCGAAGAAACGTTGATGGTGGCAACGCGCCTGCGCGACAGCGCATTCAAACGGGAGCTGACGAAGATGCCCGTGGGCGCCCTGGTGACGATGGCGGGACCCTCGGGCGACTTGACTCTCGATCGCAACGCTAATCGCCCGGCGGTATTGGTGGCGGGCGGCATCGGGATTACGCCGTTCCGGAGCATGGTGTTCCACGCCGCGAACGAAGAGCTCCTTCAACACATCTTTCTTTTCTACTCGAGCCGACTGCCGGAAGACGCACCGTTCCTCGACGAGCTTCAGGCGCTGGAAAAAACGAACCCGAACTACAAGCTGATCGCGAGCATGACCGAGATGGAGCAATCGCACCGGCCCTGGCACGGAGAGACGGGGCTCATCGACGAGGCCATGCTGGCAAAACACTTGAAGGGTCTAGTCTCGCCGGTTTACTACATCGCCGGACCACCGGCCATGGTCCAGGCCCTCCATACGATGATCCGCAAGACCGGTATCGCTGATGTCGATATCCGCGCCGAAGAATTCGCGGGCTACTAAACAACTATAAGGAGAATAACATTGAAGAAACAAACGGCCGAAAACAAACCGCGCCCCTTTCTAACGGACGTTCAAGAACTGCGCCGCCGGGCTCGCCAGCATATGGATCAGGGCGCCGTCACTAGCGGCTACAAGGCCGATCGGGAGACGGTGATTCGAATTCTCAACGAGGTCCTGGCCACCGAACTTGTCTGCATCCTGCGCTACAAGCGTCATTACTATATGGCTAGCGGCATCCACTCCCAGGCGGTGGCCGCCGAGTTTCTAGAGAACGCCAACGAGGAGCAGGGGCATGCCGATCTGGCCGCCGAGCGAATTGTGCAGTTGGGAGGCGCGCCGAACTTCGATCCTGCCGG
>JBEKBK010000726.1:0-3286 GCA_050015435.1 Bryobacteraceae bacterium
CCTGCTATTGGGGTTTTAACCTCCTATTGAGACTGCTTACCCTTAGAAAGGGAATCCACGTTTGCAGCGTCTATATTCAACTTTCGCCCGTGGCTGGCCGGGAACGGGACTCTTGTGCCTGCGGGTGATAACCGCGATCGTCTCGGTCCACTATGCCTTAACCGGGTTCTCTTCCGAGCCGATATTGTTGTTCAGAATGGCGACCGAGATCGCATCCGGGCTGTTATTCTGCGCTGGTCTATGGACACCAGTGGCGGGTGGCGCGCTCTCGATTGTTGCGCTGTGGTCCGTGTTCTCGCGAACAGGCGACCCCTGGGCGCAAATCCTGCTGGCCTCAGTAGGAGCTGCAGTGGCTATGCTCGGTCCTGGCGCCTGGTCGATAGATGCCCGACTCTTCGGAAGAAAACGACTGATTCACGAGCCCTAGTAGGCGGCTCTCCTCTTTCCCCCTAAAGAGTGAACTCAGGCTTCCACGATTTGGTCATCACCGGCCCTCGATTTGGGCTTTTTCTTCGACGGCTCCCAGTGCAGAATCAGGAGTAGAGATGGAGGCATTCGATGACCAAGAACGAAGTGAACCGGTTTCGAGCGATTTTGAATGCGAGAATTGCCGAACTGGAAAACCTTAACCGACAGCGCGACGGGATCACGATTGAGAGAAGCCCCGACCAGTTGGACGAGATCCAGCGAGCATCGGAGCGCGCACTCGCGGTTTGTAATCTCGACCGTGAATTCAATCAACTTCGAAACGCTCATGCTGCCCTACTCCGCATCAAGCAAGGAAGCTTCGGAATATGCCAGCAGTGTGACGAAGACATTCATCCGAAGCGGCTCGCCGCAATTCCATGGGCCGCTCTTTGTATACGGTGCCAGGAAACTGTGGACCAAGATCCTGGAGATATGGCAACTCCCGGTGGCGACTTCCTGGCCAACGCCGCGTGAGAGGCGCCTCCGCAAGACTTTGATGGAAAGCACCATGAACAGCCCAGCACATCTCACTCATCGTAATGACCCGTTCTTCCGCGCCTCGGGCCAGCCAAGCGCGTCGGAGTACGACCCCGATTTAGGTTATACGCCCTGTCAAGATACCTTCGATTTGGATGACGAAATCTCTTCCGGATCCACGTTCGAGGAGATCGTCGGCTCTTCGGAACCGCTGTATCGCGTATTTGGACAACTGACGAGAGTTGCGCCAACGAACGCCACGGTTCTCATCCACGGTGAGAGCGGGACCGGCAAAGAACTGATCGCGCGTGCGATTCACAAAAGGTCCCATCGTTCCCAACGTCCCTTCATTCGCGTGAATTGCGCGGCCATACCGTCTTCGCTGATAGCCTCTGAACTCTTCGGCTACGAAAAGGGCGCCTTCACAGGCGCCACTCAGCGCCATCTAGGCCGCTTCGAACTAGCGAATGGCGGAACGATCTTCCTGGATGAGATCGGCGAGATTCCCGCGGAGACGCAAATCGCCTTGCTGCGGGTACTTCAGGAGCGCGAATTTGAACGCGTGGGAGGCGCGCATCCTATCCCCATAGACGTGCGCGTGATCGCGGCGACAAACAGGGATTTGGGAGCAGCAGTGGACGCAGGCATTTTCCGGCTGGATTTGTTCTACAGGCTAAACGTCTTTCCGATTCAGGTTCCACCGTTGCGCGAGCGCCCGGAAGACATTCTCGCATTGGTCAAATATTTCATCGACCGTTACTCTAGAAACGCCGGAAGACAAATTAGAAACATCGAGCGAAAAACGCTGGAATTGCTGCAGGCTTACGATTGGCCAGGCAATATTCGCGAGCTGCAAAACATGGTGGAGAGGGCCGTCATCCTTAGCGACGGGGAGACCTTCTCAATTGACAAAACGTGGATTGAGCCCGAAAGGCTGGGAGCATCCAAGCGGCCAATCCCTCTTTCGAGTGCGCTCGTGAATCAGGAACGCGAAATGATTGAAGCTGCGCTAGGGGAAAGCCGGGGCCGGATTTCCGGTCCGGCGGGAGCGGCCGGCAAACTCGGAATGCCGCGAACGACACTTGAGTCGAAAATCAAGAGCCTGCGAATCGACAAGCACCGGTTTGCGTGTGCGTAGGAGGTCGCGCCGATGACTTGCCCTCTGAATTGTGGCCACTGATTCGCTCGATCAGTGCGAGCCCTGGAGCCAGCATCGCCTTTTCTTGCGCTTGCAGTGAGGTTGGTTGGGATTTGTGTGCATGATGTGTGCTCGGGTGGCCCTTCGTGTGACCTTAGGTGCGTCGAGAGCGGCTTAGTGATGTACAGCGATATTCACTCTGGCGCGATGTTGCGCCCAAGGGACCGGAATCGGCTCCAAGGGCTCCACCGTATTTCGCCGAATCCTAACAATTAAAACAATCTGGGGAATCTGCTCTTCGATCGACAGCCAACCCAAGACGCTTCAACAGATGGGGTTCGGGCACAGTTCTGTCACAGCTCGGCCCAGAAAACGGACCAACGTATCAAAAGCCTCGCGGTAACCCAGCTAAGATATTGTTAAGACTAGAGTTTTCTTCGTCCAAATGTGCAGGAATGTTTCAAGAAACCACTTCCGGTTCTCGGTGAGCGCCGGTTAAACAGAATATGAGCCCATTGCCGCCGTCATCTGGTGCCAGGGCGTTCAGCGTTCCACCGCTGACGTGTTCAGGCGGTGACGGGAAGCTCTACTATAGGCGGGCCGATATCGAAAAAAAGATCCTTGAGATGGTTCAGAAGCGGCCATCGGAATGGGTGGAGGCAGCGGATATTCTTCCCGCAGAGGTCTTGGTCTATTTGATAAGGGCCATCGCGAGTAGTGATGCGGACGTAACGGGGAGCTTAATCTTCAAGCTAACCGATCGGACGCAGCAGGTGGTGAGCCGCTGGGCGAGAGGATTTAGCAAAGTAGAAACTGAAGAAATCGTCCACACGATCAATCGAAAGATTGTCGAACTGGTTCTTGCGACGGAACCGTCTAACCAGTCCGAGATCTTGGAAGTTGCATTTTCGGAAGCCGTCAAGCGGAGGACGCTTAAGGAAGTTTCCAAAGTACAGAATCGGCCTTCTTCCTCCCAGAAGAGTATCGATGCCGATAATCCTCCAGACCAGCCGGATGAAGCTGTCGACGCACTGGAAGGGCTTCTCCAGATGGAGGACGCCGCGAGACTTCCGGAGCTACTGTGAGTTTCCGGTAAGCGTGCGTGACTACGATTGAGCCAGCTGATAGGGTGTGCCAAGGGCGGGAGGCCCGACGGCATGGCACAGGAGGCGGGGCTTTATCGGGACGACGTAGAGCAGGTGC
>JBEKBK010000727.1:0-3281 GCA_050015435.1 Bryobacteraceae bacterium
GGCGGGTGCGCCGCCCTGATTTCTTGACCATCGAAAACTCCTTCTTGCCTAGCCTTCCTCGGCCAGGCTTTTGGCCCGGAGTTTCCACTTATCGCACTGTTCAATATTGCGAGGCCACTTCTGATCCCGCTGCTGGCGCGGCTTCAAACCAGATTCGTCATGCTGTCTGAACCACGCCTTGATATGTCACCGTAATTGTGAAACCGAGTACTAAGCCATCGACTGATCGGCTCTAAGACGGCGACAGCCGCTCCTCAGAAGTAAAAGTGGAATCCTATTCCTGTGTACTGGGTTTTCTGTTGGAAGAACTGTCCGTCCGGCGAGTGGCCGTTGTAGTACTCTACGAGAAACTGCAGCTTACTGCTTTGCAAACTAGGGTTTTCGAACTGGACGCCGGCCACTGCCGAGAGGTCGCTGTCCCAGCGGGTGTCCTCATTGTTTTTCACGTCAACCCCCGCGAGCGGGCGCACCGCATCGCGTATGAAGGCCACGGGGCTCGTGAGTTCCAATCCCGATTCTAACGTCCACGGCTTGAGACTGGACGGATCCCGATCTACGAGGTATCCAGCACCCCCATAGATGCGCAGCCACTTCGCCCAGCCGCCGAATTCCTGGGAGAGAATCAAGTTGGGCTCCTCGTAGCTCAGGTTCACGCGCGTCACCTTGGGATTTGCTAACAGGAATTCATCGCCCAAGTGGGAGCTTTGATGGAAAAACCGGAAAAGCGCGGTGAAGCCCTCATATCGATAGGTCAGCGGGATGCCGACGAAATAGTCGGCGTTCTGCAGATTTTTCGACGGGGTATCGATATCGAAGATCGCGAAGACTCCAGCCTGGATGCCAACCTCCCACTGCCCCAAAAGAAGATCGCCGCGATAGAGGTCGCCGCGATATATGGGAAAAGTCTCGCCAAAGTTCGTCGAGGCGACGTCCTTGAACTGGGCGTGGCCGACGGAACGAAGATAGGAGAGCGAGAAATGCGGCCATCGCGGGTCGGCTATTAGCGCGGAAAAGAGCTTGTCTCTCGGAAACCAGGCAGACTTCGGCGGGGCTTGCTCCTCGGCCGCACCGCGTTGCGCCTGCGCGGTCCGGGCCTCGGCCCTGCCGGCCATCTCGACCCGCACAACGCCCGGGATACCCGAGATCTCTCTCACCAGCCTGTCGCGCGATTGCCACCAGAGCTCGTCCTGGACCAGAGTCACGACGCCGTCTTTCACCTTCACGGTAGGCGACGCTATCGAAAATTCGCGCACCATGATGGCCGAGACGTATCCCCTGATGTAGGAGTCGTCAGGCTGGGTGGCTGCTGCGGCTGGCCGTGCCAGAAAAAAAAACAGCGCGACAAGAGCCAGGACCCCGCTCGCCAGCGGCTGACAGCAGGGGTGGGCCCAGCGCAGACAGCCGCTGCCCAGATTCTTCAACTCCAGCGACTTGAACGATTTTAGCGCGCCGACCCAGACGGGTTTTGTCAATTTCGATTTCACTGGTTCCACCGACGCTCCGCCGATATCAGCCGGAATTTCCATTTTGACTTTCCGATTCCAACTCCCGTATAGGCCGGACGACCTCTCTCTGCAAGGGTTTCAGCCGGTATTGGTCCGCAGTGTTCCCTGCGGTGCCGGGAAGGGGCCGGTTCCGCCTCCGGCGAGCACGCAACGCCCCGAAATGACCCTTTTCCCGAGCGCATTGGCAGACACTTCCCCCGCCAAACCAGCGCCGTCATCGAAAATTGCTTCGCTCTGCGCCTCGCCTTATCCCGCCGGCGACGGCAGCATCGCGATCTTCGCCAGCATGCCCGCGAACAGCTGCCGCGTCAGATGGCTCTCCGCCAGCAGCAACCTCCTCACACCACAGATGGCCACTATCCTACTACATAATCGACTGAGAAACGTTCGTTTTTCCGCAACCTGCTAAAGCGCGCTCCGGAGCAGGCTTGCGCACAGCTCCAATCGATGCGGACGGACACCTACATAGAAATGGCATTTTCCAACGTAATCGCCTTCTTTATCACTCTCGACACGGCAGCGGTTCTCCATACGCAAGTTGTCGAGCAGTTCATGGTAGTTACCTCATCGACCTGAGATCCTTCATCAGACCGTGTCGCTGATGCTTTCGGTGACAGTCGATCTAATAGCCCGACTTCCCTGCACCTGGATGTCCTGTGGTGCCAACCGATGAAGATTTGGGGCGTCACGACCGTCAAGGCGCCTCGCCGATCGAACCTCGCTTAGTCCTTAGGAACTGAAGAAGACACTCGCAGATGGTTCTTCACACCTCGTACGCCGCTCGCATTTCTCGCAATCGCCTCAGCGCGTGATGCTACTGCCGAATCGTGTACCGTGCCTCTCAGCGTCACGACGCCAGCAGTGGTGGTGACGTGAATCTGGCCGGACCGCAAGTCCTTGGCGGCAGCCAGCTCTGTTTTCACCGCGGTAGTGATTCTCGTATCATCCAACGCCGTAACCGTCCCGTGATAAGCGTTCTTCGCCGCGCTTTCGGTGTCTTCGCCCGCCTGATGCATCGAAGTGCTGGCGGAAGTGCCACCCGTGTCCTGTGCGAAAGCCGGCGGCGCCAACCAAATTCCAAGAACCACCACCTGCACCAGAGCTCGCATCTTCTTGTTGCTGCTCATAATCTTAATCTCCTCTGAGTCATTAGGTTAAAATCGTAAGCGATTACCCTCGCGGGATCTTCCTCAAACCACGCCGAGCAGTGATAGCATGAGAACGAACACCACAGTGCCGCCTACTGAATAAGAAGATGGAAAGTCATCACCCCGTTTCGATCGCGAGCCTGAAGCTATCGTATCGATAAACGCCCGGAGACGAGCAAAACTATCAGAATAATGACTATGATTCCGCCGATTCCGATTCCCCCGGCGGGTCCATAGGCATAGTAGCCGCCGCCTCCACCAAACAGTAAAAGCAAGATCAGAATTAATATCAGCATAATCTTCTCCTACAAACTGGAGTTTAAGATTGTTCCACCAACCTATGCTGTAGCGTCGGTCCTACCCAACCCGCAGTGACGAAGGCGGAATTTTCGATTTCCGATTCTGCCATCGCAACAAGTCGTTGAGTCACTTTGTGATATTGGTGCCTTGGGACTCTTTCATGCTGCTAGTGTCGTATAAATTCCGGCCCCTATGAGTATGACCCTCAGTACGAGTGCGCCCACGCTCAGGGCTTGAGGAACGACGTGCGTCGATCGCTCCGCACTCTGAATTGTGAGGTCGCCCAGGTTAACCACATCCTTGGTTTGCGAGGTCGTAAATACAGGAA
>JBEKBK010000728.1:0-3240 GCA_050015435.1 Bryobacteraceae bacterium
CACGGTGATGGTCGGCAAACCGGATTTTCTGCGGAGCGAAAAGATCACTCGCCTGGAACCGCTGGAAGCCTCGACCCTGAAACTTCAAGAGGCGGGCAAGACAGCGATATTCGTCGCCATAGATGGCAAGCCGGCTGGAATCCTCGCCGTCGTCGACCCGATCAAATCCACCACACCCAAAGCCATCAGCGAACTCCACGGGCTCGGCTTGCAGCTCGTCATGCTCACCGGCGACAACCGCCGCACCGCCGATGCCGTTGCTAAGCACCTCGGCCTGGATGGAGTAGTAGCAGAGATCAATCCCGCCGGAAAAGTCGCCCATGTCAAGAAGCTGCGCGCGGAAGGGAAACATGTTGCGATGGCCGGTGACGGCATCAACGACGCTCCCGCCCTTAGCGAAGCTGAAGTCGGCATTGCCATGGGCACCGGCACCGATGTGGCCATGCAAAGCGCGGGAGTCACCCTGGTCAAAGGCGACCTCCGCGGTATTGCAAAGGCAATCCGTCTTAGCCGGGCCACGATGCGGAACATCCGGGAAAACCTGTTCTTCGCTTTTCTCTACAACGCGCTGGGTATTCCCTTGGCGGCGGGGGTGCTCTACCCGTTCTTCGGCCTGCTGCTCAGTCCGATGATTGCCGGCGCCGCGATGAGCCTGAGTTCGCTCTCGGTCATCGGCAACGCACTGCGACTTAGGAAGGTAAGGTTGTGATTTTAGGTACGAATAATGAAAACCCATACACAGACACTCACTCCTGAACAGCTCCACAAGAAACCGGAAACGGTGAATGACACGGGGCTAACCACGAAGGCCAACCCACTCACCCCAGAACTGCTCGACAAGATCAACGCCTACTGGCGCGCCGCCAACTATCTTTCGGTGGGCCAGATTTATCTCTACGACAACCCGCTGCTGAAGGAGCCGCTGAAGCTATCGCACGTCAAACCTTTGGTGGTCGGGCATTGGGGCACGACGCCGGGCCAGAACTTCATCTACGTCCATCTGAACCGCGTCATCAAGAAGCATGACCTGGATATGTTCTACATCGCGGGTCCCGGGCACGGTGGCCCGGCGATCGTTGGCAATGTTTACCTGGAAGGCACCTGGAGTGAGGTCTATCCGAACGTCACGCAGGACGAAGCCGGCCTGAAGAAGCTGTTCAAGCAGTTCTCGTTTCCCGGCGGAATTTCGAGCCACGTTGCGCCGACTACGCCGGGATCGATTCACGAAGGCGGCGAACTGGGGTACTCGCTCAGCCATGCCTTCGGGGCGGCGTTCGATAATCCAGGGCTCATTGTTGCCTGCGTGATTGGAGACGGTGAAGCGGAAACTGGTCCGTTAGCGACGGCCTGGCAGTCCAACAAGCTTCTCAACCCGATCACCGACGGAGCAGTGCTGCCGATCCTGCATCTCAATGGCTACAAGATCAGCAACCCGACCGTGCTCGCCCGCATCGAGCATGAGGAATTGGAGCAATTCTTCCAAGGCTGCGGCTGGACGCCCTACTTTGTCGAAGGCGACGACCCGGAAACGATGCATCAACTCATGGCCGCCACCCTGGAAACGGCCATTGAGGACATCCGGCAAATCCAAAAGAATGCGCGGGACAAGAATGACACGACGCGAGCGCGCTGGCCAATGATCGTCCTCAGATCGCCCAAAGGCTGGACCGGACCCAAAGTAGTTGACGGCCTGCAGATCGAGGGCACCTTCCGAGCGCACCAAGTGCCACTGCTCGTGGATTCCGAGCATCCCGATCATGTCAAGCTCCTTGAAAGCTGGATGAAGAGCTACAAGGCCGAGGAGCTGTTCGATCAAAACGGCCGGCTCATGCCGGAATTGACTGAGCTGGCGCCGAAGGGCGAACGGCGGATGGGTGCCAATCCGCACGCCAACGGTGGCATACTGCTGCGCGATCTGAGAATGCCCGACTTCTGCGACCACGCGGTGCACGCGCCTTCGCCCGGCGCCGTAGATGGCCAAGATACGCTCGTGCTGGGTAAGTTTCTGCGCGATGTAGCAAAGCTGAATCAAGATCAGCGTAATTTCCGTATCTTCGGTCCCGATGAGACACTCTCGAATCTTCTGGGCGCGGTTTTCGAAGTCACCAACCGTCAGTGGGACGCACGGGAAGTAAAGAATGATGAATTCCTCGCGCCCGCTGGACGTGTATTGGACTCGATGCTCAGCGAACACCAGTGCGAGGGTTGGCTCGAAGGATATCTTCTGACCGGGCGGCACGGTCTGTTCAACAGCTATGAAGCTTTCATTCGCATCGTGGACTCCATGTTCAGCCAGCATGCCAAGTGGCTGAAGGTAACGTTGGAACTTCCTTGGCGGCGGAAGATCGCGTCGCTGAACTATCTACTCGCCTCCCACGTCTGGCAGCAGGATCACAACGGCTTCACGCACCAGGATCCCGGTTTCCTCGACCACGTGATCAACAAGAAGGCCGATATTGTGCGTATTTATCTGCCGCCCGACGCCAATTGTCTGCTGTCGGTCTTTGATCACTGCCTGCGCAGCCGGCATTACGTCAACGTGGTGGTTGCAGGCAAGCATGCCCTCCCGCAATGGCTGACCATGGACGCCGCGGTGGTGCATTGCACGGAAGGAATCGGCATCTGGCAATGGGCCAGCAACGATCAGGACGCCGCCGAACCGGACGTTGTGATGGCCTGCTGCGGAGACACGCCCACGCTCGAGATTCTAGCCGCCGTTTCCATCCTTCGCGAGCATTTGCCCGATCTGAAAATCCGGGTGATCAATGTCGTCGATCTGATGAAGCTCCAGTCCGCGAGTGAGCACCCCCACGGACTAAGCGACACGGATTACGACTCGCTGTTCACCAAGGACAAACACATCATCTTTGGCTTCCACGGATACCCATGGCTGGTGCACCGCCTGACTTACCGCCGGACTAACCAAAATCTCCACGTCCGCGGCTACAAAGAAGAGGGCACAATCACCACGGCGTTTGACATGAGAGTGCAGAACGACCTCGACCGATTCCATCTGGTCGAAGACGTAATTGATCGGCTACCGCACTTGGGCTCGAAGGGCGCCTACCTGAAGCAGATGATGCAGGACAAGCTCATCGAGCATAAGCATTTCATCGACAAGCACGGCGAAGACATGCCGAAAATCCGCAACTGGAAGTGGGGCGGGGACGAAAAGCAGAAAGGAGGAGTTCAAAATGCCGATTCAACTCAATGAAGAAAACGGCGGGAAGATTCTCGTTG
>JBEKBK010000729.1:0-3228 GCA_050015435.1 Bryobacteraceae bacterium
ATGCCCAACTCGGCGGCGATTCCACGGACTGACATCCCGGTAGCAGCCATATCCCGCACCTTCTCGCGGTCAAGAACAAGTCGCTTCCTTCCGAGGTGGTCAGTCTTGCCTTGCGCCCGCAGACGTTCATAGGCTGCGCTGGCACGCTCAGAGCGCCTGATGGATTCTTGGAGCGCCAAACTCGCCACCAAAGAAACGACAACTTCGCCGAAGACACCTGCCGAATCAATAAACTGTTCGGTATAGGAACGCCACTGAACACCGTAGGAAGTAAGTTTCCGGAGGTGCTGGAGCGTGTCCGTTGCGCCTTCCCGCGAAAACCTGTCGAGCGACCAGAAGACCACTTTTTGGAAACGACCCTGAAAGGCGTCCTGAAAAAGGCGTTGGAAAGCGTCCCGATCAGGCGTCCGTCCGGTCTTCTGATCCACGTACTCGCAGTAAACAGACCAACCCTGTTTCGCACAGAACGCACGCAACTGGAGCAACTGGTTCTCGGCATCCTGCCCTTTGTCGCGGGTGCTCACTCTGGCGTACAAGGCAACCAGCATAATGTACTTTGCATTATAAAGCAGAATCGCGATCTCGTCAATATACGTATTCGATTCGGGACATCATTTGCAGGGGTTGGGGCGGCGGTTTATCAACGACGGATCGGCGGTTTTGGGGAGGTGCCTTTTGGGACACTCAGCGCGGGCCACCGATGCCGCAGAGCCGCGCGATCCACTGATCTTCATCACTGTTCACGCAATGCCCCGATAGAGGACTTGGAGATACTGATGGTCAATCTCGTAAGGTGCCGCCATAAGTCCTCCGGGTCTCGTTCCTTTTGCTTCCAGCCGAACTCGGTCAAATCGGCTTTTGTCTTAGCCTCGATTCTCCCTGCTCTCACGTTATGCCAGTCGCTGGGATTGTAGTAGTCGTTGAACACAATTTCCGGCAACCGTGCGACAACTATGTCTGCACCATTGTCGGCGGGGTGTTTACTGCGTTTCAGCGATTCTTGGGTCACCAGACCAAACTCAAACACCAGAAACTTGTTCTTCGACCCCGCCAAAGTTCGCTTCACGTAAAACCGTGGGGCGAATGGAAAATGCTTGAAAGGGTCTCCTTCTAACGGCGTCATTTCCGTGAGTTCTTCACGAATGTCCAATTCTCCAAAAAAATTCTGGTGGTTGTTAGAGTAGAACAGAGTTGGACTGAGTACGGTGAACGCGATGCCATCTCTCAGGACGCTGTATTTGCCCGATTCCCCTTTGAACTTCGTGAGCAATTCTTCCCACTTCTCTACGTCGGCCAGACCGAAGTCTTTCGAGATGTCGTACCAGTTGGGCTTTATCCAAATCCAGAACGGCTCGAATGCAGGCGGTTGCTTCTCGGCCAATTTCGCCGAAAGTCTATAGGCGTCGTAAGCAATCAACCCAATGAATGCCAGAACGACGCTCTGCGGCACTGTGAAGTGCGCCACGTAGAAGCAGAGGGCGTAAGCGATGCCGAATCGTAACGCCGCCAGGAGAAGGGCCTTCAAAGCGTGGAATAAGCGCGTCATCACAGAGAACATTAGAGCATAACTATGTTTCAGACAAAATCATAGCACACTATGGGCGGGAGACTCACAAACCGTACCTGTGATACAGATCGCTTCTTATGGCGAGTTCCTTTTCCCGAAGATCGCTTGAATCTAACGACTCCAATGCCGAAATGTCTTTAGCGATGGAGTCGTTCTTTGCAAGTCCGAGCCATTGCTTTAGGAATTGGTACTTCCTCAGCAAACGCTGTTTTTCGGGCAGTTGCCCGAAGGCCCTAAAGATGGTGGAACCCCGAAAGACCGCCTCAACAACGATGCTGTAACGAGTAGGGTTCACCAGGAGCACACCATCGGCGTTGTGCCAGCCGTCCTCAATCTCATCAGCGAAGTACTCAACCTTATGCTGCACGCTGGAATAGGTCTGATGAGCGATTATGTTCCTCACGTGGTGCAGTTCGGAAGCGATCAGTGAGAACTTAGTTCCTTCGGACTCTGCGTCCGCAAAAGTCTGTAGAAAGAACCGTGTTCCTTCGATGCCTTTCTTGTCGAACATGCTCTCCGAGACCGTTTGAATGATGGCGTGAGCCATCAGGTAAACGCAATGGTACAGTCTGTTTTCACGAGCACGTCCGAGTTCGGAAACATGGTAGTTATGCAGTGTCATCTTCATCCATCCAAATGTTTCGGCGGCGTCTCCGTCCACAAACCTCTTCAGACGTTCCTTGAATGTTTCCATGGGCTTCCTCCATGCAGCCCACATCATATACCCAACCTTGACCGCCAAACGAATCGCCGCTGCGTTATCACTCGACTCTGGAAATCATGCACACCAAGAGACGCAGGGCCGAACTTCCGGCCCTGCAAGAGAAACAGTCGCACCTTCACTCCACGAAGGCAAACCAAACGAGCCAATAGTTTTGGAATGAAATGGAATGAAAGTGCGTCTTGCGGTACTTGTAAACTATTGAAAATGAGGTGGCCAGGGACGGAATTGCACAGCATTACACCGCCCTGACTATTCCCCTGACCGGCATTTGTCTCGATCCAGCTCTTGGATCGACGAATGCCACCATCTGACTTCCCACGGTTCTCACAGCTCTCGGCGTCGCGCAAAGCGCTAGTTCGGCTTTGCCAATCAACGAATTACGGCCACATTCGGGATTTAGCTGTCCGCGATCGCGAACCGGTCCTTTCCGAGAAATGCCTTGTCTTCGTCGATTTCAAGCTTGACTCGGAGGAACGCCCTCGTCCGGAAGCCGCGGAACCGGACTTCTTGCTGTGCGCCGAAATAGTTCGGCTGATGGCGTTGCTCGACAAGATCAACAACGGGAAAATCTCCAAGCTCGAAATCCGCGTGGGCATCCCGCGCAGGATCATCTTGGAGAACGTAGCTACGGAATTTGAATGCGTCTCGAAATGATCGAGCGCTGTTTTGTTATTGCCTGTCGCAAGGCAGTCCGGATCTAAAGGTCCAGTGCGTCGCCAAGAAGGTGGTTGAATTGACGGCAGCCGAGAGGTTGCGGGCCACCGGCGGGACGAGCGGGGATGGCGGGGTTCGGAAGGACGCCTTAGCCGAAGGGAATACCCGGAAACCACGCGCGTTGGGGATTGCTTCAGTTCGTTAGGGCCGGCGGCCGGAAACGGCAGCTAATCCAGGTGAAGCAGAATCCGCACAGGTTGGTGTCACCGAAGCGCGAAGACAC
>JBEKBK010000730.1:0-3197 GCA_050015435.1 Bryobacteraceae bacterium
TGGGTCGACAAGCAGGACCTCGGGTGGATCAAGGTCGACGGGCAGGTGATCCAGCCCTTTTCCTTGGGATTATTCCTGGCGCGCGTCCTGCGCGGCTCGCACATTACGATGGAGCAGACGCGCATCGACGACGGGATCTGGGTGCCGGAACACGTCGAGGTGCGAGCGGCCGCTAAAATCCTCTTCGTGAAAAGTCTAGTCATCGATCAAGTCCTTATCTACTCCGAATACAAGCTGCCTCGATCCGAAGCGCAGCCGACAGGAGGGGCGGTGACTCCGTGAACACAATAACGCCTTCCGCAGTCTTCCTTTTGGTCTTGTTCCCGCTTTGTCTGGCCCAAGTGACGGATCGATTCGAGCTTTCTCCCTTTGCGGTCGCTGCGACGGGCCGGGGCTTTGACGCGGAGGAGGTTGCGTCGCCCGAGACAACTATCGCGAGTGATGCCGCGCCAGGCGTTGCGTTACCGGATACCACTTCCCAGGATTCGGTTTTATCAGGCGCGCCTTTGCCGCGCACCGCGGGGCAAGAGGAAACCACGAAAAACGCGGCAACCCCCTGTCTGGAGCCGCCGCCGCTCCTCCGATGGCAAGACTACCAAGGTCCATTCCAGAAGGTGGTGGGAGCCTTCGCCCGGAAACTGGAGCTCAAATCAGCGCACCCTCCGCATTACAAACCCGGAACCGTGCTGTGCTCACTCGAGGTGAAAGACAAGTTCATGCTGTTCGTACGGGATACGTTTGATCCAATCTCATTTTTTGAGGCCGCCTTCAACGCGGGGTTGGATCAGGCATCCAACCGGGACCCCACGTTCGGACAAGGCGCTGAGGGTTATGGGAGACGCTTTGGCGCCGACTTCGCCGGGCAGACAACCTGGAGATTTTTCACTGATTTCGCATATCCAACGATCTTTTCGGAGGACCCTCGATACTACCGGCTGATTCAGGGCAGCGGCAAGAGCCGTTTCTTCCATGCCGTCGAGCATACCTTTGTGGCGCGGCGCGACAGCGGCAAGCATATGTTCAATGTGTCGCAATGGTTGGGTACCGCGAGCGCTGTTGCTCTCAATGACGTCTATCATCCGGGGAATGAACGCGGGTTTACTCCCGCCTTGAGGGTAAGTGGCTACGCCCTCGCGGCAGGCATGGGGACCGACGTCCTCCGGGAATTTTGGCCGGACATCGCTCGCAAGCTCCACATCCCCTTCCGCGATACGAGTGAGCCGCATCAGTAAACATCACGCACAACGCCAACATGGTCAGGGCGCTTCCGGACTCTGGAATTGCTTTCATCCGGTCGATTTGATCCAGCAGCTTCGACAACTCAGCTTTTTCTTCCCTGGTGGACTTCGCGGAGACCGCAGGGTTCAAGGTCCTTGTAATACACCAGGAAATTTCGGCGAAAGCGCTTTCTTCGCGTCGTTCGCAAAAAGTGGAGCAACGCTTCGCCGTCCTTCAGGGCGGCATCCAGGCCGCCGGGCGAAACACGAATGTTCTTGTTTTTCGCCTTGGTTTGAAGCGGCGCTTGCGTCATCGCTCCTAATGGCACTCAAAAGGCGAAGATCTTCATCCGGATCGCGTCTTCGTAATCTTTCTTCGCTTGTTTCGCCCGATCTCGCGCCTCTTCTTCCTTGAAATGAGCGGCTTCCCAAATGTCGACCTGCGCCAGGGTTGGGTCAACGGACGCCAGCGCTTCCTCCGCCCGGAGTGCCGCGACCCAATCTTCCACGGCGGCCTTGTAGGCTTGTTGCATCGTGATGAGTTCTGCGTGTTCCATAAACTCCCTCACAACTGTTAGTTGCACTTGGTTTTCCATTTCCGAGGTGATCCAGACGCGCCGCAATGGACGGTGGCTTGCAGCTAATCAGAATAACTATCGGATTACAGCAAGGACTGTGACATGAAAACTCAAGTGCTCGAAGCCATCGGGGAGACGGAACTAAAGTGTTCGGCGGAAGTCAATGCCGCCTTTGCCGCCAACGATCGCATCAAGTACTATCTAACGCTCTTACAGATGGCGGCGTCGCGGTGCGATAATCCGGATCAGCCGGCCGGCACACTTCGACGCGAACGCCTTGCTTGCGGTATCGATGACCCTGGTTTGGACGACATCGCCGCCGGCTCCCGCCGCGAAAATGGAAAATACCGGCTACCTGGGTGGGTTCATATTCGGGACAGGATCACCCAGGACCTGCGCCTAATGGCTGCTCCGGTGCTGCCCGAACGAGATCGTTCGGGACCACGCGGCACATTTTCGGAGCGGCTTGAGAGTCTACTGAATACCCTCCCCCCAGGTGATGACGATCTAATCAACGCTAACCTGATTGCCGCCGTGACGCACGCCGGCCGCGGAGCGGACGATAGCATTCATCAGATCGTCATGGATCTGCACAAAGCGCTCAACGCGATGCAGAAGGAATTGGCGCAAGAACAGATTGACGGCGCGGCGGTTTATCACATTGATGAGGCCGACCGGTCCGTGATTGCAGCCTTTATGGCGGGACTGAACCGGACCGCGCCATTGAAATTCAATCATCCCGGCCTCGGTACCACAGCGACACGTAGCGGAAGCAAGTTGGTGATCCAGAACGATATCGGGACGACAGACGCTCACGTCCTCGTTATTCACATCGAAAATCTGAATGTGGAATTGACCTATACCGACGTCCATCCGGAGCGTGTGGAGTTCCTGCGCGAGATGCTCAAGCCATTCGCTGTGATTTGGGAGCGGGACCAGACTAGGCAAACCGACAATCTGGCCTCGGGCGAGGCCTTTCGGCTCGCTATCGGGCGTTTTGAAGCGAAAGATCGTGAGCAGCTGCTCACTTATGTCGATTTTCTTGGTTCGCGGCTGGTGTTCCTGATCGACTGGAACCGCGCGCGGAAGCAACTGCGCGGCTTCCTGAATGACAAACAACGATTCGAGCTGTTGGCGTGGGCCGCGAAAGAGGACATTGGGCATCGCGGATTTCTTGAGGCGGGCGGCCCACGCCTCATCAACCAAGCCATTGAGGAAACCGCCGGTTCCGCGATGCACTTCGGTGACCGGTTATGCGACGTACTCGGAAACGACGCGGCTCTTGATTTTGTCCGCTTTGTTTTCCAATCGGCTACGCAAGCCTTGCGTGATCATCAATCTTCCGGCCTGCTTCGCGACCGGATTCGCGCCGAACTGCAAGCCCACTTCAGCAGTGAGGGCA
>JBEKBK010000731.1:0-3196 GCA_050015435.1 Bryobacteraceae bacterium
TGGGTGAGTTTTCACCTGCGAAGCAACGTAGGTTGATATACGCCCGCACTGGGTGCATCCGAAGACTGCAGACCATTCTTCCGACGGCAACTCTGGTGGATCTTCACCTCCTACTAGAGTCACTCCCTCTTGATCTGTTAGGGGAAGATCGGAATAGGGAAGCTCGATCATCTTTCCGCAGTGGCATGTGAGCATCGGAGCGAGGTACCAAAGAATCTCAGGGTCCTCATACTCTACTTCTAAGTCGTCGTCTTCGTCGTCGTCCAAGTTAAAGCTGCGTCCGCAGCCTGCGCAAACGTATACTTCCTGGGCGTCGAGGTAGGCCTTAGTGGTGGTAATCTCGTGCCCACAGGCCACGCACTTAACATGGGTGGGCACGTCGGCGGCCATGCCATCGAGCCTATCACGGCGAAATCTGTCAAATCGATAGTTTAAACCTGGGTAATTGTCTATTTCACTACCAAGACGCCGCGGTGGGGCGCACAAAGCGCCACGGCATTGCTCGGCGGGTTTCTCAGAGCATCGGGTGGATGCGAGACGCATTCACGTGTGGAAGCCATACTTGTTCAGCCTCGGAAATCTCCGGTCCTTGATATGATTTTGCTCTACCTCATTCCACAAATGAGGAATCGTACCGATTATCTTCTCGGCAATCTGCCCCGGCCAACCTGCTGTCCCGCTTGTTCGAATGCGATTGGCAGACCACCCCAGCATGTCGGCAGCTTGCACTCCAGGAACATTCTTCATGCTTACCGGCGCAATGCTGCTGATGAGATCCCACCAAGGTTTTCGGTCCGGCTCTCCCTTTGAATTCCACCTCTGCATAAGTATGTTCAGATACGGTTCGCCTCTATCGAACAGGATCACCATCGGCTTCACAATGACATGCGATGATTGCGTATACCATCTGAACATCCGGTAAAAAGCTCCGAGCGCGAGCGATTTAGATACACCAGGAGTGTTGTTAGCTGCTGAAAAGTGGCGATGGGCTGAAACGTCAATCGTAAATCTCACCGCTTGAAATCTATATCTCGCGAAGGTCTGTACGATCACTTCCAGCAGTCGGTCTACCAAGAATTCGGTCTTGGCTTCATTCCATCCATCAAACTCTTCTTGGTGCTGGATGGCCTCGGTCATGTGCATATAGGAGGCGAGATTCCCGAGCGCGTTAGACCACTGCTCATTGAAATACCCCCAAGCATCTTGTTCACCAGCAAAACCAGCCAGGGTGACGAATTTGCTGTTCGGGTCATCGTCCTTTCCGCTCCCGTCGAAGCACATCGTCAACATAACAAACACATGCCCCCTGAACATCGGGAATGGAAATCCGCACTCATTTGATTGCGCGGAGTCGCTAGACAGGATAGATGCAGTCATGGCACACTATTACTGTCACGCGTCACCGCAAGTGTTCAGTGGTGGAACACTGAACCGCGCTGACCATCCAAAATATTGAGGGGCGATTTATTTGCCCCATTCGTTTTTTTCAGATTAGCAGTTTTCTTCAGTACGCTGAAGCCCCGGATGTCGACGCGCTTGTCGGTCACTGGGCCTCCGTGCCGGATCCGACTCATGGATGGCAGTCCCCCCTGGGTGTCGGCGATCAGCTAGCTTCGGAGCCGAGGCCAGGAAACTTGAGCGCTGCCGATAACACGTCACAACAGGGTGTAGAGGGCTATAAGCCGACACGCAAGATAATGCCCTATTTCCTTTTGGGTGAGCAGATGATCGGAGGAATGACTTGCCCCGACTCGACAGGCTTTTGCTCTCGCTTAGTTCTTCTTGCCGCCCAATGCGCCACCAGCGTACTGCAAACCGCCGAAGGTTGCACCTTACTGCTGCACGAAGAACTCACTCGCTGCGCAGAAAGTGGTTCGGATCGATGCGGGCCGCGCGCCGCGCCGGAGGATAGCAGGACAGCAGCATCACGCCGGCCACCAGCACTGCGACTGCTCCATAGATTATCGGGCTTTGCGGATTGGCCGGGGTCACCAACTGGGAGATTGCCGAGGCCGCCGAAGACGACAGAAACAGCCCGACCGCTATGCCTGCCAGGGTCAGCTTCAATCCGTTGCCCGCGATCATGGCGAAGATGCGCCGGTTCGTGGCCCCCAGCGCCATGCGGATCCCGATCTCCCGCCGGCGCTGGCTCACCGAATAGGCGAGGATCGCGTACAGCCCGAGCAGGCTCAGAGCCACGCTCACCGCGCCCGCGCCGGTGGCGATTTGCGCGAGGATTCTGATTTCAAAAACAGCTTGCCGCCGTACCGTATCGCTCACCGTGTGGACGTCATACATCGGCTCCAGCGGATCGACCTCCCGCGCCGCGCTGCGTACCTGCGGCACGAACGAAACCGCGTCCCCCTTGGTCGCCACAAACAGGTACATAAAAGTTTCGTCCGTCTGGCTCAGCGGTAGGTACAGGAAAGGCAGTGCCGTTTCCGTCATGCTCCGGTCTTTCGCGTTTCGTGCAATTCCCACGACCTCGGCGGGCCCGCCGCCCGCGCCAAGGATCTGCAGCCGCTTCCCCAGCGCGTCGCCTCCCGGCCAGTATTGCCGCGCCAGCGCCTCGTTGATGACCACGACTCTCGGTGCGCTGCGCGTGTCGCGCACCGTAAACGTCCGCCCGCGAAGAATCGGAATCCCGAGCGTCCCAAAATAGTTCTCGTCAATAATCTCGCTCGCGAGGCTGACGGAACTCTGTCCCGGCCGCAGGGCATAGCCGTCGATCACCACATCCTTCGCGAGGCTGAGCAGCTCCAGGGGTACGTGGTGGCCGAGCGCCGCCGACTCTACGCCGGAAATCTTCCTCACCCGTTCCACCAGTTGATCGTAGAATTGATGCGACTGCGCCACCGTGAATCCGCGGCTCTGATTCGGGCTGAATGCCATCGTAAGCAGATTGTTTACGCGGAAGCCGGGATCAACTCTCCTCAGCAGCGAGAGGCTTTCGAGCGCCACTCCCGACAACACGAGCACGACCGTCGCCAGCGCCACCTGTCCCGCCACCAGGAACTGCCGCAACCGGCTTCGCGAACGGGACACCCGCGGGCTGGCCGATCGCATCAGCTCATCCAGGTTACCCCGCGCGCAGCGGATCGCCGGAACCACGCCAGCGAGAATTCCCGACCCGCCGCCGACCGCGAACGCGAACAGCGCCACACGCAGGTCCACTTCCACATTGATATCTATTGGC
>JBEKBK010000732.1:0-3172 GCA_050015435.1 Bryobacteraceae bacterium
TATTCCTGTCGGAGTTCCGCGCTGGGATGACCGCATTCAAGTGGAGCGGCGCTCAGTCTTGGCCAAGAGCCGGAATCGCCTGTTATTCCACGCCCTCGACGACGAGGATTGGGTTTTATGGCTGGATGTCGATGTAATAGAGTACCCCGACGATATCCTGGAGCGAATGTTGGCCACCGGCAGGGACATCATCCAGCCGCACTGCGTGGTGGATTACGGCGGTCCGACGTTCGATAAAAACGCATGGCGCGACCAGGGCCGGCTTCATCTCGATGACCTGCGCGGCGAGGGCGAGCTGGTGACGCTTCACGCGGTCGGCGGGACCATGCTGCTGGTTCGCGCGGATCTGCACCGCGAAGGGCTCATCTTTCCGTCCTGGCGATACGGCAAAGCCAACGCGCGGGCGCGCGCCGGCGGCGAACTCGAGACGGAAGGCCTGGGGATCATGGCGTTGGATATGGGCTACCAGTGCTGGGGAATGCCAAATCTCGAGATTCGGCACGGAAAATGGTGAATCCGTGGCAGCCAAGCCGGACCTGCTGTACATCAGCCCAGTTATACCAGGCCTCACCGGAAACGGACTCGCGATGCGAGCCGGCATGGTGCTGGAGGCGCTCGCCGGGAATTTTTCCATTTCACTATTGGTCATCAAGCTCTACGCGGGATTCGATCAGGACGTGCCGGTCGAACTCGGGAGGTTGTGCCGGCGCGTCACGATCATTCAACCCCCCGCTGCTCAAAAGCCCGGCGGAGAATCTCTGTCCAGTCTGGCATCCCGCTGGATTGGGCCATTGGCAGCTTACCATCGTACGCCGTTCGATGTGGTTCACGTTTTTCGATTGGCCACCTTGTCCCAAGCTCGTCCGATTCTGCTGAATCGGGCATCAAGAGCGGAACTTCACCTCGATCTCGATGACATCGAGTCCACAACCCATCGGCGGCTGGCTGAGCTGTACCGCTCCAATGGAGAAATGGCTCGCGCCCAGTTTGAAGAGTCCGAGGCGCGCCGTTGCCAGACTGCGGAAGAAGAAGCCTTTCAGCAAATGGATCGCATCTACGTCTGCTCCGAACACGACCAGGCGCAGGTTGAAAGCCGGAGCCGCGCGAGAGTCTGTGTCCTGCCCAATGCCGTTCGCTTTCCGGCTTCGTCGCCGGTAAGCGGTGTCGAGCAAGGCTTTCGGTTTCTCTTTATCGGCACACTTGGCTACTATCCAAATGAAGACGCGGCCCTGTATCTCTGCCGGGAGATTGTCCCTAGAATCCGGCAGCAAATCTCCTGCCTGGTGGGCTTCGATATCGTGGGAATTGGGGCTTCGCAGAAGCTTCGCGCGATCGCAGGCGAAGCGGGGGTAACGGTGTTAGGACCGGTTCGTTCGGTGGACGCCTGCTACAAATCGGCCGCGGCCGTGGTAGTGCCCCTTCGCGCCGCAGGGGGCACTCGTATCAAAATACTGGAAGCCTTCAGCTACCAGCGGCCAGTGGTCAGTACCTCCATCGGCGCCGAGGGCCTTGCCGCTCGTGACGAGCAGGAGATCCTGATCGCTGACACGCCCGGAGTGTTTGCCGGCGCATGCCTACGCCTGATGACGAATAGCGGGCTGCGAGAGCATCTCAGCAAGAATGCGTTCGATCTGGCCTCCCGGTCCTACTCCCTGGATGCGCTGCGACGAGTTATAGCCGCTCTCTAAAACGCCGATAAGCCAATTCTTTTCAATCTGTGTCCATCTGTGTTCGTCCGTGGCCATGGGTTGGCCCTTTTCGCAAATGCGGCAGTAAAAAAGCCGGCTCTTTGTCGATACAGACACAGCGAAACACGCAGATGTGGCTTCGAGGTAAACGATGGACACGCCAACCATTCTCTTTGTGGACGACACACCAACCAACCTGGATTTGGTTAAGGCCATTCTGGAAGCAGAGGGTTTCCACGCCCTGACCGCGAGCGACGGTCCCAGCGCCCGCAATCTCATCCGCGCCCGCCAACCGGATCTCATTCTGCTGGACGTTATGATGCCGGGCGAATTCGGCTTTGAAACTTGTGCGCGGCTGAAGTCGGATCCCGTCACCGCCGACATCCCCATCATCTTTCTTTCCGCCTTGGATGATGTGAAGAGCAAAGTGACGGGTCTGAAGATCGGCGCAGTGGACTACGTCGCGAAACCTTTGTACGGCGAGGAGCTCCTGGCGCGAGTGCGGATTCATCTGCGAATTCGCGAGACCAACCGCGCTTTGGTAAAGGAGCAAGCATCCGGATCTGGAGCGCGGCCTGTTCCACCGGCCAGGAACTCTACGGCATCGCGATCCCGCTCAAAGAGCTGCTCGGGGACCCGAGTCGCTACGGCATCCAATTGCTAGACCATTTCTTGATTTTGCGTCGACCAGTTTCGTGCGGCTTGTAACAGCGCTTTCAACGGAGTGCGCTCCTGAGACGGTCTACGTTATCCTCGAAACTGGTCTAGGCACCGACATTTCGGACGACGCCGTAGCCCGCGCCAGCCGCGGTATTGTCAGTCCGGTTGAGATTTCACGCGGCCTGAGTGACGCCCGGCGGACAAAGTACTATGTTCCCGTCGCCGTCGGATGGCAGATTCGCGACGAGATCCGCGCGATGGCTTCTTTCAAGAAGCTGAACCTGACGTCGGACTTTTCGGGGCTGGGACGCTTCGACGTGGTCTTCTGCCCTAATGTGGCCATCTGCTTCACCGAGCGCGATAAGATCTCATTGTTCAGCCGGATAGAACGGGTGCTGGAGCCGGACGGGCTACCTGGTGATCGGCGCCATGGAATCGCTGAATGGAATTTGCCGGCAGTTTGATTCCAAGCGGCATTTGCGGTCGGTGTTCTATCAGGTGAAAGCCAGGACCCCCAGCTAATTGCCCAAGTCAATCCTAGAACAATCTTGCCTAAGAAAATCGGGCCTCAAAAAATCGGGTGGCTTTCCGATAACCAAATTATGGCTACCACAGTAACCCCATTCGTGACTTGGAACGATTCCTGGTTGGTCGGTGTTCGAGAGATTGACGCTCAGCACAAGAACCTGGTCTCAATCCTGAACCAGTTGCATGAAGCGGCGATGCAGGGGCATGGAAATGATGTGCTGGGGAAGATCCTCGACAGTTTAGTCCGGTACACCACGGCGCACTTCGCGGCGGAAGAGCGGCTGATAGAGCAACAC
>JBEKBK010000733.1:0-5867 GCA_050015435.1 Bryobacteraceae bacterium
GACTCAACACGGCGCTGATCAATCGATATTTCACCGGGACCGCGTCGCGCATCGAAGGCATCGGCCTGGACGTGCTGGCGCGAGAGGCGGTGATGAAGCACTCCTACGCCTATCGTCCCGTAACCGATTCGGAAACCGGGCTTGAGCTCGGAGGCACTTATCAATACCGGGTCGGGGGCGAGGCGCATCTTTTCAATCCAAATACGATTGCGAAACTTCAGCACGCGGTTCGCGATGAGCGCTACGAAACGTTCGAAGAATATACCCGGCTGATCGACCAGCAGAGCCGCGACGTCTGTACGCTGCGCGGATTGATGGAATTGCGCACCGAAAGCCGCGCGCTGCCGATCGAGGAAGTCGAACCGGCCCGAGAGATCGTCAAGCGCTTCGCCACCGGCGCGATGTCTTTCGGCTCCATCAGCAAGGAAGCGCATGAGACCCTGGCGATCGCCATGAACCGGATCGGCGGACGCTCGAACACCGGAGAGGGCGGTGAGGATGAGGCGCGTTTCGTCCGCGATCCGAACGGAGACTGGCGCAGGAGCGCGGTCAAGCAAGTAGCGTCCGGACGGTTCGGGGCGACCACGAACTATCTGGTGAACGCCGATGAGCTGCAGATCAAGATCGCCCAGGGCGCGAAACCGGGCGAGGGCGGTCAGCTTCCGGGGCACAAAGTTGACGAGGTGATTGCGCGCGTCCGGCATTCAATCCCCGGAGTTCCGTTGATTTCACCGCCGCCTCACCACGACATCTACTCGATCGAAGATATCGCGCAGTTGATCTACGACTTGAAAAACGTGAATCCGCGGGCCCGCATTTCGGTGAAACTGGTAGCGGAAGTCGGAGTCGGAACGGTGGCAGCCGGCGTGGCCAAGGCGCATGCGGACGTGGTGTTGATCAGCGGGCATGACGGCGGCACGGGTGCATCTCCGCTGACTTCCATCAAGCACGCCGGTATCCCTTGGGAACTGGGCCTGGCGGAAACGCAACAGGTGCTGGTGCTCAACGATCTGCGCAGCCGGATCGTCGTCCAGACCGACGGAAAGCTGCAAACTGGCCGCGATGTGGTGATCGCGGCGCTGCTGGGCGCCGAAGAGTTCGGTTTCTCCAGCGCGCCGCTTGTGGCGATGGGTTGCATCATGATGCGCAAGTGTCATCTCAACACCTGCCCGGTCGGGATCGCCACACAAGATCCCGTGCTCCGGAAAAAGTTCACGGGCACCCCCGAGCACGTCATCAATTTCTTTTTCTTCATGGCAGAACAGGTACGCCAATTGATGGCGCGCATGGGATTCCGCCGTTTCGAAGAGATGATCGGCCGGGTGGACATGATCGAGATGAAGCCCGCGATCAATCACTGGAAGGCGCGAGGTTTGGATTTTTCACAAATTCTCTACGATCCGCTGACTCCGGGCCGCGTGAGCCGGCGTCACACCATCGCGCAGGATCACGGTCTCGAGCAGGCGCTCGACACCAAACTGATCGAGCAGGTACGTCCAGCCCTCGAGGACGGGACTAGAGTTGAGCTCAAGCTGCCGATCCGCAACGTCGATCGGACCGTCGGCGCCATGCTCTCGGGTGAAATCGCGCGACGGCACGGATCGAAGGGCCTGGAGCCGGAAACCATTCGTTGCTCCTTCACGGGGTCGGCCGGACAGAGCTTCGGAGCGTTCCTCGCGCGAGGCGTCACGCTCGAGCTCGAAGGCGACGCCAACGACTACGTGGGCAAAGGACTCTCCGGCGGAAAGCTCGTGGTTTATCCGCCGCGGAACTCGACCTTCCCGCCTGAAAACAACATCCTGGTCGGCAATGTCGTACTGTACGGCGCAACTTCGGGCGAAGCTTTTTTCAACGGCCGCGCCGGCGAACGCTTCGCGGTTCGCAATTCCGGAGCTACCGCCGTGGTGGAAGGCGTGGGCGATCATGGGTGCGAATATATGACCAACGGCCTGGTCATTGTCATCAACGACACGGGAAAGAATTTCGCGGCGGGGATGACTGGCGGCATCGCTTACGTGCTCGATGAGACTGGTGAATTCGCTGGGACGCGCTGCAACCGTACAACCGTCGACCTGGATCCGATCGATTCGAAAGATATCGAAACGCTGCGCTACTGGATCGCCCGGCACGCGGAGGAGACGGGCAGCCCGCGCGCCAACTGGATTCTCGAGAACTGGGATTCCATGCTCTCGAGCTTCGTCAAAGTCTTCCCGCATGAGTATAAGCGCGTGCTGGGCGTTCAACGCGAGAAGGTTGCCGCCCATGGGTAAGGTGACCGGATTTATCGAGTACGAACGCGAGTTGCCGGTGCGCCGTCCGGTTACCGAGCGTATCAACGACTGGTTTGAAGTCTACCAGGACTTTCCCACTGAAAAGGTTCAGACCCAGGCCGCGCGCTGCATGGACTGTGGCGTGCCCTTCTGCCATACCGGCTGCCCGTTGAACAACGTTATTCCGGATTGGAACGATCTGGTGTACCACGGCCAGTGGCAGGACGCCATTCGCGCCCTGCATGCCACGAATAACTTTCCCGAATTTACCGGCCGGATCTGCCCCGCTCCTTGCGAGGCGGCGTGCGTGCTCGGGATCAGCGAGCCCCCGGTAGCGATCAAGGTGATCGAACGCACCATCATCGATCGCGCCTTCGAGAACGGGTGGATTAAACCTGAGCCTCCGAAGACGCGGACGAAAAAGCGCGTGGCCGTGATCGGACACAGAGTTACCGTTTTCGAAAAAAGCGATCGGATCGGCGGCCTGCTGCGTTACGGCATACCGGACTTCAAGATGGAGAAGCACTGGATCGATCGGCGTCTGGCGCAAATGACCGCGGAAGGGGTCGAATTCATCAAGAACGCTCACATCGGCGCCGGAGCTTCCATCGACGATCTGCGACGCGACTTCCACGCGATTTTGATCGCGGTGGGCGCCGAGCAACCTCGGGATCTCCGCGTTCCTGGGCGCGAGCTGAACGGCATTCATTTAGCGATGGATTATCTTCCGCAGCAGAATCGGCGCGTAGCAGGCGACCACATTAACCCCGCGCAAGCCATTCTCGCCACTGGCAAGAATGTGGTCATCATCGGCGGCGGCGATACGGGCGCCGATTGCTTAGGAACCTCGCACCGGCAGAAGGCGAAATCGGTGCATCAGTTCGAGATTCTCCCCATGCCACCCATCGAACGTGCGCCGTCCACGCCGTGGCCGCTGTGGCCGCTGCAGTTGCGCATGGAAAGCTCCCACGAAGAGGGCGGGAAGCGCGAATGGGCCGTCGCCACCACGCATTTCACCGGCGACGAGTCGGGTAACGTCCGCCAGCTTCATGGTGCGCGCGTCGGCCCGGCTCCTAAATTTGAGGCGCTTCCCGGAACAGAGTTCACGATGGATGCCGAACTCGTGTTGCTCGCCATGGGGTTCACAGGTCCAGTGCAGCCGGGTTTGATTCTGCACCTGGGCGCGGCGCTCGACGCTCGCGGCAATCTCGCCACGAGCGAGTACCAGACGTCGATTCCCGGCATTTTCGCGGCGGGGGACGCGCGGCGGGGACAGTCACTGGTGGTCTGGGCAATCGCCGAAGGGCGGCAGTCAGCCGAAGCGATTAATCGCTTCCTGAGTACGTAATACCCCTGTTTCTTCCTCCAATTCCACCTGATGTGTAAGTAAGGTCCCAGCCTTAGCCGGTGCGTCCGGGCGTCACGAGCGCTCTTCCCGCGTAAGGTACCAAATGAATTGTAACGAGACCCGGTCCATGCCACGATCTGGACAGGTATTAGAGCCGCTGGTCTTGTTTAGTACTAGAACCGTAAACCGGCGCGAAACGCCGGCCGTCCATCTAAACAGTAGGGCAACGGCCATAAGGAATAAAGGACGCATCCATGCTATGTGGAAATCCGGAGGCGACGATTACAAAGCGAGGTCAATCGATCGTTACGTAGCCGGCCTTGCGTGCGTTATGTTCGCTGCGTCCACCTGCTACGGCGGTTCCGCCCTCAGTGTGACCACGCTTAGCGGTCCCGCAAATCCCACCACGTACGGCCAACGCGTAACCCTTACTGCGTTGGTTTCTCCTGCGAGCGCCACGGGAATTGTGACCTTTTACAATGGCGTCTTCGTGGTCGGTATCGGGGCAGTGAATGGCGGGCAAGCGTCGGCGAGCACGATATTCCTCCCGCCCGGCCGCAACGTTCTCCACGCGTACTATGGCGGCGATGCCAACGATCAGCCGTCCACTTCGACGTCCATAACCCAGACCGTCAATGGAGTTGCCGAGGCTGGATTTCTGCCGGCCTCGAGATATAGCACAGGCATCGATCCGATTGCGGTCGCCATCGGAGATTTCAACGGCGACGGGAAAGCCGATTTCGCCGTGGCGAACGCACTCAGCGGAAGCAACGACATCAGCGTACTGCTCGGGAATGGCGACGGAACCTTCAAGACTGCGGTCAGCTATCCGGCTGACGCGGGACCGGTCGCACTGGCCGTAGGCGATTTCAACGGAGACGGCAAGCCGGATCTGGTCGTGGTGAACCAGTCCAGCAATGATGTGAGCGTCCTGATCGGCGACGGCAACGGGACTTTTCAACCGCCGGTAAACTACGGCACGCCCACGGGTCCATCCTCGGTAACGGTCACGGACGTCAATGGCGACGGCCTGGAAGATCTGGTGGTGACCACCTCCGCCACAGTAACGGTGTTGCTGGGCCACGGGGATGGATCCTTCGTGTCCGTGGGAGCTTACCCAATGACCGGCGTTGCCAACGCGGCTGCGGTAGGCGACTTCAATGGCGACGGAAAGGTGGACATCGCGGTAGCAAGTTCCAATTCCATGAGCGTTCTGTTGGGAAACGGCGATGGGAGCTTTCAGCCGGCGGTCAACTATGGATCCAACTTCAATCAGTCGGTCGTAGTCGCGGATTTCAATGGTGACGGCAACGCGGACCTTGCAGTCTCCAGCTTCAACGGCGCTTATTTCTTCAGCGTGATGCTGGGCAACGGAGACGGAACGTTCCAACCGCCGATTAATACTCCGCTTTCGGGAATTCCCTACTCGATGACCACCGCGGACTTTAATGTAGACGGAACACCGGATCTCGCCGTGGCCACGTTTCAAACCGGCGGCGCCGGAGGGAATGTGAACGTGTTCATCGGCAGCGGCGACGGGACGTTTCATACGCCGGTATCGTACACCGCCGGCACACAGCCCTATTCGATTGCAGCGGCGGATTTCAACGGAGACGGCGAAGTGGATTTGGCCGCAACGCAATTGAACGGCGGAAGCGTTTACGTGCTGCTGGGCACCGCCAATGCTCCGCCTCCGAGTCCCGCCGTTGACGAGGGCGGAGTGATCAATTCGGCGAGCTTCGCCAAAGACGTAACTGGTCGCGGGTCGCCGGTGGCGCCGGGCTCGCTGGTATCAATTTTCGGAAGCTTCCCCGGCGCGGTACCACAGGCTGCGCAAACCGTACCTTTGCCGCCTTCCCTGGGAAGTGTGAGTGTCACGTTTAACGGAGTACCCGCGCCGCTGAGTCTGGTGTATCCGAACGGCGCGTTTCCATTCATCACTGCTCAACTGCCCTTCGGAGTGTTGCCGGGGGGACAGACAGCCGGTACGGCGAACGTGGTGGTCACCGTGAACGGAGTCGCATCCTCGCCCAAAACGGTGTCGGTGACGCCCGCGGCGCCGGGCATCTTCACCATCCCGCCGACGGGCCTGGGAAACGCCGTGCTCGTGTTCAGCGATCCCACGGACCAGATTTATAAAATCGCCGCGCCGGCTTCGGCCAGCGCGACATTCGGCTATCCGACCGCCCCGGTGCCGCGCGGGCAGCCGGCATATTTTTACGCCACCGGGCTCGGCGCGATGAGCCCGC
>JBEKBK010000734.1:0-3138 GCA_050015435.1 Bryobacteraceae bacterium
GATCCCAAGCGCCCGCGTCAGCTTCCCCGGCCCATTCGCGAGATCTTCCACTCGCGTCACGCGCGGCCGCCGCCAGCGCATCTGATCCAATCCATCCATCGGTTCTAGAGCACGGATCAGCACGCAGCCCGCGACACCATCGGGCTCGGCAACCAGGTTCAAGCAATCGTACATCCCATAAATCAAATAAACGTAGGCGTGTCCGGGCGGCCCGAAAATCACGCGCGTCCGTTCCGTCAACCCATGGGCCGAATGAGCGGCGCCATCATCGATACCGAGGTACGCCTCGGTCTCCACAATTCGGCCGGACGTCCCCTCGTGCACCAGAATCTTACCGAGCAGCGCACGCGCCACGCGAACGGTGTGGTGCGTGTAAAACGATCGCGGCAGGGGAGCCTTCACTACAGTTCGAGTTTGCCGTTGTACACCATATCCTTCAAACGGAATTTGTACCTGACGGTCAGCGCGCCGATTTTGGTGGCGAATTCGATTTCTTTATCGTCGAGCGTGAAGGGCACAGCTTTCGGAAAAGCAAAGAACGCATCGACGGACTGGTCGTTGGGTGTGAACTGTACATCCGCCGGTCCCACGGGCGCCCGCCCCTTCACGTTCAAGGACGTCTGCTGCTTCGCGGCTTGCTTGAGTTTCTCAATATCTCCCTGGAGCAACGTCTTGGGCAAACCGGAGACGGAAACCAGGTAATTCGGCTCCGGGCGTTCCAGGAATTTCTTCGCTTCCGGGGAGGTTCCGGCCTCGGACCCGTACTTGGAGCGCACCAGCGCCTGCTTTATCGGCAGTGCCGCATGCCAGCGCACGAACAACGTGAGGGACTGGCCAGACTGTCCGTTTAGAGGATCGTCCCGATCCCGCGAGCCTGGCCCGCCGCTTCCCAACCCTCCGCCCACGCCGCCGACCGTGGCATCGCCGGGATTTCCGGTTCGCGGGATGCCCATCGGCGGCTGGGAGGGGTCGTTCGGATCTGTCGGGCTCACGCCCCCCCTACGATCGCCGGCTGGAGCGACGGCCGGCGCCGCACTCCCCGTCGAGACGCTTACGCGATGCGCCCAGGGTGAGTCCGTCACCATTCGGTTCACATCCTTGTCGCTCCACTCAGTGAAGGGTTTCGATTGCCAGAAGTCGGCGGCGCACAACGCGGCCCCGAAAACCAGTGTGAGGAATATAGCTATTTTTGGCATGACTCAGCGCCCACCTCGTCACTTTACAACATACACTGGAAGATTGTGACATGCGGCTGTTCACGGCCATCGACATTCCCACGGATGTGAAAGAACAGATCCTAACGCTGCTGAACCGGTTGCGGCCGCTAGCGAAAATATCCTGGAGCCCCGTGGAGAACCTCCACATCACGATCAAATTCATCGGCGAATGGCCCGAGCCCCGATTAGATGAAATGAAGCGGGCCCTGACTGCCGTCCCGCCCCTGCCCGCGTTCGACATTGAAGTACGCGGCCTGGGATGGTTCCCGAATCCGCGGCATCCGCGCGTGTTCTGGGTGGGAGTCGCGGGAGGCCAGCCGCTCCAGGCGCTGGCTCAGGCTACCGAACAAGCCGTCGCCGGGCTGGGCGTGCCGGTCGAGCAGCGGCCCTACTCGCCGCATCTCACCCTTGCACGCATTAAGGATTCGGTTCCGCTCGAATCCCTGCGAAGCTCGGTCTCTCAGGCCGAGGCAAAATCTTTGGGAACATTCCGCCCGCCCGCGTTTTATCTCTATCTCTCCGCCGGTGGCAAATACACTAAACTGGCGGAGTTTCCACTGAACTGACTTGATGACATGACCGGTCTACTCTCTATCGTTATCGCGTACCTCATTGGCAGCGTGCCGTTCGGATATCTTCTGGTGAAATTCACGACCGGCAAGGATGTTCGATCCGAAGGCAGCGGAAACATCGGCGCGACCAATGTGCTGCGCTCCACCGGACGCATCGCTGCCGTCGCGACGCTCGTGCTCGACATTGCCAAAGGATTCGCCGCGGTTTGGCTCGCGGGCTATCTGACCAATGACTCTCCCGAATGGACCAGCGCAGCCGCACTTGCCGTCATGGCCGGCCACGCGTTCCCGATTTTCTTGAAGTTTCACGGCGGCAAGGCGGTCGCGAGCTTTATCGGCGCGTTTCTCTACTTGACGCCGCTCCCGCTCGCTGCGGTGTTGCTGGTGTTCCTGATCACTGTCGCGATCACGAGGCACATTTCGGCCGGCTCTATTCTCGCCGCCGCCACCTTTCCGATCGGCGTGTGGATCATTCTGCACCCGCCGGTCGTTGTGCTGTTGGCCTCCTTGATCGCCGGTGGATTCATCGTCTATCGCCACAAGGCCAATATCGAGCGGCTGCATGCGGGAACCGAAAACGTTTTCTCGTGGAGAAAGCAGTGAATGCATCACGCTTGGCGATTATCGGCGCCGGCGGATGGGGGACTGCTTTAGCAATCGTTCTCGCGCCCCGGTTCGAGCGCGTTCGGCTGTGGGTATATGAACCGGACCTGGCCGCGCGCATGGCCTCCTCCCGTGAGAACCCTGTCTTTCTTCCCGGGCTGCGCCTTCCGGATTCGCTAGAGATCGTAACCAACCTTGCGGACGCTGTGGCCGGCGCACGCTTCGTGGTGGGAGCCATGCCTTCCCATCACGCGCGACGCGTCTATAAAGAAACGCTTCCGCATCTCGATCCATCCCTGATCTTAGTTAGCGCCACGAAAGGACTCGAGCGAGGCACTCTACTGCGCATGTCGGAAGTGATCAAGGAAGTGGTTGGGGAACGGTTCCAGCCCAAACTGGCGGTACTCTCCGGCCCGACGTTTGCCCGCGAGGTCGCGCAAGGTGAACCGGCCGCCGTGGTGATCGCTTCGGCTGATCTTGAGGTCGCGGCCGAGGTGCAAAAGGCATTCTCCGGACCCACCCTCCGTCTTTACACAAATCGGGATACGATTGGGGTAGAGATCGGCGCGGCGCTCAAGAATGTCGTCGCGATCGCCGCCGGCGTTTGCCAGGGCTTGGGATTGGGGAGCAATACTCTGGCTGCGCTGATCACTCGGGGATTAGCCGAAATAACCCGGCTCGCCACGGCCATGGGCGGTCAGCCCGGGACCCTGTCCGGGTTAGCGGGATTGGGTGATCTAGTACTA
>JBEKBK010000735.1:0-3127 GCA_050015435.1 Bryobacteraceae bacterium
ACCGGAACACTTCCAACGCATCATCGAGGCAACCAAGGAGTACCAAGCCTCTCATCCAAAGCAGCCCAAGCAACGCAAGAGCCAGGCTAATACTATAAAGGATTAACTGAACGATGTACTAGCGGCCTCGGACCGGACGATCCACAGTACGGGTCGATCCCTCCGATCACGCTGGTGGCGCACGTCGGCACGCTTCAGGATGGAGAGGCCTTCCACGTCGGGAAGTTGGCCCTAACGGCGCACCTGACGCCGGGACATACGCCCGGCGGCACTACCTGGACGTGGCAGTCATGCCAGGACAGCCGCTGTCTGAATATGGTCTATGCAGATAGCCTGACTCCCGTTTCCGCTGACGGCTTTAAGTTCACGAAGCAGCCCGACCTCATTCAACAGTTGAAAAAAGCATTTCATTTTTTAGCGCAGTCCCTTGCGATATCCTCGTGACCACGCATCCGGAAGTGTCCGGATTGTGGGAACGTCTTGAAGGGCGACAGCGAGGCGTTGTTCCCGATCCGATGATTGACGCGTCCGCGTGCCGGCAACTGGCTGATGGAACCAGGGAGCAACTTCGGAAGCGAATCGCGGCCGAAGGCCAACCCTAACAATTTGCGTAGGCCGCTCTCCTAATTCCCGCGAAGCAACCGCATCGCCTCGGCCAGCGCCGCGGCATCTTTCGCCGGACTGCCCGTGCCGTTCGCCTCGATGGTGTCGCCTTCGCCAGGCGCGAGAAACATGTTGGATTCGACGCCGTGCTGGCGCGTATACAAATCCCAGTAGCGTCCACCCAGCGCGTAAAGAGAGCTGTGGGTGCCGCGTTCGACAATCCTGCCACCTTCCACCACCAGGATCTGGTCCGCGCGCCGGATCGTCGAGAGGCGATGCGCGATCACGAACGTCGTCCGCCCCTTCATCAGATACTTCAAGCCTTCCTGAATCAGCGCCTCCGATTCCGAGTCGAGACTGGAAGTCGCCTCGTCCAGGATAAGAATGCGCGGATCGGCCAGAATGGCGCGAGCGATGGAAACGCGCTGCCGCTGGCCCCCGGAAAGCTTTACGCCGCGCTCGCCGACGATAGTGTCGTAGCCTTTCTCAAATTTCTCGGCGAACTCATCCACGCGGGCGATGTGGCAGGCTTCCATAATCTGTTCCTTCGTGGCGTTCGGCCGCGCGAAGGCGATGTTCTCTTCAATTGATCCGTCGAACAGAAACGTATCCTGTAACACCACGCCCAACTGCGTGCGATAGGTGTTGAAGCGCACCTTAGATAAGTCCACGCCGTCCACGGTCACGGTCCCTTCGTTCGGCACATGAAACGCGGCCACCAGACTGATGATGGTCGATTTCCCAGATCCCGACGAACCGACCAGCGCCGTGACGGTGCCTGGCGCCGCGGTGAAACTCACATCGAACAGTACAGGCTTACCTGGCTCGTACGAGAAACCGACATGCTCGAAATCCACTTCCCCGCGAATCGGTCCGAGTGAGATCGTGCGTTCCGGGTCCAAATTTTCCGGCCGCTCACTCAGCACCTCATGGGTCCGATCGAGCCCGGCCAAAGCTTCGGTCAACTGCGTACCGATGCTGACCACCTGAACCACCGGTGCGATCAGGAACGCCAGGAACATGATGAACCTCATGAGGTCGCCGGTGGTTAAGGTGCCCGCGAGGATCTGGCGGATGCCGACGTACCATACGATCGCGCCGACAATGCCCATCAGCACCGTGGCTGAGAGGCTCATCAAGGAGGTGGCTGTCAAGGATTTCAACACGTTATCGAGCAGCCGCTTCACTCCGCCCGCGAACACTTCAGATTCCCGCGCCTCGGCATGGTAGCCTTTCACCACGCGTACGCCCCCCAGCGACTCAGTCAGCCGCCCGCTCACCTCCGAAGTGATCTTTCCGCGCTCGCGGAAGATCGGGCGGATTTTAGTGAAGGCCTGCTTCATCACGAAGGCGAAAACGAGAACGAACCCTCCGGTGATCCCGGTCATCAGCGGACTGGTTCGGACCAGCACCACCAACGCAAAGAGAGCCATCATCAGGCCGCCGCAGAAATCGACCAGGCCCGTCCCGATCAAATTGCGGACGCCCTCGACATCATTCATGATGCGGGACACCAGCATTCCGCTCTTATTCGCGTCGTAATAGGAGACCGGTAGCAGACCGATATGTGTTTGTACCTTCTGGCGCAGTTCGGAAATGAGTCGTTGCCCGGTTTTGGAAAGCAGTTGCGTCAGTGAGAACGAAGTAACGCCCTGAAGGATGGTGGCGCCGACAATCCCCAGCACGATGGGGAGCAACATCTCCGCGTTACGCTTGCCAATCACGTTATCGATCAGGGGCTTGGTTGAAATGGGCAGAACTAAGCTGCACAACCGATTGATCACCATCAGCACGAAGCTTAGCGCGAGCATGCCCCGCCGCGGGAGGATCATCTCGCGAAGATCGGGCCAGATCGCGCGCCAGCGCTCGGACTGCTTGCGCTCCGGTTTATCTTTGGTGGGGGCCACTTTCCTTAGTGTAGCCTGCGGTAAATTGTCGGCATGGCTCAAATTTATTCCGGCACCTCCGGGTTTGCGTATACCAGCTGGAAACCGGACTTCTATCCTGCCAAGCTTCCGGCCAAACAATTCCTGAAGCATTACGCTACTCGCTTGAATGCGGTGGAGATCAACTACACGTTTCGTCAGCTACCATCGGCGACGACGCTGGAGAATTGGGTGAACGCGACTCCCGAGGGATTCGTCTTCGCCTGCAAAGCCCATCAGCGCATCACCCACATTCTCCGTCTGAAGGAGCACGAGTTTACGCCGGCCTTTTTTCGCGCGATCGATCCGCTTCGAGTCACCAGGCGTCTTGGACCGGTGCTGTTTCAATTGCCCCCGAATTTCAAAGCCGACGTTGGATTATTAACTGCGTTCCTGGACAAGCTGCCAGCCGACATCCGCTACGCGTTCGAATTCCGCAACAAGTCCTGGCTCACGGATGAAGTCTACAAATTGCTCGAGAGTCATGGAGTGGCGCTGTGTCTGGCCGAATCAGAAAAGCTCGAGATCCCGCAGGTCATCACCGCCGGATTTGTTTACTCGCGATTGAGAAAAGAGGATTACACGCCCGAAGAACGCCG
>JBEKBK010000736.1:0-3116 GCA_050015435.1 Bryobacteraceae bacterium
TACAAGTGGAGGAAACCGGGTCAGATACAGAAAGAATCAAAACGAGACATCGATCGCGCTCGCCGCACGCTCAGATCATACGAACCACGCGCTTCGAGGATCGTTCTGCGCATAATTCAGGAACCCTGGTTCGGTAACGTTACTCCGTCACCGAAATAGCCGGCGATAACTCCCGGTTCGTTGATACCCAACAGTTGATTAAACGCCAGGTCGCCACTATTGTTCAACGTCTGAAAGTTATATGCGATCGGGCCTCCCCATAGCGTCGCGGCCGGGACGATGATAACGAGTGCCCGTAACAGGCGTATGCAAAGTTGGTTCTTCACGCTGAAAAATCCTTTACCGACATATTAGTGCCAGATTAACTAACACAATTCGTCCAGAACGTCAATTAGGATACACCTGAATACGCCCCTTTGGCGTCGGGCAAGCGCAAAATGACCGTACTGGTACTTCAAAGAACGGTATTTCAAGCGCGTCAAAAGGCCAGAGCGCGTGAAACTGGCGACCTCGCGAGCACATCTCCAAATTAGAAGGTGTAACCCAAATGAAAGATGTCGCGCGTTCGTCAACGAAAACCGAGGTGCTCGATCGATTCAACCACCTGATGCAAGAGTTACGAGATGGAAATCTAAATCGTAACTCGTTCACGCGGTGGGAGGCCGAAATCATCATGGATATGCTGGCCTGCAACGCGGAAAGTCCGTCGATGGGCACGACTCTGCGCCAGTACCAGAAGGCGGCACAGCGCCGGTTGGCGCGAGGATCGAAGCTGCCGATGAAGCTTTCCGAATACTTGGAATCCACCCACGCCCGGGGCGGGAGAGCAGCTTAGGGCCACGCATGATATTATTTTGTGGCCATGAACCGCGATCATACCGACCGATTTCTAGCGACGGTCAGCACTGCCGCAACCAAGGAACTCAGTGATTGCCAGGCAGTCCTTCACGGAGCTTACAGTGCCGTGATCCAGGGTGACTTTGAAGCATTCGGCCAGTCCGTGACTGATGACGTGGAACTTAACATTTGCGGATTCGGTCCCATTGACGGTACCTGGCGGGGGCGCAATGAAGTGGTGGCGGCAACCCGGAAGAATTTCGCCCTGCTGGCCGGGCAGAAGCCGGAGATCGAAAGCATGATCTGCCAGGACGATCGCGTGGCGGTTCTATTGAAAGAGAGCGGGGTGTTGAAGTCGACCGGACAAGCCTATCGCATTCGCGGCGTCCAATGGTTCACGTTCGCCAACGGCAAGATCAAAAAAATCGACGAGATTCTAGCCAGCATTTGGAAGGTTGAGAATTAATTACCTCTCCGCCGTCTTCGCCATGGCTGGCGGGTAACGGTCGCCGACCGCCAGCGACGCCAGCCGGCTCAGTTCCGACATATCTTCCGCTGTCAGGCGAACGTTCGCCGCCCCCAGATTGTCGTCCAGATACGCCCTACGCTTGGTTCCCGGAATCGGCACCGCATCCGGAGCAACCGTGAGAATCCAGGCAAGCGCAACCTGCGCCGGGCTTGCTCCATGGCGTCCCGCCACAGCCTTTACGGAATCGACCAGCTTCTGGTTCGCGGCCATGTGCGCATCGTCGAAGCGGGGCAGGTTGCGCCGGAAATCGCCCGCTCCGAAAACAGAACTCGACTGGAACGCCCCCGTCAGATACCCGCGCCCTAGCGGACTGAACGGCACCAGGCCCACGCCCAGTTCCCGCATCGCGGGCAGGATCGACTCCTCAATGCCGCGCTCCCACAGCGAATACTCGCTCTGCACGGCGCTGATCGGATGCACCTTGTTGGCCCGGCGAATGGTTTCGGCGCCTACTTCCGAAAGACCCAGATAGCGAACCTTACCCGCCTCCACCAGTTCCTTCATCCCGCCCACCGTTTCCTCGATCGGAACCGCCGGGTCTTTGCGGTGCAGATAATAGAGATCGATTACATCTACTCCCAGCCGCCGCAGCGAACCTTCCACGGCGCGCTTTGCATTAGCGGGCGACCCGTCAAGCTGCATCGCCCCCGACCCGAGCACAATACCGAACTTCGTCGCCAGCACCACGCCGTCGCGCCGGCCGCGAATCGCCTTACCCACCAACTCCTCATTGGTATGCGGGCCATACACCTCCGCCGTATCGAGCAGCGTCACGCCGCAGTCGAGTGCGCGATGAATCGTCGCAATGGACTCCGCTTCGTCGCCCGTTCCGTAGGCGTGGGTCATGCCCATGCAGCCCAGTCCGATCGCGCCCGCGGCCAGACCCTGGTTTCCAATTTTTCGTGTTTCCATATCTCAATACCTTTCTGCGTCGCTCGCCGGTGACATTGGGTTCACCGGAGCCACCTGCCCATCGATCGTCGACCCGTTATAGCCAAACGCTTTTACACCCTCTAGAAAATCATTGGGGAAATTCAGTTTCGGCTGCGAAACCTCGTTCAACCTCTTGATCTGCTCCGCGGTCAGATTGACCTCCAGCGCGCCCAGGTTATCCTCCAGTTGCTCCATGGTACGCGCGCCAATGATCGTGGACGCGATCGCCGGCCGTTGCACGACCCATGCCAGAGCCGCTCGCGCAATCGTCGTCCCGGCCTCGCTTGCGACTGCGGTCACCACGTCGAGAACAGTGAACGCCTGTTCGGTGAACGCGCGCGAAACAAACACGCCGCGCCCGGGAGTCGCTGTCCTCACGGACTCGCGCGTGTACTTGCCGGTCAGCATCCCCGATTTCAGAGGCGACCACGGCGTGACGCCCATTCCCAGTTCCAGCGCCGCCGGGATCAGCTCGCCTTCAATCGTCCGCTCCAGCAGTGAGTATTCCAGTTGCAACGCAATGAGCGGAGTCCAGCCTTTCAAAACAGCCGTGGTCTGCGCCTGCGCGACCTTCCAAGCGGGCGTGTCGGAGAAGCCGATATACCGGATCTTGCCGGCGGCTACCAAGTCGTCCAGCGCGCGCATCGTTTCCTCGATCGGCGTGAAGCGGTCCCAGAAGTGCATCCAGTAGAGATCGATATATTCGGTTTGAAGCCGCCGCAGCGAGTTTTCGCACGCCGAGACCAACGACTTGCGTCCCGCTCCGCCTCCGTTCGGATCACCCCGGTACATGTTGCTCAGGAATTTGGTCGCAATC
>JBEKBK010000737.1:0-3116 GCA_050015435.1 Bryobacteraceae bacterium
GTCCTTCGAAATGGGATCCTTGAGCCCCTTCGCTGACGCAACTTTCTTCCCGTCGATATAAAGCGTAGAAGCGCCGGAACCCACCAGATACAGGAGGGCATCCGAGACCGAAGTCTCTCGCGGAATCTCGATCGTGCGGCGGAAATATCTGGCGCCGGGACCGGGCTGGGATGACCAGACCCAGTGAGCTTCCTTGAGCTGTTCCGGCTTACCCTCGCCACCGTCGAGTCCGATCCACTTCCCCTTCCAGTCTTCGGCTTGGAGCAGACCCATCGACCAAAACGCAGGCTCACTCCAGGCCGAAGGCTTTCCGTGGTCGTCCCAGACCCGCACTTTCCACCACACCTGCATGCCTGAGCCCAGCGGTTTGCCTTCGTAAGGGACGTGAATGGACTTGTCAGACTCGACCCTTCCAGTGTCCCAGAGATCTCCCTGACCGCTGTGTAAACGCTTTTCGCTGCCGGCCGCCAGGATTTGGTAAGCCGTCTGCTTCTGGCCCCGCGCTTTTGGATCGGTTGGCTCGAGCGTCCAGCTCAAGCGCGGTTGTAACGTATCGATGCCCAGCGGGTTCTGGCGATACTCGCAGCGCAAATTCACGGGTCGCAAAAGCTCCTCCGCGGCGATGGCGGAAAGACAGGCGACCGTGAGTATCAAGAAGGCTAGCGGAAAACCCCATTTAGACATTCGATGACTCCTCATGACAGGCATTCGTCCATAAGATATTACGCGCATTCCGAGCTGGCGCAAGTGCGAACACCTGCGTCCGGGTGCTGGTGTCATTCGAAATGGGGATCCATTCGGGCCGCCGGAATTGCCAGCGGCTCTGCCGCCCTGGATGTAGGGGTACGGCTTGCCGTACCCTCTTCATTTCTATCGCGCCACCGATCCATGAGGGTACGGCAAGCCGTACCCCTACATCCAGGCAGTGCCCCGTGACCCTTGTCAGGGGTAGAGTTCACGGAGGCAACAGGAGCATCGTTCCGACCATCTGGGAGAGGGAAGATGCGGCGAAGCGAAGGGCTCGATTGGAGGCAAACGGGTGTATAATCGTAACCGCCGGGAGGCCAAAAGACCAATTCCAAGGAAGGAGGAGTCTCATGTCTGCTGTCATTCGCCACTACCACTTCAATCCCCAGGACAGTGAAGAGATCGACCGCCGGGTGCGCGAGGATTTCGTGCCCATTGTCAAGCATGCGCAGGGGTTTATACGCTACTATTGGCTCGATACGGGTGAGGGGGAGGGCGCCTCGGTCGGTATCTTTAAGGATAAAGCCGGCGCTGACGAGTCGGTACACCTGGCTGCGGACTACGTGAAAGAGCATCTTTCCAAATTCCTGACCCAGAAACCTGAGATTATCGAAGGGCCGATCAAAGCCCACGATTGAGCTCTTGCATCGGATACCTAGTGTTGCGTATTAAAAACAAGCGGTGGTGCTCTCCGTTGATGAGAAAACCTCCATTCAAGCTTTGGATCGAACGCAGCCCCGTTTGCCCATGAAACCGCATCGTATCGAAAGACTTAGCCACGAATACAAGCGCCACGGGATCGGGGCTGGCGCAGACTCCGTAGTCCGGAGTCTGCGATTTCCCGATGGGACCAGGGAGGTGGCCGGGGCATCTCCTCACGACCCTCGGAGAAACGTGCCTTCGGCAGATCGCAGACGTTAAAAAACAACGTCTGCGCCAGCCCGCCGGGTTTAAAGGCTCGTGCCAACAGGGCGAAATCAGGCTCGGTGAATTTCTCTCGCCGGCTGAGCAGGCGCACGACGATAAAGAAATACCGATCCGAAAGAAAAGGACGCCGGAGTTCCGATCCGTCGGCTGACGGACGATAGAATACGGCACGGTGGCGATAATAGGAAAAGACGCGGACCGCAAAATCGGCGGTCCGCGCAACTTCAGGCCAGCAAGAAAGGTACGTATTTCACGCAGCACGTCCGGTTCATTCGACAAATATATGTAATGCATACCCCGCAGCCTGACCACTCGCGCAGTGGGCACCCCATCCTCAAACGCCTTCGCCTGTTTTTCCGCTAAGGCATCAATTGTGGTGAAATAGGCTTTGGCCGCCTCGTGCACCGCGGGATCTGGACTTTTGCTGATCCAGGTCTCTTGAACGTGGGGAATCGCGAAGATGGCAAGCACAGGCACCGGAATGTCAGTGTACCTCTTCACGCCCATCATAATTTTCGTAAGCATCTGCGAGCCTGGAAAATCGCGGGCCCTCGCGGGTCGTCCGTCGGAAGTCGAATCCCAAGTCTGCCGGAACTCCGCCTCCGAAATTGGGAATCCATACACTTGTGCATCCCACCTCTGCAGTGCGTCGAAGCTGGCCAAATCAGCGCCGCGTGGAGTTGGAGGTTGAGGTCCCTCAATCTCTTCAAACTCTCTCATTGTCGGGCCCCTCCCATTGTCGAATGCGTAAGGATAAGCAGCCTCGAGGTAGACTAGCCCCGCAACGCCCGCCGGGTACCGGGTTCCGACCGAGCTCAACTCACATCCTGCGATGGAGTGCCCTACCAACACTGGTCGGTTGAGCTTGAGCGAATCAATCACAGCCAGCACGTCGTCACCAAGACAATCACAACCGTTCTTACAAGCGGAGAATCCGGACGCACCAAACCCACGTGGCGTAATGCCGTAGACATGGCATTGGCCTTTGGCCTTGAGCTTCGGTGCGAATTCGTCGAACACGTGCGCCGTGTCCCCGCCCCCGGGCAAGAGGACCCCGGGCCTGCCAGAACCGCCCCAATCGAGCACTTCCAGCCGAACGTCTTTGTCAACGGTTACAAATCTTACGGTGTGGGGTGATGGGTCCCGCCAAGGACCGGATTGCTGCGAATAAAGTGGAGCCAGCGAGAAAAGCAGAATAGATATGCCTGACTGACCCCACCGCACCATAGAGTTTCCCCCCCTCTGGTGATTACGGTGTAAAGGTCCCCGATGTTCCTACGTCCATCTCGCCATCTCACCGATCCTTCTCGGGTCGATTGCACACGCCACGGAAGTTAGCTAAGATGGTTAGCTAAGGTGAATCGTTATGCGCTCGATAAAGGTACACGAAGCCAAGACCAATTTATCGAAATTGATTGAGCAGGCTTGCCGCGGTGAGGAGG
>JBEKBK010000738.1:0-3102 GCA_050015435.1 Bryobacteraceae bacterium
CCAGTTGAAGATGAGCACCTGCTCTTTCTCAATTGCACGGCACAGCCCAGGACACCGACCCAGCTCTGCGATTCGCATATGGAATTGCATGTGGTAGGTATGTGCAGAGAATAAGAATCGTGGGTCCGCAGGCTCCAACGCGCACATCTTTTGTAACTCATCCAGATGTCGGGCACTGGTGCGAAGCTGCTTCTTCTCCTCGACAGTGATGTTCTGCGCGCATAATCTTGCCGCCTGCGATTCCAGAGCCTCCCGGATGATATTACGGTCGCGGATGTCCTGCTCGTTGGGAACGCGCACTCGCGTTCCGATCCTGGGGCGGCTTTCAACCAGTCCTTCCGTTTCCAGGCACTTTAGAGCTTCGGTGATGGGAAGGAAGCTCATGTTGAGCCTCTTGGCGAGCGGCCTCCGCGAAAGAACGTCTCCTATCGAGAGATCTCCACTAAGAATTTCATCTCGAATCTGCTCGTAGGCACGCCTGGAAAGCGATTCCCCGGCCCTATCCGGGCGGCTTGGCGTGCGCGCGGATTTTCTCAGCTTGGATCTACTGATCACTGGAACTTTTCGCGCCCCCAGAAGCTAAGGACAAAAAAGCCTTACTTCAACTTCATAATATACTATCACTGAATTTGGTTTTCCATTCCCCTGACCATGGCTGAACACTGATATCTCATACTTGAGATGTCGTTAATGAGCAGCTTCATCAATTCAATTCAGGGCTCACTTCTGCGTGTTGTACCCGAAGGGGTAGCCCGATGAAAGATGGCGAAGACAATGGAACTGGCGGGCAGGGTGTGTCTGGTCACCGAGAAAACAAGTGGTATTGGCGCAAAATCGGTTGTGATGTTTGCCGCGCCGGAGCTTGTGTTGGGGTGCAGGACGAACCCCGCGAACGACCCACTCGAAACACTTCAGGCGGCTGCAGCGGCGCATGGAGGTGAAGCTCTTTACATCCTGCCAGACATAGGTGACGTTGAAGCTTGCGCTCGCATAGTTGCCGAAGCGTGTGCCCTTTCGGGACGAGTCGATGTTCTTGTATGCGCCGCAGGCGCGGCGGTGCCGGGTGGATTCCTTGAGGAAACCGAAGAAAGCTGGAGTCGGGCACCCTCCGCCTATTTACACAAGCGGCTTGACTTCACCCTTGCTTGGCTCTCAACTGACAGGCCACATTGATTGATATATCATTTATTAGTTAAGGTTTGTAGTGATCTGCCCCCGGAAAACTCCACCATTTGAAGCCGGAGATCTTTCGTTCATTCGGAACTGTGGACTCGCGGTCTTCAAGGCTCGCGCGTGACGGAAAGCCTTCTTCGAAAGCCGTTGTGCCGACGTTGTCGAACAAGGCAACATTGATCGCCGCCTCGCCGGGTATTATGCCGAATGCACCAGCTTCACAAAGTCCTACCCGAGATAGCCGTGCCGCAATATCGTCGCCAAGCGGCGAGGAAGACCGCCGTGTACTGCTCATTTCAGCACCTGGTCAGAATCCAGCAGCGTGTCCTCGCTCGAATCGCCCACCCGGATCACGAACTTCCCCGGATCAATCGTCCAATTATGCTCCGCCTCATCCCAGTAGCTGAACGACCGCCCATCTAGCGCCAGCATCACGTGCTTTGTCTCGCCCGGAGCCAGCCTCACCTTTTCGAATCCCTTCAGCTCCCGCTCCGGCCGATCGACCTTTGCCGACGGATCGGAAACGTAAAGCTGCACCACTTCGGCCCCCTGCATCTTGCCCGTGTTCGTCACGTCAAAGCTCACCGGAACCGTCGCGCCCCGCCCCGCTGTCGCCGGCACGTGCAAATTTGAAAACTTGAACGTCGTATAGCTCAGCCCGAAGCCGAACGGAAACAACGGCCTCTTGCCCACCGTCGTCCAGTAGCGGTACCCCACCATCAGCTTGTCGCCGTAATTGATGTGCTCGATGGTGTAGTCCACGAGCTGGGCGCTTTCGCCGATGGTGTGGAGCGTGGTGTTGTCCTTGGGATCGCCGTAGTACCACTTGGCGGAGGGGTTGCCAAGGTGGATGCACGTACTCCTATCGGCCGCATGCTGGCCGACGCCGAATTCGATTCGGAACGCAGCCACGCCCTCTGCCGACAGCAACTCCAGGCCAAGAGTGTGATCCAGGCCAAGCGCCGCTCCACTTGCAGGGCATCGAGTGTACGCCTCGAGATGCGGAAAAACTTTCCCACAGAACCATATGGAAAACGCTCCCCGATCGAAACCGTCTTTTCCGCCGTGAAACGCAAATTCTCTTGGTGCGCCGGGCAGAACTATCCACACCCAGTCCCGGCAGGCGCTCCTGCTCCGCTTGGCCTTCAACCTTTATCGCCTTAGACTGCCTGCTCGCTGACCGCTGAGATCAAGGATGTCAACAGAGCCAACATTGCTCTAGGGCGTGTTAACACTATCTGAGCGCCTCGACGATCAGGGCGAAGGTGAGGAAGCCAAGGAAGAGAACGTCGAGCTTATCGAAGCGGGAAAAGATGCGGCGGAAGCCCTTGAGGCGTCGGAAAAGGCGCTCGATTTCGTTGCGCTTGCGGTACATAGCCCTGTCATATTCCCAAGGTTCAAGGCGATTGCCTTTAGGCGGAACCACGGCAATGAAGCCTAAATCCAGCGCCAGTTGACGGGTTTGGTCGTCTTCGTAGGCTTTGTCCAGGATCAGGTGCAGCGGCGCTGGCAGAGGGCCGATGCCGCCCAATAGTTCCCGCCCTTCCACCGCGTCGGAAGCCTGACCCGGGGAGAGGGCAAAGGTTATAGCCGTTCGCGCATTCGCGGCAACCATATGAATCTTGGTGGTCCATCCGCCGCGCGATTTTCCGATGGCTTGAGGAGGGTTTTTCTTAACGCCCCAGTGCCGTCCGGATGCACCTTCACGATGGTCGAGTCCATCTTGACGGCCTCAATCTTGATGCGGACGATCTGTTCTTTCTGCAAGCGCTCAAAGACCTGGTCCAGAACTCCGTTCTTGGACCAACGGTTCATGCGGGTATAGACGGTGTGCCAAGGGCCAAAACGCTTGGGCAAGCCACGCCACTTGCAGCCCTGCTCGGCTACATAAAGCAGCGCGTTGAGAAACTGCAGATTCGTCACTCTCAC
>JBEKBK010000739.1:0-3099 GCA_050015435.1 Bryobacteraceae bacterium
TTTTCGGCGGGTCCGGTGGATGAATCGAAGTTTGATGTGCCTGCGGGCTTCAAGCAGGTCGAACCCGAGCTTGCCCGCCAGCGCGCCCGCTGATTAGACCAGTTTCGGGGATAACGTAGACCGTCTCAGGAAGCGCACTCCGTTGAAAGCACTGTTACAAGCCGTACGAAACTGGTCGACGCGAAATTAAGAAATGGTCTATTGTTGATACTTGCGCGCGAAAGTGTCCAGGCCGAGCTGATCCACGGCCACCTTCGCTCGAGCAAACGCTTGCGGGTCGGGAAGCGGTCCGACCAGCACGCGAAAGACTTTTTCGGTGGGTCCCGGCGCAGCGAACGATTGGAAGCCGCGTTTCCGGAGACCTTCGACGAAAATCACCGCGATGCCCCGCTCGACCGCGCCCATTTGCAGATAGACCGCTCCCTTGGCTGGAACGGCGAAGATTGGCGGCTCTTCCCCTGACTCCGGAATTGACGGCGTAGCGGGTTCAACGGATGGCGCAGTTGGCGGTCCGATGGTCGCTTCGGCGACCGGCGCCGGCTGAACCACGGCCGCCAGTTGCTCCGGCTGCGCTAGGGGAGCCTTGCGGGGAGACGACGATTTGCCGGCCAGGTACGAGATCGCCGAGAACACTACCAAGACCACTATGGCGACAAAGAGCACGCTCGCGATGTGCCCACGCCCCAGAACCAGCTCATAATCGCCCGCTTCTGGAGCCGGTGTTGCTACAGCCTCGGGCTCCGGCGTTTCCCGCGCGGCCTCGGACTGCCGGGACAGTGGTTCCCGGGTCAGAATCGTCAACATCAAGCGATATATCGGCCGACCTGGGGGTTTTGTACAGTACTATGCGCGCCTGCTTCCCATGGCAGACTATATCAATGCTCGGTTCTCAGAACATCGTCGCGTTTGTCGCCACCCAGACCCCGGACAAAGCCAAGACGTTCTATCAAGATACGCTGAGTCTCCCGCTCCTCAGCGAGGACGGCTTTGCCTTGGTGTTTGACGCGCACGGCACGATGCTGCGCGTGTCCCGCGTGGAAAACGTAGTCATAGCGCCGTACACCGTGTTGGGATGGCAGGTTGACGATATCGTTGCGACCGCAGAAGCCCTACAGCAGAAAGGCGTCACATTTGAGCATTTCCCGGGCCTGCCCCAGGATGAACTCGGCGTGTGGAATGCTCCTGGTGGCGCAAAAGTCGCCTGGTTCAAGGATCCCGACGGCAACCTGCTGAGCATCAGCCAGCATTAGCCATCACTGCCGTTCTGACGTTGTGTTCCAGGTAACGGTCGTGCCGCCGGGGCCGACCAGTTCCCAGTGTCCCGTCATCGTTCGTCCGTCCGCGGAAACCGTGGAGCGGCTGGTTCCCACATCGACCCCGCCCTTTCTCATCTTTCCTCCGAACGAGCCGCCATCGATTTGGAAACTCAGGGAGTCAGTCAGCATGCTCCCCGCCACCGGGCACCAACTGCCGTCCATTTGAAGGACGGCGGTAACCTTGGCTGCCCGCCCATCCGACCAGACTCCGTCACTGCTGTAGTGAATCGCGTCCTCTTTCATTGTGAACGTTGTAATTGACGACGTGGGGTGAGGCAGGTCCGGCCGCGAGGATTCACATTTCGTGAGTTTCCACGTGCCCAAAAACGGTGTGGGGCTTTCGAAGGCGTCATTGGAATTGCTCCTTTCCGAGCGAGCCGACTATTTCACATAACGACGCGGAATGCAAGGGAGGGTAGGGAACAAAACTTACTAGCGGGTGATCTTCTTGCGGCTGAAGATTCCGCACTCGACCGCCTGAAACGAGCCGGGCAAGGCGCGATCAGTCGCAGCGAGAATCTGCGGAACGTAGTTCTTGATGATGCGCCAGTTGTTAGCTGAGAGAGCCACAATCGCCACCTGCCGCGCGGCGAGGTCCTGCTTGTAAACAATGCTTCGGTCGCCGGTAACGAAAACGTCAAAGCCATCGTCTACCGCAGTGCGCAGCAGTTCGCCGTTTTGCAGCTCACCCCATCCGGTATAGGAAGCGGTGACGATCTCATGCTTGCCTAGCCCGCATTTCTCACGAACAGTGAATTGAAGGTTGCGACGCTGCGGCAAGAGGTGTGGGTTCGCAGAGAGTCGAAAACGGGCTACAACAGGGAGTGGTGCGGGCGTGTTGAGGCAACAACTGCTGGATATGGCTGGGTTGTCAAAGACCGAAGTTGACGACTCATCCCGTCAGGGCTTGGTGCACCCTAGAGAACAACTCCGGCCAAGGATAGCTGCGCGGTAGTGAGATCCACACTCGGCGAACGGTGACTCGCACAGTGCACCAATTTTGAATAAGCGTAGGCGGATGGTGGCGGCTTGCGCGGTGGCCAGTTCGGTCGCCTTCAGTCCCAGGCGGCGTAGTCCGCTGACCAGCAGGTAGGCCATGGCGGACAGATACAGCCGCATTTGATTGGCACGGATCGATTCGGCGCTGACCCGATCGGCGAAGAGCGTGAACTGCTCCTTGATGCGATTCTCCATGTCGCCGCGTGCGCAGTACTACTCTTCATATAGCTTCTGCGCGGGCCAAGCTTCGGCCGGTAGGGACGTCACCACGTAGCGTGGATTTTCCTTACCAGCAATGTGTTCGGCTTTAGCCACCACGCGCCGCGGCCTAGACCAGGAACCCGATACCGTCTGATAGAGGAACTCGACGAAGACCCGTGCCGGCTGGTGCGTCTGCTCCCACTGACGGGCGGCTTGGCCTAACGCATCGGCGACCAGAGAGCGCAAGCGCTGGTTGCGCGCGAAGCCGAAGACATAGTCCACCCGGTGGTTTTCATACCAGTTCATCAGTTCGTCGCGGCAGAAGCCAGAGTCGCCGCGCAGCGTGATGCGCACCAGGGGCCAGTGCCTGCGAATCTGTTCGACGATGCGTTGGATCTCGGTCAAGCTTCCGGCCGAGGCATCCGTGTGGGCACAGCGCAGGCGCGCGCACAACAAATGCTCGCCGGAGAACACGTACAGCGGCAGGTAACAGTAGTGATCGTAGTAGCCGTGAAAGAACCGGCCCTCCTGATCCCCATGCGACGCTACGTCGGTGGGGTCGAGGCCCAGCACGATCTGATCG
>JBEKBK010000740.1:0-3063 GCA_050015435.1 Bryobacteraceae bacterium
TGGTGGGCCTGTTCGCCGTTCTGAGTTGGGAATCCATGTTTCCAGACCGGCGCGACGTGCTGGTGCTCGCTCCTTTGCCAGTGCGCGCGCACACTCTGTTTCTGGCCAAAGTGGCCGCAGTGGCCACGGCGCTGAGCCTTACCGTGGTGGTCCTCAATGTCTTCCCTGGCATCGCCGCGCCGTTTGCGTTTGCTACCGCGCCGACGATGCCGTCTCCCGTTTATGATGCGGCGATGCCGCCAGTGAGCCTGGACGGATTGCAAATCGTGCTGGACCGCGACTTGGTTCCGGCCCGGACAGGCAGTGGCGCGCTTGCGCCCGGCACGCACGGAGGCGTCACGGTGGGAGTCTCGGAGCACGGAGTCCGTCGCGTCTTCTCTTACGGAACGGCGGCCCCGGATTCTATCTTCGAAATCGGTTCCATCACCAAGACGTTCACCGGCCTGTTATTGGCGCGCATGGCGGAGCAAGGGAAAGTGAAATTCGACGAGCCGGTTCGCTAGCTGCTCCCGGAGGGAACGGTGGCCAAACCTCAAGGCGGCGAAATCACGCTGCTCGATTTGGCGACGCAGCACTCGGGATTGCCGCGCATGCCCAGCAACTTCAAGCCCTCCGACATCCGCAATCCGTATGCGGATTATCGCGCCGAAAATCTTTATGTTTTTGTCGGCGAGCATGGCGTCGCCAAACCTGCCGCTGCCGGTTTCCTCTACAGCAATCTTGGTTTTGGTCTGCTCGGTCAGGCGCTGGCGAACCGTGCTGGAATGACCTATCCGAATCTGCTACAAGCGGAGGTCACTGGCCCGCTCGGCATGAGCGACACGATCGTACCCGTCCCCAAAGAGAAATGGGACCGTTTCATCCAGGGCTACAACGCTCAGCATCTCCCGGTGCATGCATGGGATCTGGCCGCGATGGCCGGCGCGGGAGCGATTCGATCCACTGCCGGTGACATGCTCACCTATCTTGAAGCTCATTTGCATCCGGAGGAGTTCGGCGCGCTCTCGACAGCGCTAACCGAATCTCAACATCTCCACGCAGAGGGCTTCCCCGGTGCGCGCATCGCGCTGGCGTGGTACTACCGAGCCGAAAGCGGCGACTATTGGCACAACGGGGGAACCGGCGGCTATTCGAGCGATGCGAGCTTTCATCCGAAGGGCGACTACGCCGTAGTGGTTCTCTTCAATACTGGGCCCGGTCCCAGCGGTTTTGCGAGTCGATTTGGCGAACACATCCGCCAGAGGTTGGCGGGGCAGCCAGCGATTTCGCTCGCCAATCCGGTGGCTCCTGGCCGGAGCGGCCTGCGGAATCAACTTCGATCGTTTGCCGCGTATTGGATAGCGATGCTCGCGGCCGGGGTGTTCATCTTCTGTTTCGTACTGAGCGTGCAAGGGCTGGCGCAACTGTTGCCTCGACAATGGTTCCTGCGCGTGTCGGCGATCCTGCAGATGACGTTTTTCTGTCTTCTGCTGACCGTATATTTTCTTCAACCGGGCTTTTCGTCGCTGGAATCCCTCGCAGCGAATCAACAGTGGCTGTTCCGGTTGCCTTCCTATTGGTTCTTTGCCTTGTTTGAGCAGATGAATGGGCCCATACCCGCGGAGCTTGCCGTGCTCGCGCGGCGAGCGTGGATAGGCTTGATGCTGGCAATTGGCGGAGCCGCCCTGGCGTATCTGATCTGCTATTTCCGGACACTTCGCAAGATCGCGGAACAACCCGACATCTTGCCCGTCTCCGGCGGCCTGCATTGGCTGCCTCGCTTCGGTGGCGCGCTTCCTACAGCAGTGGTGCAATTCAGTATTCGCACGCTGCTCCGCAGCCGCCAGCATCGTGTCATTCTCTCGTTCTACCTGGGCCTGGCCGTTGGACTGGCGATCTTCTTCGCAAAAGCCCCAGAGGTCCAAGGGCAGGTCTCCGCAGGCGATCCATGGCATCAGGTGAACGCGCCGAAGCTGGTTGCAAGCATCGTGATGATTGGCGCCGCCGTGCTGGGAGCGCGTGTTGTGTTTTCGATGCCCTTGGATCTTCGAGCCAATTGGATCTTCCGGGTCACGCCCATCCGTGAAGCGGCGGATTGCATGAAGGCGAGCCGCCGGGCCCTCTTCGTGCTCGCGATCATTCCCGTTTGGGCGGTCTCCGCGGCGGTATTCCTCTCGATGTGGCCGTGGCGTCCGGCCGCTGCCCATCTTGCGTTCCTGGGGCTCCTGGGGACGATTATCGCGGAAATATGCCTCCTCAACTTTCACAAGATTCCATTCACCTGCTCCTACCTTCCTGGCAGGTCATATGCTCACATGGCTTTCGTGAGCTTCCTTGGGTTGGTGTTTTTGATAATCAAGGGTGCGGATATCGAAAGACGCGCTTTACAGAACTCCGCGGGTTTGGCGTCGATGCTGGGGCTCTTGGGTATTCTCGCGGCATTGGCAAGATGGCGAACAACGGCGTCGGCGAAATCGCCGGAGGGAGCGCTCAAGTTTGAGGAAGCGCCGGTGCCCGCCGTCGTCCCTCTGGGTTTGAATCGTGACTGATTATGGCCAGTCTAGAAACCGCGCAGGTGTTTCTCAAGACTGAATGTCGGCTGGACGCTTGGTACAAGACCGGCTTCCTGCGCAACCGCGTTATGACGTATTATCGGCTTGAAGGCCGCGATTCGTTCTGAGCTCTGTGGCGCGCAGCTCTCACGCGTCGATGTGGACGAATAATAATAGTAATAATGACGCTCACGACCTCTTTCATGTGATAAAATTTGCCTCGGACCCGATGAAGATCACCGATATAGCGATTCATGCCGATGGCATCTCCGAGCCCTACAAGGCGGTCCGAGAAATAACCGCGAAGGTGTCCAAGGGATCTCTGTTCTCGAAGTCCCCGACTATCGAAGACGTGAATTTCAAGTTGCAGGAAGAGGCGGCCAAGTTTGGCGCGAACGCGGTCATGAACGTGACACCTGGATTATGCGCACAACCAACGCTCCGAGCGCTGGTCGCGCTCGGCTGATGCCGCTGGTGGTTGAGTAAGTCGGTTCGGTTTTCGCCTCCTCATCATTCTCCTGAGAGTCCGATC
>JBEKBK010000741.1:0-3057 GCA_050015435.1 Bryobacteraceae bacterium
ATAGACAGTGTTTTTGCCGTCCGAGGCGATGCTATGCGGGGTGCTGAACTGGTCCTGGTCGTGACCCCAGGTCCCCAGCATCTTCAACCAATGGCCGTCCGGCGAAATCTTGACCACGCGCGAGTTGCCGTAGCCGTCGGACACGAAGATATTGCCTTGCGCATCAAAGGCCGCATCGGTTTCGCGGTTGAATGACCCCTTCCTGCCTGTCGGGTGCTGGTCCCTCGCAGGTGGATTAACTCCGCCAAAGTGCAGGATTTCGACGTTTGCCTGGAGGTAATCAATGGCCTCCGGCGTCCGCCCAAGCCAGAACACGGACTGGCCCTCCGGGTCGTACTTGACGATCATGCCGGAGCCCTCGTCAACCTGCCATACGTTGTCTTGTTTATCCACGCGGACGGCGTGTGCAAATGATGCGGCGTAGTTATTGGGACCCCACTCCTTGACGAATTTGGCGTTCTGGTCGAATTCCCACAGCATGGCCGCCTTCCCACCACGCGCAACTCCCTGGTTGACCGAGCGCGAGTACACGAAGATGTGGCCCTTTGAGTTCGTAGCCACCCCGACGGTTTGACCCATCGTCTGACCAGGGATGCTAAGCCGAAGGTATCGGTCAGTGACCTGCATCTTTGGATAGTTTTCCTCAAGTTTCGCTTGTGCGGCTTGCTGCTCTGGGCTGCCGGCAAGCCCTTGCGCCAGGGTCCTGCCGGGCGAGAGCAAAAGCATGCCCGCGATAATCACCGTGCCAGACCCGAAAATGGATAACAAGATATGCTTAGTTTTCATGTGCTGAACTCTCCTCTTCGAAACGAACGTCTGACCGGGGCCGCCCGGTTGGCTCTCCCTGTTGAACGAAAAATCAAATCCGCCGATCGGTTTCATTGGGAAAAGTGAAAATACCGCCGCTTTTGCGGGATCTCCATTTTGGGCTTCCCAGTCGTTCGAGCAGGACCAGTATACACCTAAGCCCTGTGAGACACTTGCCCGGCTAGAGTGAACCGGCCTCCTTCAAAATGGACGAGGGCGGCCAGTTCCTGAACCTTCTTGAGCATGCAGCCCGGAGTGCTTAGTGACTGCAGCTAGGAGTGGCTGCGCAAGTAGCCGCGGCGGCTGGATTCCCAGCGGAATAGTAAGCACTAACCGCCGCGTTGTGGTTGTAGGCGTTCGCATTGAAGCCGCCGCCGGTCGGGTGTATCTGGCGCGCCGCAAACTGTGTCTGAAAGAGACTTTGATAGTAGGCGCTGAACGCGTCCATGTCGCGAAATCGCGCGGGGGTATTCGGGCTGCGTAGGATTCGAATTACTTCCGAGGACAATTCCGTCCCCCTGAGCCGCGGCTTTCGAGAGCCATTCGATCGCCATGGGACGGCTACGCGGCAGCGATTCACCGAACTCGTAGGCAAGTCCGATACGGCGTTCCCCTTGTGGGAAGCCTTGCTGTGCGCTTTTCATATACCATTCCATAGCTTTCTTCTGGTCCAGCGGTAAAACTTCGCCTTCTTCCCAATAGACGCCAATCTCATATTCGGCGCCGCGATTTCCCCCATTCGCCGCCCGGGTCAGGTACCACACGGCCCGAATGCGATCCAACGGCACGCCGTCGCCCTGATCGTACATTTGCCCGAGGGCGGACGTGCAACGAATGTGGCCCATCTCGGAGCACTTCAGAAACACCGCGGCCGCTTGGCCGGTCTGTTTCCGCTGGTCCAAGCTCTGGCCCATGTTCCATAGCTGCTCCGCGGTGAGATTCGGGGATAAATTCATGTGCGCAAGCGTTTGTTCGGGATAGACGCCTTTGGCGTTACTCGCGTTGTTACGAGCGGATTCCTGCGCAGGCTGGACCACTGTCGGCACTATTGCGGTGCCGACCCGGCGGTGCCGTTCCTGGATGTTCGCAATTTCCTTCTGCATGTCGGCCCGCAGGGATGGATCCAACTGCAACGCCTTTTGAAAATCTGCATCGGCGTGCGCCTGGTCGTTTAACTCGTAATAGGTCCACCCGCGCCCCAGGTAAGTTCGCGCCGATTTCGGATTGAGAGCGATCGCGTGGTTAAACGCCCAGAGCGCCCGCTGCGCGTTCGCATGGCTGTTATGCACCCAGTCGTCCCCGGAGGCGTAGTTCAAATCGCCATAGTTATGCCATGCCGTGAAGTCTTTCGGGTCGAGCTTGACAGCTGCCTCCAGATCTTTTGCGGCTAGCCAGTCCAAGTAATCGCCATATCTACTCTTTTTAGCCAGCCGATGCGCGGCGACTCCGCGATTCACCCGAGCGTCCTCATCGTTTGGGTTTTTCGACAGGACGGCGCTTAGCCGTTGGAACTCGTGAACCTGCTGAGGATCGCACCCAGTCAGAACTCTCTCAACGGAGGGCCAGCGTGGGTCCCAATCCGGAACCTGCGCTCCGGCCCCGCCGGCGAGGAGCAAAAGCAACACTATAAACGCAGGAGTCGACACGCGGCGGAGGGGATTGAGCCGGTTTATCTGCATACCGCGCCATTTTACACTACTACGCTCATTCTATGAGGGAAGAACAGAATGACTCGCGAATCAATGAAGCGGATCTTCGGGGTCGCTGGCTTTGGAGGAGGCCTCGCATCGAAATAGCTCAGGATCCATGTAGGAAGGCGTCCGGCACACGCCAGCTGCGGCGACTGTGGCCCCCATCGCTTGAGACGCCGTCGAGTTCACCCGTGCCGGAATCGACGGAAGCGCCAACACACGCGCGAGTCCGAAATCGACGACCTTGATTATGGGCTCCGAATTCTCAGCGTGTGCGAGGTAGGAAGTCCGGGAGCGCTTGGCGAAGTTCGGCCTGGAATTGCATGTCGGAGAAGACGCGGCTGATCGAGTTTGGGCGGTTCGCCGCCTTCGTCGAAGAACCCTCGCCGTCTGGCGATGGGCGTGCGGCCGTTGGCGGCTTATCAGTATTCCGATAAAATGAAGATGATTCTATCGGGAGTGCTCACGGGCGAAAGCTTACGCGGGGCGGGATGGTCGGCGTGAGCACTGCGGATAGAATCTGTTGAACTGAGCCGCCCGTGATTTGGCAGGGCAATTG
>JBEKBK010000742.1:0-3043 GCA_050015435.1 Bryobacteraceae bacterium
GGGCAGATCCTCCAGATTATCCACCGGGAAATGCCGGCCACCGGTTTCTTCGGCGAGATTGGCGAGCAGTTGCGGTCCATTCCGCTCCTCCAGCGTCGCTTTTCGCCCATCCAGATCAAAGATGCCCATGGCGTAAACCTGAACGTCTGCCTCGCGCATAGCCTCCATGACTTCGGTCTCGGTATAGCGGCTGCGATTATCGCCGCCATCGGAAAAGATGACGACGGCCTTGCGCAAGTTCTGCGCATCCTTCATCTGCGAGAGCGACAGACGGATCGCATCCAGTAGCGAGGTACGTCCCATTGGCTTGGCCCGGACGATTCGCTTGTAGATTTCGTCCGAGTTTCGCGTGAACGGCACCGCGAGCTTTGGCCTTTCGTTGAACTCCACCAGAAAGAACTCGTCATCGGAATTCGCGGTCTTGAAGAACGCCGCCGCAGCCTCCGCGGACTTTCGGATCTTGCGAGCCATGCTGCCGCTCGAGTCAAAAACCAAGCCGATGGATAGCGGAGCGTCATCCATTGCGAAGTGCGTGATCTCTTGCTCCACGCCGTCTTCAAACACCCGGAAATTTCCCTTTTGCAGGTTCGTTACAGAAGCTCCCAAAGGAGTGGTGACGTGAACGGGAATCTCAACCAGATGTACATCAACGCGCAGATCCGCGATGGGACGGTTCTCCGGCGACGTGGGGACCAGGTTGGTCCGCGGCGCCGCGGACACCAGCGGTCCATCGTGTTGAAACGCGAAGGCCACGGAACAGAAGGCCAGGAAGGAAGAGAAAACAGCGCCGCGAGTGGTCCACCGAGTGGCTCGATACATCAGGAACTCCGTTAAATGACCGTTTAGTATACGTTATCCGAGGATCTCATTCAAGGCAGTACGTATCGATGAGTACCGGAACTGAAAGCCCGCGCGGCAGGCAGCCTCCGGCACCACACGCTGGCTGGCATAGATAACGCTTGCCATTTCTCCATAGAGCAGGTTCAAGGCGAGCCGGGGAACCGGGAAGATTGCAGGGCGGTGGACGGCGTGCGCCAACTCGTGGGTGAAATCGATATTCGTGACTGGATTCGGCGCCGTAGCGTTGACCGCGCCGCGAAGTTCGGGAGTAGTCAGCGCGAAGGAAACCAATTCGGCCAGATCGTCGAGGTGGATCCAGGACATCCACTGATTTCCCGCGCCTATCTTTCCGCCGACCCCGAGGCGAAACGGAACCAGCATGCGCTCGAGCGCGCCGCCATCGCGTCCGAGCACCACGCCGATCCGCAAGATCACGACGCGTATCCCGAGCTTTTCCGCCTGCTTTGCTTCGCGTTCCCATTCAACGGCCAGTTTCCCCAGAAAATCGTCGGCCGGTGCGGAAGATTCAGTCAGGATTTCATCTCCACGTGAACCGTAGTAGCCCACTGCGGAAGCGCTGATCAGCACGCGAGGTGGTTTCGCCAAGCCGCCGAGCGCTGCCACCAGCGAACGAGTGCCGTCGACGCGGCTCGCCCGGATACGTTCGCGAGCCGCCGTGGTCCAGCGCTGGGCAACTGGTTCGCCGGCTACATGAATCACCGCGTCGCAGTGTTTGAAAAGCTCGGGCTGCGGCGTCGTTCGCATCGAAACCGACCGGACAGTTTGGCCGTCGCGTTGAAGCCGCGTCGTCACGGCCCGCCCGATGAAACCGGTCGCCCCAGTGATCGCGATGTCCATGGCACTCGTTAGTATGAACCAACAGGTGGTCACAAGATCCTTTTGTGGCTTCAGTCAAGTGCGAAAATGGAGAGCACATGCGCTCCGCCAACCGCGTTCGTCTGCTGTGGAGCTACCTGCGGCGGCGCGACCGTGTGCCGGGACTGCCGGTGGAGTACATCGTCGAAACCACCGCGAAATGCAACCTTTACTGCCCCATGTGCCCCCGTGAAACGCACAAGCAGCCCAAGGAGGACATGCCCGATTCGGTTTTCGAAAAGCTGGTCCAGGGAGCGGCGCGGACGGGCGAGCACATGATGTTGATCGGCCTCGGAGAGCCGTTCATGGACCGCAAGATCTTCGATCGGATTGAATATTGCGAACGGCACCACATTTCCACGCTGCTTTCCACGAACGGGACGTTCCTCGACGAAAAGCTGTCGGAAAAGCTGCTGGGCACCCGGCTGCAGCACATCACGCTCAGCTTTGATGGCGCTTCCAAGGAAACCTACGAACGCTATCGCAAGGGCGCCCATTTTGAAAAAGTCCGTGACAATTTTGTGCGCTTTGCGCGCATGAAGCACCAGCGTCGCGCCCAAATTCAAGTCGTTGTTCAAATGGTGCGGATGGAGAGCAACGCTCACGAAGTGGACGAATTTCGCCGCTTCTGGGGTGCGGTTCCCGGCATCGACCAGGTGCGCATCAAAGAAGACGAGACCAATGTCCTGCAGCCGGACATTCGTCGCGATCCATCTCGTGGACGGCCCTGCCACTATCTCTGGCGAGGCCCGTTGTACGTGAAGCAGGACGGCCGCGTCTTTCCCTGTTGCCAAAGTTATATGCTCGATGGCGCGCCTATCGGCGACCTGAACGACACTTCGCTCGAAGAGATTTTCAACTCCGATGAAATGATGCGACTGCGCCGCCTCCATGCGGAAGATCGCGCCGGTGAGATCGATATGTGCGCGCGGTGCTGCATCGCGGTGCCGCATCCGGTGCTGGTGGCCGGAAGCCTCGTGCTGCACGGCAAGTGGGTCCGCCGGATGATCCCGACGATCGAGCGGCTGGTTTACGGCGCGAAACTGCCCAAGCGCATGCTGGCCCGGCCGCGCGAGGAGTTGGTCCAAATCCGCAAGGACTGAGCGTAGAATGTTAGTGGGTTCTAACGATGGCGAATATTCTGAGCGACCGCGCCGGGAAGACAGATCAAGTCGTAGTCCTGCCCGTTTCGCTCGAGGACCCTTCCAAGTCGCCTCCCGGACTTTACCGCATCGGTCTGATTGCGACCTGCGTTTCGATATTCGCGTTTTTCACCGCTCTCGTGCTGGCCTACTATTGGCGGTCGCATCACCCGCCCTATTGGGAC
>JBEKBK010000743.1:0-3036 GCA_050015435.1 Bryobacteraceae bacterium
GTCGCGTATCACAAGGCCGACAAGGCTATCCAGAATATCGTTGCCCTGCTTGCTGCGGCGTGATGTTAGCTGCCAGAATGTTGAAGCATTCTTGTTTACAATCTCTGACCTAAGAATCTAGACAGCATACCGTGGCTTTCCATCTTTACGATAGGATGCTCTTGCCGGTGAGTGTCGAGTGAGGACGCTACCCTAATTCGAATGCCTGTGTGTGTGGTCGTGAGGATTAATGAGGATGATCTTGTCCCAATTGTGAGGCGGAACCTGCAAAACCTCTTCGGCTCCGTAATTGATGTGGTCGATGAGTACAAGCCACCACTCAGCGTACTTCGCTCGAACGCCAGACATCTTCGCCGTCTTCTCATCAATGCAGATCTTGAGGTTTCGCTCTAGCTCCGGAATAATCCAGCCACCAGCATCATAGTCACTGCGCCCACCCATCACAAAATAGTCGGGGTACGCCCGGCCAGCGCGAAATAGCTTGAGCACGAAATTGTCGAAAATCTGAATTGTCGCCGGCTTTTGAATCGGGCTGTCTCGAAACGCCTCGAGATGCTGGCGAATGCTGTCCTCGATCTGCCTCCGGCCCGGAACGGGTCGACTGTATCTTATGAACACGTACCAGCTGAATTGACCTTTCGGAGGACCTAGGGAAGGCAGTAGCTGCTGGATGTTTTTCCAGACCGGGATGGCGACCTCCTCCAGTCCTCGCGGCTTCGTGCCAGGCGGCGAGCACGCTTCGTTCTGATTCAAGCGTCTGACCTCAATTGCAATTCTGTCGTCGACGAGAAAATCAGGGGGTTTGCTCTTACCTTCGGGTTCGAAATCGATCTTCTTGAACCCGCGGTGCGCTAGGTAATTGTGGGCAACTGTCTCCGAAGCGTCCAATCCACTCTATTATGCCCTTTAGCAACTGACGGTGAAGACGTCGATCGGCGTTCCGAGCGCGTCGTCGGCCACTCGAAGAATGGCGCCACTGGGCCATCGCTCCGCCGAAGTCGTTAATGCCCCGCATCAGGAGGCCGCACCCCGCGACCAGAGCCGGAGCGCGTAGGCGTTGGGGACGGCGGGAGTGGTCGGGGCAGTGGTACACAATACGAGCAGGCTGCCAAACACGTCTTCATCGGTCGTCCTCGCCGCAGGTCGAGTCTCGACAACAAGTTCATTTCGTCGGACTGTCGGTAGAGTCAGAATTTCAAATGTGTTTGGCTAGTTCTATGGACGAGAAAAGCACGCAGGAAAAGGCGCTGGCCATCAATCTGGATGGCGGAAAACTTGGGACCTTCGCGGAGATCGGGGCCGGCCAGGAGGTAGCGCGTTGGTTTTTTCACGTGGGACGGGCCTCGGCCACTGTCGCCAAATCCATCTCGGCTTATGACATGGTCATCAGCGACGACCTATACGGTGCCACGGATCACTATGTCAGCCGCCGACGCTTGGAGGCGATGCTGGATCGCGAGTGGACGCAGTTAGTAGAGCGGCTCGATCCGGTCCGCGGCGAGCGTAGCACATTTTTTGTTTTTGCCGACACAATCGCCATGCGGAGCCGCTCCCGCCGCCAGGACGCACGCCAGCATCATCCGTTGGATGGAAAAAGATCCGAGATAGTACATTTCGTTCGTTGGCCGGAATTCGTTGGACGCCATGGTAGCCCTGCGGGAAGAGTGAATGCGCGAGTTCTCAGCGCGGTCTTTGGCCTTCCATGCCGACAATGCTGCAAATCAGTCACCGAGTTCCTAACGATTCAACTTCCCGTGCGGCCTCCACGCTTCCGTTTCGACAGAGTCAAGTGTCAAGCGAAGGCACCATTCCATTTGGGTAGACCTGTCCGCTACCTTCGCCGCGTCCCACGGGCTTGCGCGTGCGAAGGGTCCTAAACGGTTCTTGCCGCGTCAGGCCGGAACTTCAACTGGCGTTGTAAGTGACACAGAAACCTTTTGACCGGGATGCAAGGTGAAGCGCCGAGAGAAATCTATAATCGTGACGCCTAACGGCTTATTGGTTTCTGGATGCATTCGGACGAAGACACCATCCGAGACCTCGACGCTGACCGCCTCAGCGGGACTGCTCCCAAACGAACAGTACATGACGTCGTTCGCAGTGTCGTAGTCAATATCAATATTTTTCAATTGCTCGCCCATATCGTTTCACCCTCGCTCCGCACCTGGCGGACCAAGTGCGCGGTTCGGATGGTTCCTGTTTTAGTCGCCTCATTCCGGTTCACGACCAGAGAGAGGAAAATATCAGCTGCCTTGTAGAAGCTGCGTCCCGTCAAACGGTAATAGAAGCACGTTCCCGATTCTGAACGCTGGATAAGTTGTGGCTTCTCTGCGGTGGGTGCAATCAGATCGACGAATCCCTTCATTTCCGGATGTCTCTTTATGATGTGATCTTCCCAAGTGTGCATATCCAACGTGATCGTGAAGCCATGAGGATCAGCTACGCAAACCAACGTGTGCCCGTTTGTCTTCTTCTTGCTCGCAGTCCCGGGTTCGGCTGGTAGACCCGGCGTCGGATTCGTTTCAGCCATCCAGCCCTGCCCTTTCCCAGTATCGTCCAACCCAAAGCGCAAACGGACGACCTACGGTCATTGTAACTGCTAACTAAGGCTATTAGCTTACTACATCCGAGCCAGCCTCAAGAAACAGAGGGACTTAGGTCAGGATGCGCCGTGAAAAGGAGTGGGCGGCGAAGAGCAAATGGCAAACCTCCGGTAGAACATTAACATCGTCGAGTGTTCGATTCAATTCTCCAAAGGTCGTAGCCGCAGGGATTAAATCTGAGGGAATCCCTTCAGAGAAACCCGCTTCGGTGACGGTCCCCGAGCTAGGGGTGTGAGCCGTGTTTCTTGATTCCGCTTGATGAGTTTTTCAGCCCGAGGTAATGTCCACATGACGTAGTTGCCGACAATGCCCATTGAACAAAGCCTTTCGGCAGGGATAGCGCGAGATCGTGGTTCTCACGAAGTAGCGAGGCAACTCGGGTAGCGTCGGAATCCTCACCGCTGGGTGTCGATTTGTGATGTGGTCACAACGA
>JBEKBK010000744.1:0-4009 GCA_050015435.1 Bryobacteraceae bacterium
GGAGTTTCTAAAGACTGCGGCTCCCGCTGCCGTTCCTTTTGCGGCCGGTTCGGTGTTAAATCCGATCGCAATTTCTGACGACGCCAACTGATTTTCCCTATCGGGCGTCGTGGCAGGATTCGCATCCCTGGTCTGCATTGTGTTCGCGATGGCAGGCAACACAACCCGCCATCGAAAGGTCCACCCTCACGGAATAGCTTGGCGCGCTGGCCGACCGAACCGTGGCATGGCAGTTTTCGCATTAGGCATCCGCCTTGCGATGCGCCTGATGACTGAAAAGACGAAATCCGGAACTTTGTAAACCCGGACCCACGGAATTTCCGGCTTGTTGCGATCGAAGGTGGCTAGCTTCTGAATCGCGGCGCTATCCTTCTTGATCGTCTGATGGCAGGACACGCACTTCGACGATGCGGGAAAACCCATCGCGTCGCCAGGCGCCGGCATGGGTGTGGCAGTCTTTACAAACCAGTCCAAGAGCAAGATGCTGCTTGTGGCTGTAAGGTAAGGGCTGGTCGGGCGCGTTCGGCACCCGCTGCTGTGCGAACGAGCTGAATGGGACTGAGATCAATGCAACTGGGATGAATTTAAGGACAAGAAAAGCGTCCTGCGCAAGGGCGCGCCGAGCCAAGTGCGGCCCGGTCAATTTAGCTAACGCAATGGCGCGTTGGGGTCTGCCGCGACGTCGTACATGCGCTGCACGGCGCGGAAGTCGGGGTTGATCGAGCGGGCATTCGGCCAATCCGCCGCATGCGAGGAGAGATCGATCCGCTTAACCGTTTCCTCGACGGACAGGCCCTGCTTGCGCAACGCGTCAACCTGTTTCTGGAGATCCACCAGATACGACTGGAAGGCGCGAATTTTTCCCTTCCCCTTGAACGGCGTCCCATGCCCGGGTAGCACGGTGTCAAAGTCGAGCGCGGCCAGTTTTTCGAGTGCCACGACCCATTCACTCACCCACGCGTCAGCCAGGTAGGAAAGATTCGATTCCATCATGTCGCCGGTGCACACGATGCGCTCCTTCGGCAGATATACGAAAAGGTCGGTATCGGTGTGGCCGCGGCCAAGATAAAGCAACTGAATTTCACGGTTGCCGCGATGTAGCGTCACACGCGTCGAGAACGTCAGGGTGGCGGGAGTCGGCTTGATTTCTTTTTCCTGCACAATCCTGAGCTCAAGCGCCGCAATTTGCCGCTGCTGCATGGCGAGCTGTTGCGGATCGGTGGCCGGCGGCTGTGCCTTGAGAGCGTCCAGACGTTGCTGAAACAGCGCCGGCGAAGCCTGGGTAGCATACGCCTGCTGCTGCAGCACGTTGCCGAGGCGGCCAGACAGCCGGTCGTAATTCCTGTCAGGCGCTATCAGCATCACATCCGGCCCAAAAATCTGATTCCCGTGCGAGTGATCGAAGTGGAAGTGCGAGTTGGCGACGAACTTGATTGGTTTGTCGGTGATCGTCTTGATATCCTCAACCAACGCCCGGGCCGTCGCAGGGGACTCGCCAGGATCCAGGACAAAAACATCCTGATCGTTGACGATAACGCACGAGTTCGCGCCAACCGACATCGAGCCGGTCGAAGTGGCGTAGTACACACCATCCGCGATTTTTTCGAAGCGCCGGCTCGGCATCGAGCCGACGGCAGGTTGAGGCCCGCCGCCCCTTCCGCCCGGCGCGCTGCCGAGCTGTTGGGCAAGTCCCGGCATTCCCCACGCCGATGCGAACAGAGCGATCGTAAAAATGTGGGTCGAGTTGCAGGCACGCATTGTAACCTCCGTCTCCGGTTGCGAAGAACAGCAAAATTGTAACATGACTCCACGGAGGGCCCGTAAATCCCTCGATAGTAAGAAACGGCGTCTAACGAAGGGCCTTCCGAGCACTGTCACGCACGCTAGGATCAGGACTTTGGGCGGCTTTTTCATAATGCGCTCGCGCGTTTAGGACGTCCCCCTTGCGCTCCAGAATCTGCCCCAGTGCAAGATGAGCTTCGTAGAAGTCAGGATTGAGTCGGATCGCCCGCTGGTATGCATCCGCGGCATTTTCCAAACGTCCCTGGACTGCCAGGACACCGCCCAGATCGTTGTAAGCCGGGGACAAGTTCGGATCCAATCGGACGGTCTCCTGAAGCTCGATTACCGCTTGGGCGGTCGATCCCATCTGAGCCAATAGTATCCCGTAGTGATGGTGGGCCTCGACATATTCAGGTTTGATGGCGATCGCCTTCTGGAAGTGATATTGAGCCTCCGAGTATTGGGAGGCTCCGGCCAGCACGTTGGCGAGATTATACTGGGCTTCGGCAAAGTCCGGCTGGATTGATATCGCCTCACGAAAATGATTCTCCGCGCCCGACCAGTCACCTTTCTTGACCAATACCAGCCCCAGAAAATTGTGAGCCTCCGGGAGGTCGTGATTCACGCCCAGAGCCTGCTGCAAGCGCTGCTCGGCTCGGTCGAGATTGCCCTGCATGAAATACACTCCGCCCAGATTCGTCAGAACCGCGGTGTTTGGTAACGGCGGAGCCGCCGCCTTCTCCAGTACTTCGACCGCTCGGTCCAGCCGTCCTGCTGCCGTGAGTGCGCCCCCCAACTCTTCCAGCGCTGGACGAAAGTCCGCACGGCGGCGCAGCGCTTCCTCATACCAACGAATCGCCTGGTCGTAGTTGTTCGCCTTCATATAGGCGTCTCCCAGAGCAACGTAAAATTCGGGCGGTTCCGGCTGGTACTTCTCCAGATCCTGTTGCAGGCGGGGAGTGCCGGATTTAAGATTGGCTCCATAATACACTTGGGCGACGTCCTGATACAGTTGGTTTTCCGGCGTTCGGGGCAGTTGCGGCGGGTAATACCGCGTTACTTCGCCGCGATAATTCCCCTGGGCAACAAAATCGTCTTCCTGGATGGGCTTCGATACATCACGCGCGGGCGGGCGCCGCTGAATGTAGTGATCTGTCATCACGGTGTGCACGACATCCTCAGGCCGCCGCTTAGGCATGTGGCATTCGACGCATGAGTTCGCCCCGGTTGGCATTTTCGCCTCGTGCGAGTTCGCCCCGGTTGGCATTTTCGCCTCGTGCGCCGTGGCGTGACAGTTCCGGCATACCGCTGTGTAGTGCTCCGCCGCCTCCTCTTCTCGCGGAATTGAGTGCGGATTGTGGCAGGTCGTGCAGGTCATTTGGCTCGCTTGAAAGCACGCCGATTTACGCAGCCGATACGCGGCATGCACGATCTCGAATGTGTCGTCATAACCGGTGCCCGGCGCATGGTCGAAGAACAACTCGTAATCCCCCAGCGGCTCGCCGGGTCGGTATGAAAATGGCCGCTGGGAATAACGAACGATCTGGTTCGGCAGCGGAAAATGGGTCGTTTCCAGATGGCATTGCATACACACTTCAAGTTGCCGGTCACGGTTCAGCTTGGCCGGATTGACGATGGCGGCTCGAATGGATTCCAGGCTGGCGTGACCCGATCCGGCGGCGTCAATGTGCGCACGGCCCGGTCCATGGCAGCGCTGGCAATCGATTCCTTCCGGGATGCGGTCTCCGAAAACGGGCTCGTTGGTGGTCAGATTGAAACCCTGCGCCGGCGCCGGATAGCCGGTGTGGCAGGCCAGGCACTCGCTGATGATCGTGCGGCGGAAGTCTTCCTGATTAGCGCGGTCATAGCCTGGGCTCATGGCCCAATATCCGCCGTTCTCCGTATACCAGCTCACTGGCAGTTCCACCAATGTGCCCTGGACCGTGCGACTCAAATAACTCCGAACGTGATTGCCCGAACCCATCACATAGTCGACTGCCTTCTCGACGATGTTGATCTCCTTGCCGTCGAACCCGATTTGATGTCGGCGCTGGTACCACTTGCCGTCGCGTTCGAGCATCGTGTAATAGCGATCCGACGCCCGATTATACACTCGATTATGAGTCTTGAAGTCTTCGACCTGGTTCTCGGCACGAGGGCGATAGAGCGATCGCCCCATTCCGGTGAGAAGGTAGGATTTGGCTATCTCCGCATGACAGCCGGCGCA
>JBEKBK010000745.1:0-3006 GCA_050015435.1 Bryobacteraceae bacterium
AAGCCTGGATCGCGTCCAACCAGGCGCGGATATACACCTGGTTGATTTCAGCGAACTCGGCGCGGCTTTGCTCCTCGCGATTGAAAAGCTGTAGCACGGAAATGCCGGTGACATGCTCCTGGAGGTAAGCGTTGATGCGCGCGATCGCCACGCGGATTTGCCGGTAGCTCTGCTGGACGTAGGTCCGGAAGCGCGTCGTGGTCAAAATCACGAAGGGCGTTACTGCGAGCAGCATTCCCGTCATGCCCGGGCTCAACTTGAGCATGGTGAGCACTACGAAAGTCAGCGCCAGGACATCGCCCAGGATGGTTACCAGTCCGGAGGCCCACAGATCGTTGAGCGCGTCGACATCCGTGGTGACTCGCGTGATGAGGCGGCCCACCGGATTCCGGTCAAAATAGCCCACGTCGAGCCGCTGCATATGGTCCATCAATTCGCGGCGCAAATCGAACATGGCGAACTGTCCGGTGCGCGACATCAGGTAGGTCTGAGCAACTTCGCATGCGAAGCCCAAGACGAGCGTCAGCAGATACAACGCCGAAATCTGCGCCAGCCCGGTCCACGGGTCGAGGGAAAGCCAGGGATCGAGCGGGGACGATGTGGGATGGTCCGGCTTGGCCAGATAACGGTCGATCGCCAGCTTAGTCAACAACGGACCGGTCACTTGCAGGATCGATTGCGCCAGCAGAAACACCAGCGACACGACCACCGCGCCGCGGTATGGCCTGAGATAACGGACCAGCCGCCGCATCAACTGAGCGTCGTAGGCTTTTCCGAGGACTTCTTCTTCCAATCACCCAGCGTATCGCAGCCTGGATCAACCTCGCGGTCCACCTGCTAAATTGACTAGGTGGATGGAGTGATCATCGTCGACAAGCCGAGCGGGTGGACCTCGCATGATGTCGTCAACAAGATGCGGCGGTTCGCAGGCACGCGGAAGGTTGGGCATCTGGGGACATTGGATCCCGGCGCTACGGGCGTGCTGCCGTTAGTGATCGGCAGGGCTACGAGACTGGCGCAGTTCTATAGCCGCAATGACAAAGTCTACGAAGGCGTGATTCACTTCGGCTACGCGACCGACTCCTACGACGCGGACGGCACTCCGACTTCACCGGAGGTGAGTGTATCGCTCGACAGGTCCGAAATCGAGGCGGTCTTCGACTCGTTTCGCGGGGAATTCATGCAGGTTCCGCCTCCGGTTTCGGCGAAAAAAATCGGCGGAAAGCCGGCCTACGAGCTGGCGCGAAAGAACCAGCCCGTGGAACTGGAGCCGGTACGAGTGCAGGTTTACTCGCTCGAAGTCATCGGCCTTGAAAATAACAAAGCGACGGTGCGCGTCCACTGCTCGGCGGGAACGTATTTGCGGAGCATCGCGCATGAAGCCGGCCAGAAGCTGGGCTGCGGCGCATTTCTGAAGAGCCTGAGGCGCACGGCGTCGGGAGACTTCAAGATCCAGATGGCGCGCACGCTGGAGGAACTGGCTGAGTTGGCAGCGGACGGCCGCCTGGAAGAGGCGCTGCTTCCAGCCGCCCAGCTTCTCCCCGAATTTCCGCTCGAGATGGTAGATTCGGTCACCGCGGGGCAGATTCGCACCGGCCGGGACTTTCGTGTTTCGCCGTTCCAGATACGCACCAGCGCACGCTACGTAAAAGCCGTTACGGCGCAAGGGGAGCTGATCGCGATCGGGGAAGCGCGGCTGCCGCACGTCTATCATCCGGTTCTGGTGCTGTAGTGCGCGTGAAAGAAGCTTCATACTTTAGCAGCGACGCGGGTCCACAGTTCAAGTATTCTAGTGTCAGTGCGCCGCATTCTGCCTCCCCTCGTCTTCCTTCTCGCGCTCACTGCGCCGGTGCCCGCGGCTCAAGAGCCGCAGACGGATTCCGTTAAGAAGCCCGATGCCTTTTTCGCCGGCAACGTTCTCGAATACACTTCCGAAAAGGTCACCATATCGCGGGTCGTGCTCGGGAAAACTCAGAAGCGCGCTTTTCGAATTACTCCGGACACGAAGGTGGAAGGAGATCTGCGAATGAAGGTCAGGGTCACGGTTCGATACGAAACGGCCGACGACGGCGACGTGGCCTTGCAGATCATCGTTCGGGCGGCGCAACAACCCAAGCAGAAGTAATCGCTCAGACGGCCGAGCGCTTCTTGGCGACTGCCCTTTTTTCCCGCTTCTTCACGACCCAATCCGGCTTGACCACTTGTCGTGCGCGTCCGAGCGCCAGCGCCTGGACCGGCACTGGAGTCGTAATGACGCTGCCCGCTCCGATGTAGCTTTCCTTGCCGATTTCGATGGGGGCAACCAGCGTGGAATTGCTGCCAATGAAGGCTCCGTCGCCAATGACCGTTTCGTGCTTCTTTTGGCCGTCGAAATTGCAGGTAATCGTCCCGGCGCCGATATTCACGCGGTCACCAATTACGGCATCGCCGAGGTAGGCCAGATGCTGGCTTTTGGTCCCGGCTCCCAGGCGCGTCTTCTTCAGCTCGACAAAATTTCCAACGCGCGCGTCGGCCTGAACCTCCGCGTTCATTCGCAAGCGGGAGAAGGGGCCGATCTGCGCGCCTGAGTCGACCCGGGAATCAGCAATCATGCTGTAGGGCTTGACCGTTACGCGATCGGCCAACACCGCTGATTCGATGATGGAGCCGGCGCCGATCCGGCAATCCTCGCCGATTTGTGTCGTCCCCAGCAATCGCGTGAAGGGCTCGATGACTGTATCCATGCCAACCTGCACCGGCGTGTCGATGGTGACTGTCTCCGGCCGTTCCACCGTGACTCCCGCGAGCATTAATTCCTCGTTCTTGCGCTGGCGCAGGATGCGATCTGCATTGGCAAGGTCGACTCGCGTATTGATGCCTAGCAGTTCGGTGGAATCGGCGACATGCATCGCTTGGACCTGGTAGCCGTGACGCGTCAGAATCTCTGCCATATCCGTGAGGTAAAACTCGTGGGCGATGTTATTCGGCTTCAACTCCGCGATGTACTTCCACAAGAGATCGGAGCGG
>JBEKBK010000746.1:0-3000 GCA_050015435.1 Bryobacteraceae bacterium
AGCTCGCGCGCTTTGCGGCCCCGTTTTTCAAGATAGTCGCGGATCGCCTCGTCGAGCGAAGGCATCGGCCGGATACCGAGCGCCTCCATCTTTGCATTGGAAAGAGCCGAATATCTGGGACGCCGCGCGGCAGTACGGAACTCCCGCTCGTTGGTGGGTTTCAAAGCCGGATTCAGCCCCGCTGCGCCAAAGATCTTGACCGCCCAGTCGAACCAGGAAATGGGTGTTCCTCCCCCTGCGTGGAATACGCCGGTCGCGCCGCGCTCGACCAGATCCGCCGTCCGCGCCGCCAGCGCGGGCGCGTAGGTGGGCGACGCCACGTGATCTTCGACGACGCGGATGGGTTGCTGCTGCGCGGCTAGCCGCAACATCATCTCGACGAAGTTTCCTCGCGCCGTATCGAGACCTCCCGGGCCGTAGACTCCGGAGGTGCGAACGATCAGCGGGTGGTCGAGATACGCGCGGGCGTAGAGCTCTCCGCCGAACTTCGATACGGCGTACGCGCCGAGCGGATGCGGCTCGTCATTCTCGGTGTAGGCACGGGCGGCCATCCCGTCGAAAACGTAGTCCGTGGAGAAATGGATCAGCCGGGCATCCGCCTGGCGGCACGCCATGGCCAGATTCCGTACTGCCAGCGCGTTTACCTGGAACGCCGCAAGGGGCTCTTTCTCGGCCACGTCGACCTGGTTATAGGCAGCCGCGTTCACCACCAGCGCGGGATCGTGACTGCTCACGCATTGTTCGACACTGGCCTGGTCGGTGATATCGACCAGGCCACGGTCTATACCGGTTACTTCGTATCCGCGCTCGCGGAATTCCGCTACCAGTTCGACGCCCAACTGGCCGGCGCTTCCGAAGATCACCACGCGTTCGCTTTGCACGTTTCTGTAATTAGTTTTGCACGTTGACGAAGTACGTCCCCGATACCCTGGTTCCGTCCATCAAGATCACCGGCGTCTGGCTTTGACTCGGCAGGTTGGCCGGTATGACCACCTGGACCGCGCAAGCGCCCGGCTGCGCCAGGGACGTGACGGTGGTGGCGGTCTGAACAACGCCTCCCACACTCACCTGCACACTCGCAGCCGAGGGAGCAATGTTATTCGAGTCGGCCAGGCCGGAGACAATCAGGGTGATCGAATCGCCCGACTTAACCGATGCCGATCCGTTGATCGCTGCGCCGGCTGCGTTCAGCGCAGCGGAAATCACCGGTGGCGGCGGATCGATTTGCATCGCAATGGGGGGAATCGTCGCGCCGCTCGGAGAAATCAGTTGGACCACGGCGGGACCCGTCAGGAACCCGCTCGGAATGGTTACAATCAATTGCCCAGCGGCGTTAGCTGAAAAACTCACTTGTTGAGACGAGATCAATAGGGTCCAGCCGGCCAGATTCGCAGGCAACCCGGTGGTATTGATCACCGCCGTGCCGCCTACCGGAGTTCCAGCTAATCCGGTGACCTGATTCACGACTGGAGTGTGCATGCTGACCTGTCCAGGAACGGCTGCCGCGATTTGGAAGGTGGTCGTGAGCGTGGATACTTGCAGGCCCGTCGCGACAGTAATCGAGCTTAGGGTCGCAGGAGCCGTAGCGGCGACGGAAATATCGACCAGCAAGCTTCCCACGCCTTGCACCCACACCTGCCGGACCAAAATATCGCACGATCCGAATCCTACAGTGGTTCGTCCGCTGATAAAGTTCGTGTTGTACCCGGTGATCTGCACCAGCACATCCGTTCCGGAAGTAACGCTGGACGGACTCACGCTGATCGCGGGGGCAGACGGGCCGCTGTAAGAGTACACAGGTGGCTCGGCGACCAGCGCCTCCGACGACGTTTGATCGTCGTTTGAAAGTACTTCGACGGCAGCCTGATAGCCCGCGGATGCCGGAGGCGGCGAGACTACTAGTGATCCGTCCGGATTCACGCTCAGCATGTTGGCGCGCGCGCCATCAAAGAGAACACGCATGCTGGAGTTGATATTCGATCCGAAAATGGTGGCGGTCGGGTTACCCTGGCCGTCTGTCCCCGGAGATACGGCGGAGACCGTCGGCGGCGGAGAAGTAACCACGGTAAATGCCATCGGCAAGACGTACATGTCGTTTGGCACCGTCACAGCGAGCGTGATGGGCGTGGGGGACGAGGTCGCGAATGTGTCCAACACCAGGTACACGTAGCCGTAGTAAAAACTAATCGTATTGGTCTCAACCTGCGCCGTTCCTCCGATGACGCTGACGTTCAATCCCGGCGCAAGTTGAGTGTCGTTATTCACCAGTGCCCCAGCGGCGTAAAAGACCACCGAAGTCCGGGTTTGGGGCGGGAGCGGACCCGCCTGGACTGGATTCCCCCCCTCATACACATAGGTGACCATGCCAGAGAGCGTCGGCCCGGGCCGCGACTGCACGTTGAAATTGACCCCGGTCGTGACGTTCCCCGCGTTCACTGAGACAGGTGGAGTCTGGGTCCAGTCGCGAGTGCCTCCGAAGAACTGTGTATCGAAGTTGATATTCGCCTGGAACTGATTCTGGTGCAGGTCCTCGGGCGGCACGATGGCATCGGGGGTCGACTCGCCCGGCTCCGGTGGCGGCAAGGGATGCACGTAAACATAATATTGCCCTGGAGGCACGCCATCGATACGATACGTACCATCCGGGTTGGTCAAACTGCTGATGGCGATACCGTTGGTCGAGACCGCTACCACGCTTCCCAGGTTCACCCCGTTCCCGCTCAGCAGCACCGTTCCCGAGATGCTTCCCGTACTCGCCACATAGCCCGCCGCCGGGTAGAGCAGCGAAACTCCCGCAATATCGTCGGGCGTAAGGGCTTGGGCCTTGGTCGTGCCGCGGGTAACAGAGGTCGCCATCGCGCCGGAAGTCAAGGTGTGCTGCAAACCCTGCGCGTGTCCGAATTCATGCACGATGGTCAGGAAAAAGGTATCGAAGTAGCTGGCCTGCTGGTTTATCGTTAGGTCCTTCCAGAACTCCATTTTGGACCACAAAATCGGCAC
>JBEKBK010000747.1:0-2976 GCA_050015435.1 Bryobacteraceae bacterium
GGCATGAATCGGTTTGCCGTCGGGGCCTTTCATAACGGCGCGTTTGGCAAAGCCGAACGCCTTCTGGTAGAAGCCCATCGCTGCTTTTACGTCCTGTACGGTGAGCATCGCGGTTACCGCTCCATACATTTTCTGGTTGAGTGGATCAATTTTCTTCGCCATCAGTCTCCTCTTTCGGCTTTTGACATTGTACCGGAATTCCTTGAGGGACGTATCCTCACCTGCCACAATCAAGACAGCATGGACGAAATTCAATCTGGTGGCCAGACCGTGAGCTTTGATCGAAGTCTCACCAGAGTGGCGTACTCTGCTGTGCCCGGCGGAGACGCCGAAAGATGTGGATGCTTGTACTGTCTGAATTTCGCGGCGCAACGTTCCTCTGTGTATCCTGCCGAGTTTTGCTCGCTCTTGAAACAGATCGGGATTGATCCGGAGAAAGAAGGGGAAGTCTACGAGGTAGGACGCGAGGGAGATCGCAGAATTTACGGCGGCTGGTTTTATTTCGCGGGAGAGGTCGCTGCGTTAAGCGCGCGAAACTCGACGCTCGCTAACTTTGAGTTTTGGTTCGCGGAGGCTAGGCAGCTTCCGAAACCGGTCGTGGACTTCGGTGACAGAGTTGCCGTCGTCGAGTTTGTCACAAAGGTGCCCTGGGTGCTCCCAGATCACCCTGCGCCGTAATTGCAGGTGCAACAGGGCACCCTGCCAAACGAAAAAGCAGTGCGATGCGGGGCCCATACCATTTCTTGAGTTTGCGTCGACCAGTTTCATACGGCTTGTAACAGTGCTTTCAACGGAGTGCGCTCCCTGAGACGGTCTACGTTATCCCTGAAACTGGTCTAGCTTCCGTTCGGCGCCGCGTGGGACCCGCTGGTTGCCAGCTCCGGCGACCATTCGCAGCCCGGGTCGAATTTCACGCCGATCACGTGTTCGCCCGAACGGAGGACACAGTAGCGGACTTTCCCGCGGAAATCGTGAGCCTGATATGTTAGCCGCAGGCGGGTGCCGAAGGAGATCGGGTGCGCCAGGTGCACGCAGGCCCCGCCGATCGAGATATCTTCCAGACTCCCAAGGTCCTTTCGGGCGCGGCCCTTTTGGTCCTGCCACTGGACTTCGACGGAGTCGGTGCAGGGTTTTCGAAATTCGTATCGCCGGTCACCCATGCGCTTGTTATCGGCCAATCTCTATGAAAGCATTATGCCTAAATCGAGCCCTGGACCATTTCTTGAGTTTTCCTAGACCGGTTTCATCCGGCCGATTAAGAGCATCCTCAGCGGCGGAGATATCGCGAGAGGGCCACGCGATCCGTGAAACCGGTCTAGACCATTTCTTGTTTTTGCGTCGACCAGTTTCGTACGGCTTGTAGCAGTGCTTTCAACGGAGTGCGCTTCCTGAGACGGTCTACGCTATCCCCGAAACCGGTCTAGCATTCGCGGGTGGTGGCAGCCCAAAAGATCCACAAAGCCGTGCAAATCAGCATGGCCAGCCACGGACTGAACGGTGCTGCCAGGGTTGCCAGAAGGTATGCGGGTGGCCCGAACCGGTAATCGCGGCGCAGGCGGAGCACCGTCGCCTCGCGCGACTCCGGGCCCAGGGTGGACGCCCGGAATGCGGCCATGAGCAGCAGGTAAAACAAGACCGCGATCAATACGAAGGTTCGCGTATACACCAGGCAGGCAGTGGACGCCGCGGGTGTAGCGAAATACTCGGCGACAATCGCGGTCGAAAACGGGACCGCGGTCACGAACAACAGCAGCAGCCCGTTCGCGAACAATAGAAGCGCGTCAGTGCAATGCACCAATTGAAAAATCACATGGTGATGCACCCACATGATCAGCACGGTGAAGAAGCTGGTCACAAACGCGAAGTAGCTCGGCCACTCGCTCGAGAGGCTCGCCGCGAGGGCCGCGGCAGTGGATTGGCCGCCTTCCGCTGACAGATGCGGAACCTTGAGCTCCAAGGCAAGCAAGGTGATGGCGATGGCGAATACGCCGTCGCTAAACGCTTCAATCCTGCGGCGGGCTCACCATAAATTAAAGTATCCGTCGCGCCGGGCGAGATCAACGGACAATCCGAAAAGCTCGGACAATTTTTCGGCGGTCAGGATTTCTTCCTTGCGACCATCCGCCAGGATGCGGCCGCGTGAAATCAGGATCACCCGCTCAATCTCGGGGATGATGTCTGGAAGGTGGTGGGTGGCCAGCAATATCGCGATGCCCGAACGGGCCAGCTTCTGCATCAGCACGCGCAGCTCGTGTTGCGCGAACAGATCGAGCGACGTGCTTGGCTCGTCGAACAACAGAGCGCGTGGTTCATGCACCAGCGCTCGCGCCAAGAGCACTCGCCGCGCCTCTCCCGACGACATTTCCGAGACCCAGCGGTCGCCCAGGTGAGCAACTTCCAAGGCGTCTAACGCGCGGTCAGCTTTATCCCGCATCGCCGGCGTGACGGTCTGGTGCGACCATATTCCGACGCTGCTGAAGAAGGCCGAGAGCACGACGTCCCGTCCCGTAAGGTCTCGCGTAAAAGTACTCATCAGGTCGTTAGAGACAATTCCCAGCAGCGAACGAAGGTCAAACACGTTCCAGCGGTCCTGCCCGAAAATCCGAATCGAAGAGCCTTCGTGAAACAGCGGGTAACATTCGCGCGTAATGGTCTTGATCAACGTGGACTTGCCACATCCATTGGGGCCCAGGATCGCAACGTGTTCGCCCATTTCGATGCGAAGCGTTACATCGTCGAGCGCGGGCTTCTCTCCACGGCATACGGTAATGTGCTGAAAGTCGATTAAGGCGGGAGGCATCTTTCGTTTACGAGTGTAGGCCAGTTTCATATACAGTGCTTAGCCCGAGGCGAAACTTAGATTCTTAGGTCAGAGATTGTAAACAAGAATGCTTCAACATTCTGGCAGCTAACATCACGCCGCAGCAAGCAGGGCAACGATATTCTGGATAGCCTTGTCGGCCTTGTGATACGCGA
>JBEKBK010000748.1:0-2970 GCA_050015435.1 Bryobacteraceae bacterium
TGCACGCGCCGGAGTACGCGCGCGATCGCAAACCAGGCGGCGACGCCCGCGGCCAGCACCAGAATCAGGAGCGCCCGATTCAGAAGCTCGGTGTGAGTCATGGAGGCATCGATGGCCTGGTCGCCGGTTTGCTCGCGCTCGCGGCTCAGGCCGCCCAGGTCGGACGCGGCCTTCTGGAGCCAATCAATTGCGGGAGTCATCCTTTTCAAGCCGAGTTCGGTGGCCTGGTCGACATGACCTGCGAGGTTCAAGTCGACAAACTCCTGGAAATTATCCTTCCACTGAGCCAAGCGGGAGCGAATTTCGTTTACGGTGGCGCGATTTTCGGGCGTGAGATTTCGCGCTTCCATGGTGTCCACAGCCTTGCGCGCACCGTCGTTGGCCGCGTCGAAACCGCCGCGGGCTTTGGCCACCTGTTCCGGATTGTGCATCGCCGCGAAAAGCCCGATTCCGCGCATGGCGCTGCGCATGTTGGCGATCGAGACCATGATCTGACGGGCATCGTCGAGCGAAGCCGCGTTGCTGAAGACATTTCCAGCCAGTTCGCTTCGAATGTGCCTCGCCGTGAACAGCGCATAGACGGAGTTGCCGAGCGCCGCGAGAAGGATGATTCCAAGGCAGGCAGCCAGTCTGAGCCGCAGGTTATCTTTTTTCGGCCTAGGTGTACTGGCTTCACGCGTGACGCTGGGTAACCAGCTGGCCAAGCTGGCCGGCCATTTCGTTCACTGCCTGCGAAGATCGTTGGACCTTCTGCGCTCCTTCGGCGGTGCTCATGGCCGCGTTGGCCACGCCTGCAATGTTGTTGGCGATTTCGCCGGAACCCCTGGCAGCTTCCTGCACGTTGCGGCCGATCTCCGTGGTGGTTACGGTTTGCTCTTCTACCGCCGAGGCGATGGTGTTCGAGATGTCGTTCACCTGGTTGATGATCGTAGTGATTTCGGCAATCGCGTTTACGGCGTCCTTGGTGTTGGTCTGGATCGCTCCGATTTTCTGACCAATCTCCTCCGTCGCTCGGGCGGTTTGCTTGGCTAGCTCCTTCACTTCGTTGGCGACTACGGCGAATCCTTTGCCGGATTCCCCTGCGCGTGCGGCTTCGATGGTTGCGTTGAGCGCGAGAAGATTGGTCTGCTCGGCGATGGAAGTGATGACTTTGATCACCTTGCCGATTTCGATGCTCGACTCGCCTAGTTTGCCGATCCGCTGATTAGTTTGCGCGGCCACGCCGACGGCGTTCCGGGCCACGCGAGCGGCTTCCGTGGAGCTCTTCGAGATCTCACGGATGGAGGCCATCAGCTCCTCGGCGCTGGTGGCAACCACCTCGATGTTCTTCGAAACCTGTTCGCTAGCCGCGGAGACGACGTTAGCCTGGGTTGCCGTTTCTTCCGCGGCTCCCGCCATCTGCTGGCTGACTCCGCTGACTTCTTCGGAGGAGACCGTCAGACCTTCGGAACTTCGCTCGATTTTTCCGAGCAACTGCGTCAGATCCTCAGCAGCGGTGGTGAGTTCTGCCTGACTGTCCTCCAGGCTCCGCAGGATGCGCGAGACGACAAACCAGGTCGCCACGCCCGCGGCCAGCGCCAAAATCAGGAGCACCCAATTGAGAAGCTCGATATGGGTCATGGTGGCTTCGATAGCCTGATTGCCTTTTTGCTGGCGCTCGCGGCTTCGGGTGCCCAGATCCGCCGCGGCTTTTTGGAGCCAATCCATAGTAGGTGTGGTCTTCTTCAAGGTGATTTCGCTGGCGTCGGCAGCATGACCGGATGCGCTCAAGTCGGCAAACTGCTGGAAGTCGTCCTTCCACTGGTCCAAACGGGAGCGAATCTCATTAACGGTGGCACGATCTTCGGCCGTGAGATTCCGCGCTTCCATGGCGTCCACGGCCTTGCGGGCGCCCTGATTGGCCGCGTCATACATGCTGCGCGCTTTGGTCATCTGTTCCGGATTGTGCATCATCCCGAAAAGCGATGTTCCGCGCATGGCGCTGCGCATGTTGGCGATCGAGATGGTGATCTGACGTGATTCATCGAGTAGGGCGCCGGCGTTGAAAACATTGGCCGCCAACTCGCTGCGCATATTCTTTGCCGTGAACAGGGCGTAGGCTGAGTTGCCCAGCGCCGCCAGAAAGATGATTCCGAAACACAAAAACAATCTGAGCTGTATGTTTCCTTGCTCCCGCATAGGGTCCCCGCTTGAGTTTCTTTTCATTGCTGTCATGGATCTTGTCGGCGACGCCGCCAGGATTGTGAGGCCCTGGGCCTTATCTCGTTTTGCGATCATGCTTCCTCTTCTCGATCCGATGAGGCTAATTGACCGGCAGTCGAGCGGCCCAATTTTCTTAAGGAGAGTTTATGCAAAGTTCAGGGCATCAAAAATCATTCATATGCCTTGGTAGTCTCGTCGCCGGCCTGCTGTTATTTGTGCTTGTCGCGGGCACGGCCCGGCTGGCGACTGCCACCGAATTCGGAGCGAGCGTTTATCCGGAGGGAGTAGAAACCGTGATGCCGGGCATGGCGCCGCCGCCGGGTGTAACACTTCTTTTAAATTTCGAGAACTTTTACATGGCTAACGGCATGGCGAATTCCAAAGGCCAATCCGAAATACCCGGTTTTCACCTCCGGGTGGCCGCGTTCGCGGGGAAGGTCGTACACAACTGGGGAGTCCACTTGTTGGGCGGCACGTTGATGAGCGCGGCCGCATTGCCCGTCCTTTATGAAAGCCTGACAGCGCCTTTTGGAGAAGGAGGCAAGACGGGAGTTGGGAATCCGGACATTCAGGTGGCTGCGGTCGCGTACGAGAAAGGTTCGTTGCACTGGTGGTACGGCTTCGATACGTTCACGCCGGGATTCTCTTATACCTGAATTATGCGCAGAACGATCCTCGAAGCGCGTGGTTCGTATGATCTGAGCGTGCGGCGAGCGCGATCGATGTCTCGTTTTGATTCTTTCTGTATCTGACCCGGTTTCCTCCACT
>JBEKBK010000749.1:0-2952 GCA_050015435.1 Bryobacteraceae bacterium
GACTGACGAGGAGCTAGCGGAGATGCTCGGAAGTTCGCTTCACGCGATAAAGAAGCTTTGGATCTCTATCTACCAACGGGTAGAAGACCATCTATCCGAGCTGATCCCCAACCAGCAACAATCGGAGCTTCCTGCGAACGGACGTGGCAAAGAAAAGCGCCGGCGCTTGCTGGCCTATCTGCGCGAACATCCCGAAGAATTACGGCCCATCGCACGAGCTTCTCACTAAAGCCATGACAACATCACGTTCGCCCTGCAACGTGGAAACCGAGGTGCCGGTATCGCGTAACGTTTGCGAAATCAGCAAACCCACTTGGACGTATCGGCAAGTCGTCGAAGTGCCCCGTTGCGCGATGCGCTGGCAATCAACTGTCGCGGTAGGGACGACCATCGCGGATCGCCGCCGAGTAGGCGGTGAAAGAAAACCAAACCCATATCCGATATCTGGAAGCATTGCTGGCGCTGGAGTGCGAAGAGCGCGACCGGCATGCCATCGCCAATCGCATTCGCGACGCGCAGTTGCCGCGAATAAAGACGTTGGACGAGTTCGACTTCTCGCAGGCGCCGCAGATTCCGGCCGCGAAGATTCGCGAACTGACCGAAGGCGGCTATATCGAGCGCAGCGAACCGGTCGTGCTGATCGGCGAGTGCGGAACTGGCAAGACTCACCTGGCAACCGGACTTTGCCTCGCCGCATGCCACCAGAAACGGCGCGTCCGATTCACGACGGCGGCTGCGCTCGTCAACGAGTTGGTGGAAGCCAAACAGAATAACCAGGTCAGGCGCTTGATGGCGCGGTGGCAGAAGTACGAGCTGATCGCACTCGATGAAGTCGGCTACGTGCCGCTGGCCGACATCGGCGCGGAGTTTCTGTTCCAGGTGATCTCGGATCGGGCCGAAAGAGCGGCTCTCATCGTGACCACGAACCTTCCCTTCTCGGAATGGACGACGGTGTTTCCTAGCCCGCGCTTGTGCAAAGCTCTGTTGGATCGCGTGACGGACCGGGCTCACATCATCGAGACGGGAACTGAATCGTTCCGTTTCCGCCGGACCATGGAAAGGAGGAAGAAAAAACCTTGAAGGTGAGGCGGGCTGTCGCCCCGAAGCCTCGCGGAAAGCCGAACGTTTGTGAGTTTTTAAGGCATGAGCAAATCTATCAATCCGATGTATTTTCTTTATCCCGAGGGCGAGCCGCTCGGACTCCGCCCCCGGTCCCATCGTCTTGATGAGTTTGCAGCCGGCTATTCCTTGGCGGGGTGCTCTCCAGCATTGCCCGCCTCCGCTTCACCCGCCGGTCTCCATTTTCAGACCAACCAAAGAAAACTGTCAACCGTTACCATCCAGAAGATCGAGTATCCTCTACTGGACTTGAAACGCCGGTCGAGGCAAAATATTAACACTCGGGGTGGGCCAAATTAGATGATCGAAGTGGGCCACGCCGGATGATCGAACTCAACTGGTCAATGCAGTGCTCCAGTTGGACGCCTTCGCTGGTCATTTATTCGTGTTCGGCAACAAACGCCGCGATCGGGTGAAGATCTTGTATTGGGGTGTGTCACGAATGTAGGTGAAAACCTGCAGAGCTGTACTAAAGATGGGAGAAGGCCTCCCGGAGCCGGTTTTCAGGAGTCGGCTTCAAACCGCCCGGAGCTGCTGCGTTCAAAAGGCGTGGTGGTGAACGTCCGTGGAAAAGGCGTCCAAGAGTGGACGTCAGGTGAGCGTTGAGAAGATGAGCGAAAGCGAACCGTCCGATGACGCGTCAAGGATTCAAGGAACTGTCAAAACTGGAGCCGCGCAATAGCTCCAGGAAAAGCCGGGAGGAAACCTGTTTACTGGCCCGGCGGCAGTCGGTGTTTAGGCGGCATGAGCTCAACGCAGGCTTTGGTGCGGAACGTGAGAACCTCGCGCTGGATGCGAAGGGAAATGACAAGTGGCAAACACCATGAGGAAGAATACCGATGCCAGAGCGAGGGGCGGAGCTGCTCGTAGTAGCGAGGAATCTCTTGTAATGAGAGAGGAGCGAAGGGGCGGCGTTGTCCGGTCGAGTAAAGTTGCCAACCCGCAAGCGGGGATGAGCGGCAGGACCTCGACGAAACCTTATGTAATTGCGAAACGCGCAGTGTGGGCGGCATACCAGCAAGTAAAGGCCAATCGAGGCGCTGCCGGCATCGACGAGGAAACTATCGCGATGTTCGAGCAGAGTCTGTCGAGGAACTTGTACAAGCTGTGGAATCGGATGTCGTCGGGTTCGTACTTACCGCCGCCGGTGAAGCAGGTAGAAATTCCAAAGGCAAAGGGCGGCACGAGAAAGCTGGGAATCCCCACTGTGTCGGATCGGATTGCGCAAACCGTCGTCAAGCAGATCATCGAGCCGAAGCTGGATCCGATGTTCCATGCGGACTCGTATGGATATCGGCCCGGAAGGTCGGCCAAGCAGGCGATAGCGGTCACCAGAAAACGGTGCTGGCAATTCGACTGGGTGGTTGAGTTTGACATCAAGGGAGCGTTCGATCAAATCGATCATGGCCTCTTGATGAAAGCGGTTCGCAGCCACATCAAGGAAGGCTGGATCCTGCTGTATATCGAGCGGTGGCTCACTGCACCGTTTGAGACTGCAGAAGGCACGCAATTGCCGCGGGAACGGGGCACGCCACAAGGCGGCGTGGTCAGTCCGATTTTGATGAATCTGTTCATGCACTATGCGTTCGATGTCTGGATGAAGCGCACCAATCCATCTTGTCCGTTTGCCCGTTATGCGGATGATGCGGTTGTCCACTGCAGCAGTATGCAGCAGGCGGAACAAGTCATGCGGTCCATCGCGGAATGGCTGGTGGAGTGTGGATTGACGATGCATCCGGAGAAGTCAAAGATCGTGTACTGTCAGGACAGCAACCGTACTGAAGTCTTTTCGCATGTGCAGTTCACTTTCCTTGGTTTTACATTCCGGCCAAG
>JBEKBK010000750.1:0-2941 GCA_050015435.1 Bryobacteraceae bacterium
GACTCCGACGGTTAAGACGAACAAAACAAAAATATTTGCTTTCACTTCCGGTAGCCCTGTCCTCGCAGGTATTCTACCAGCGGGCCGGGCAGTCCGCCCGTGCCACAAGAGCAGCGCCACCAGATCCGCGTGGCCTGACTGTGCAGCCCCGTGGAGCGGTGAGTCACCCCCATTTATCGCGTGCCGCCTTTCGCCAACAACCGCGCCGCATCAGTTTTCCATCCCCGATGGGCCGCCTCATGCAAGCACGGCCCTGTCGGTTCTCTGGGCTGGCCCGGCGTACCCGCGCTCGTGGTCACGCCTTCGTTTGTCGTGACTTCGACATTCTGCCTCGGCATCTGTCTAGAAGTCGACAGAGTTTATCAAGATAAGAGCGCTTGACAGGCATCGTTGGTCCCCCGTCCGATAATCGGGCGCTATGTCACTCAGAGCCACTTGGCTGGTAGTCGGCGCGCCGTCGATTGGCTCGACGTCGCGCCGTCCTTACCCGCAACTGCCAAGCGAGAGGAGACAGGATGAGCAGCGCCGGACTGGGCTTGGGTATATCAACCCGGTCCTGACCAGAGGTCAGAGTATAGTCGGCGCTCAGGTCCAGAGACGCGCCGCATTCGACATTTCCGGTCATGGAAAAGTCCAGCTCGAAGGGAACGCCATGGGTAACCGGAATGGTGACGTCATACGCGCCGTGGAAGGAAACGGATCCAACCCGATGGTGCATCGATCGAACGAATCGGAAGGGGCTATTCCGTCGGTCTTAATCGTGAAATCCAGACCTCCTGATCCGGCCCCGTTCACCACCACCCACTCGGAACTGCTGGCGGCGAGGGGCGGCGAGAGCGGTCACGCGACGCGGCAGGACGCCGCTATTAACTGTTAAAATCGCATTCGGCCGAACCCCTGGGGTAGCTGAGATGATTGAGCGTCTTGAAATGGTGGTCAGCGGGCAGCGCCAGATAGCGATGCCCACGGTGCCGGAATTCTCAATGCGGGTTTCGCCGTGGAGCGGTTTTCTCGTGGAAGGGCATCGGCACTCATCGTTTGAGTTGCCAGACCACTGGATTCCGTTCTACATGGTCGGCCTGCAATTTAATGTCGGAAAAGCGTCGCGATTCTTTGTCGAGAACGGCAAGCTTCACGAGGATCCCATCGAAAACGGGGCTTGCTTTGTGGTCGGCCCGCAGGAGTTCAGGCGGTTTCGGATCGAAGGCGCGGGGAATGTAAATCTGGTTTCCATCGAGCCCACGGTCCGGCAGGAAATGCTTGCGTGGAGTTCACACCGCACCCCCCTCGAGTTGCTCAGAAAGTGGAGCGGCCATGACCCCGTACTGAGAGACCTGGTTCTCAGATTGCGTGCGGAAGTAACTGCTGGCTGGCCGAGCGGGCCATTACTCGGCGAGTCAATCTGCACCAAACTCACCGAGGAACTGATTCAGCGATACTCGATCGGCCGGGCCCGTCCGGACCAATACAAGGGGGGACTTTCAGGAGCCCAGTTGCGGCGGACCTTGGAATACATTGACGGGTGCCTCAATCTCAACTTGAACGGAAACAGCATAGCAGCCGTAGCTGGATTAAGTAAGTATCACTTTGGCAAGGCGTTCAAGCAAAGCACCGGGATGACTCTGCATCACTACGTATTAAACCGCCGGATCAGACGCTCTCGGGAGTTGTTAGTTAGGTCGGACTTACCGCTTGCCGCCGTCGCTGAAGCAGCCGGATTTTCGAATCAGAGCCACCTCACGACCGTGTTTTCGACTCGGATTGGAATGTCGCCGCGCGCCTACCGGAAGGTGAGACGGCCAGTTTCAGTGTCGTTTCACACGAGCACACAGGCTCCGGCAGCGACGACTAGCGCCGGTGGTAATGTAATCGCTCGATTTTGAAAGACTCCGCACCGTTCTTCGGTTTATCTTTTCTGGATAGCCAGCAAGAACGTCCATGAAAGCTTTGACTCTCCAGCAGTCCGTCGCGACGGTCATTACCGCGGTTCTTCTTTGTGTTAGCTGTACGGTCATGAAAGTTCACAAGCTCGATGTGAACCAGGTTCCACTGCCGCAACAGGAACACATCGTTGGAATCACCACGAAGAAGGGCGAGGACGTCCAGTTCGATCCGCCGGGTGCAATAGTAAACCACGATGCGATTGAAGCCAAGGTCAAGAACGCCTCGTACACCATTGCCATCCAGGACGTTCAGCGTTGGTGGGTGGAGCGGAGGGGGATCTCCGCCCCGCGGACCATCGGGCTTACGGTGGCGATCGTGGCCGCATCGATAGGCACCATCGCCGCGATTATCCTGCTGACGAAGCAATCGTGTCCATTCGTCTATTCGTGGGATGGAACGCAATATGTCTTCGACGCCGAACCGTATGGAGGGGCCATTACTCGCGGCCTGGAGCGTGACGATTACTCTGAGTTGGAGCATCTCCACGAACAGAATGGTCTCTATCGACTACTGCTGACCAACGAAGTGGATGAAACGCAGTTCACGAACTTAACCGAACTGTGGGTAGTGGACCACGCACCGCAACTACGCGTGGTCTCCGACGAAAAGGGAAATCTGCGAGGGCTCGGGGACGTTCAAAAACTCAGTACGGCGCACGATCGCTACGACAACGACCTGCTGCCGTGGCTCCAATCCACGGACCGTAAAATCTGGGAACCTGATGCAGTCGCCGGTAGTGGTGCAGTTTGACTCATGCGGCCTTCTGTTCCCGAGCTTCAAGAAGCCCGATGATTTCTTCGATTGACCAAATGTGATTGGCGATTCCGGCCTTCACCGCCGGGGTTGTCTTCAAGGTCATATGCTTGCGATGGAAATTATGGCTCTCCGCAGGAATTCGTAACAAGTGGCATTCTACGCGGCTTTCCTGGCTTTCTGAAAAGCGACGTATTCGGTGTTGGTCACGGCTATGCGCCGTGCTTTCAGCAGGAGGTAACGC
>JBEKBK010000751.1:0-2912 GCA_050015435.1 Bryobacteraceae bacterium
TTACCTCCTGCTGAAAGCACGGCGCATAGCCGTGACCAACACCGAATACGTCGCTTTTCAGAAAGCCAGGAAAGCCGCGTAGAATGCCACTTGTTACGAATTCCTGCGGAGAGCCCAAAAATCTTAGCAAATGTTCCGGGCCACGGCTCCAGCTTCGGTCCAAGCGGCTCCACATCGAGCAGCCAAATAGCAATCTCCAGCTTCGTGTCATTTGTTAGAACGCTCTCGACGCCCTTGAAGAATCCCCACACCGCACCGAACAGGACGACGCCAGCCGCAAATGGGGCGGACGGCTTGACGACAAACTCTGTGAAGGTGGTAAAGGCGTCGGCCATCAGGCTTTGGGTTTGGGTGGTTCGCAGGCTTCAAGAAAGGCACGGCCCCGATCAGTTAGTGTTGGGCGTGAAGGCAATGGATCAGTAGAGGCGATTTGAAAGTAGACTCGCCGCAATAGCTGATAAGACTCCAAGGCATCGAAGCACCGTTGAACAGCGATTGCATTGGCCTTGTCCGAGGACACGCCTATGAACTTCATGTATTCATGCACGATTGAGGTTACGAGCATGTCGAATTCGGGTTCACCGGTATCTCGAAACCAATTCAGCAATTGTGCTTCTTCTGGGGAAATCTGCTTGAGAATGGCAATGAACGACACCTCAACCTTCCCGGCATTCTCTGGTGATGCCGCATTCGCCAGCAGCGCCGCCCACATAGTGTGGAGTTCTTCGTCGTCCTCGAAGGATGCACCTTCAAGCAGAGGAAAGAGAATCTTCGGCGGAACAGCTTGTGGCGTGCACCCGGCCTCTTGCGCCATCCGTTCAGCCTTTTCGAGAAGTTTCAGTTGCCGTCCATACCGATACACCCGAACCTGATCCCGCCACATCTCGGCCACTTCATCGGCGGCGGGTCCAAGCATCCGCTTCACGATGGCGGTGAAGGGAATAGCGGCGGCGAGCGCTTCTGCACCTTTGGCGATGGCGGGAGCGGCTTTGATGAGATCGTCAGGATTCATGATCGGTTCTGAATCTTTACATTGTGCTTAGAACGGCAGATCATCGTCGGTGATACCAGTCTCACTCAACGGTTGTGGAGGGCTAGCAACGGACTTTGACAGTCGCATCTCTAGCTGATCCTGGTTGTCCAGCAACCAATCCTGGCCCGCCGTGGTCAGGCGGTAGGCGACCCATGATTCGTTTTGGTAGCTGTTGTTTTCCTCAAAGGATTCAACAAATCCAAGGCGAGTAAGCCTGATCAACCCAAGTTGGGCTGCGACGGTCGTCTAGAAAACTTGAATCCAGAGGTAGTTGCCATTGTCGGTTTTGGGCAAGCCGAACGGGTATCGTGGATCGTCTTTCAGCCGTTCTTTATCGACACGATCCACATTGAACGGCGGATTTGCCATCACGAAGTCGAACTTGCCAAGACTCTTGTGGATGTCCTCGTAGTAGGTGACGCCCTGCCGAATGTCGCCCGAAAGACCGTGAACGGCGAGGTTCATCTTGCAGAGACGGATGGTCTCGGCCACCTTCTCTTGGCCGTAAATCGAAATGTCGGTGACGGCCTTCTTGTGGTGATCCACGAACGCAGCCGATTGGACAAACATGCCGCCCGATCCGCACGCCGGATCGTAGATGCGACCGTGGTAAGGTTCGATAATCTCCACGATCAGTTTGACGATGCTGGTGGGAGTGAAGAATTCGCCGCCCTTCTGCCCTTCGGTCATGGCGAACTTGCCAAGGAAGTATTCGTAAATCTTCCCGAACGCATCGCCTTCTATGTCCATCGGAACCGCAGCAAAGTTCTTCATGAGCGAAACCAGCAGTTCCTTGTCGAGGCGGTTGTACGTCCTTGGCAGAACGTCTTTCAGGTCCTCGTTGTCTACTTCAATCGCCCTCATCGCATCGTTGATGGCCTTGCCAATGTCTGCACCTTCCGGCAGGTTCAAGAGGTTCGAGAATCGGGCGGTACCGGGTAAGTAGAGAACACCCTGCGCCTGATAGTCCGCCTTGCCAATCGTGCGCCGCCCGCTCCCCTGGCTCGTGAGCTTTTCCTTGGCCATTGCGAACTTGTGGTCTGCGTAACGAAGGAAGATGAGGCCAAGAACCGGGACGGAATATTCCGACGACTTCAGTTTGGAGTTGGCCCGGAGTTCGTCAGCGGCTCCCCACAGGCGCTTTTCGAGTTCAGTGGTGTTGGCTGACATGGGAATCTATCGGGTGGCGAAAGCCAGTTCCTTTTCGAGTTCTCGGTTGTGGCGGTCCACGAGTTGCACGAGGAGCGCCGAGACGGAGCCTCGTCCACCGGATTTGCGTGATCGCTCGAATGCGACCCGTTTCAGAAGTTCCCATGGCTCGTTTGGCACGGGGAACCCCGTCGTCTTGTACTGGCGCTCGGACGCAAAAATGCGCCCCCTCCGCTTCGTTGCCGTTTCTTGCATTTGCTACAGTTTATCGCTTTGGCGATTGGCAATTGACGGGAGTCGGGCGGAAACTGTGGACTATTAGGAGAATTGCGGGCGGAGGACTGGTTTTGGACACCCACTCAGTCAGTCAGGACCGAATCTTGACGACCCGTGAGGACTGGTGTCACTGACATGAGCCGTGACACCAGTTTGCAAGAACGTTCCAGAAGTCAGGGCTGCCGACTCCCGTTCCCGAAATAGAACGACGGTCGATACCAAGCCCACCGTCGCCGAGGCGAGGAAACATGGCCACCGGGATTCCGGGAACGCTACCATGTAGTTAAGGGACAAAGAACAAAATGGAAAACAAAACTGTACTAGTTGACTTCTGCACAGCGGTTGAACCGCATCGCCCCGCCTGACTGAGAACCCCATTTGGGGACCCCGAAAAACCTGCGATAAAACAGAAGAGCCGCGAAGGGCGAACTTCGCGAGCTGATTTTCGGGAGTC
>JBEKBK010000752.1:0-2894 GCA_050015435.1 Bryobacteraceae bacterium
AGACCCGGTGGTCATCGAAGGCGACTACCTCGCCGTCGAGGAGCAGGGTGCGATGCGGAAGCGTTGCGACGGCGGCTGCGATGTTCGGGTATGTCTGGTTGCGGTCCTTGCCGTTTCTGGATAGAAGGCTGACGCTGGCCCCTTCCTTATAGGCGAGGAGCCGAAAGCCGTCGTATTTCTCCTCGTAGACCCACCCGGGCCTGTCGAAGGGCTCAGGAACGAGCGTTGCCAGCATCGGCTGAACACGAAATGGAATCTTGTCTGTCACTTCGACCGCCTTCTCCGCACGACGCGTCCTCGCCCCGGCTTCGCGCTCGTTGAATGTCGCGCCTTGCCGGCCGGATCGCCCGTCGAAGCTCTTTCGACGTCGCCCCCTTCGTCCCTTGCAATCTCCGCAAGGAGACGCTGGCTCGCTACGGAGCGCGGCTCTTCTTGCGTAACATCTTTCGTGGATGCAAACTGATCGCGATGTTTGATTAGCAGCCAGGTGGATCGAGCAGGATTGCTCCCAAAGCCCCGGGTGTGGACCAAGACCCACGAGCCTTGGAGCTTCTTGCCGTAAAGTGTGAACTTGATCTCTCCCGCCTGCAATGAAGCGTCCACATCAGCGCTTTCCGGTTGCCAGGTTCCTCGATCCCAAAGCATCACCGTTCCCGCACCATATTGACCCGCGGGAATCACTCCCTCGAAGCCGACATACTCGACCGGGTGATCTTCCGTCTGCATCGCGAGGCGCTTAACCGCTGGATCAAGCGAGGGGCCCTTGGGCACGGCCCAGGAGAGAAGGACGCCGCGCCATTCCAGACGGAAATCATAGTGCAGATGCGAGGCCATGTGCTTCTGCACAGCGTAGATGAGCGATCCATGCCCTTTCTTCTCGGTACTGCCTGCGCCCTGCGGCTCCGGTGTCACACCGAAGTGACGCTTCTTCCGGTATTCGTCGAGTTTCATACAAGCCTCGCGTGTAAGCGCACCTGCTCCAAAAGCGCGCGGATGCCGTTCCACAGGATCTGCACCCCGATGCACACGAGCAGGAACGACGTGAGTTGTACGATTATGGTCATCCCCGTCGGGCCTAACACCCGTCCCAGGCGATCGGCGAATCCGTAGCAGAGAAAAATGCTGAGCGCGAGCAAAACAGACCCAACAATTGCGACCAGAATAAGCATGAGAGTATGCCCTTGATGGTGCGCGGCATTCGCGCCCAGTGTGATCGCCACGGATATCGAGCCGGGTCCCACGGTTAGGGGCAAGGTCAAGGGATAAAATGCGCTGCGGTATGGGTCGTCGCACTGAATGTTTTGCGTCACTCCCTTTGGTTCATCGACGTTGCCTTGCTTTAGCAGCGTCCAGCCCGTTGCGATGACAACCAACCCCCCTCCCACTTGGACTACCGGCAGCGAAATTCCAAAGAAAGCAAGGATGTGGGTTCCGATGAAGTACGACCCAACCAGTAGGAAAAAACTGTCCATAGCGATCCGCCAAGATAGTTCTCTCCGCGTGCTGGGTGAGTATTTCCTGGTCATAGCCAGGAAGATCGGGCTTCCACCCAGCGGGTCAACGATTGGAAACAAAGCCGTGAGAAACAGGAATAGGCTTTTTGCCGCATCAATCATCATGTTTCTCCACGCCAATCCGCCTCCATCTGAAGGCTATACAAGGCAAGGTCCTGTTCCGAATGGTTAAAGGATGAGGCCAAAGCCTTTTCCGCCTTTGCCGGAACAAAGCGTGCTGAGCTTTTCTTGATACAAAGCGCGTTCGACACTCTCGCTCGCAGCTTATCATATTTCCCTCTCGAGCCTGTTTTCTTTGGCATCGAAGCTTCGCGCTGGTCTAGGAGCGTTCCGCCCTCACACGCTCAGAACCGGAATCGGGACCGCACAGATGATTCCGTAGCCGTGGGTCCGCAGGAGACCGCCATAAGGGTAGCACCCGGTAACCAGCAAATCCGCCTTGGTCTGCTTCGCAGCTTGGCTCAGCACCTTGGGCACGTCCCCACTGCCGATATATACCTCTGCCTTGATGCCCGTGTCTTGCTGGAGCTTTGCCATTCGGTCGGAAGCGTCGCCGACGAGTTCCTCTTTCCACTTTTCATTGACGTAGGTGCCGCCGGGCCCCCAAAACTCCACGCTGGCAGTGACGTTAGCGAGGACAAGATGAGCACCAAATTCGTCGGCCATTTGGGCGGCCCACGACACCGTTATGTCCGCGCGCGGGCCGAATTCGACCGCACACAGGACGTTGCGGATCGCAAACTCTTGCACTGGCCCCCCTTCCACGTGCGCACCGGTCCAAACGGGGCACTCGGTCTCGTGTAACACTTTTGCCGTCACCGAGCCCATAAGAAACTGGTAGAACGCGAAATCATATGACGGCATCATGATCAGGTCGGCCTTTTCCTCTTCGGCGGTCTGCACAATTACCAGGGCCGCGTCACCTCTACCTGTCATGCACTGAATGGTAAGACCATCAAGCTCCGGCCCCAGAGACTGATCCTGGCGTTTCTGTGCCTCTTCCTTGATCACCGCGAGCAAACCCTCATCAGCCTGTTCGCGGTTGTCCTCCGGTACACCGGCGGCTTGGCTCTGCGGTGTGACAACGTGCAGCATAACGATGTGGGATTTGAAATGGCGCGCCAATGTCGCAGCTTGATGAATCACTCCAAGTGAAGCAATCGGGATATCAATCGGCAAAAGAATCCGCTCAATGTTCGGCATAGCGCCAAAGCTCCGGGGATTAGGTGTCCGTCTTCCTTCGTCGGAATTTCCGGTCACTCCGAGGCGGCGCTTGCAGCCGCCTCTTGCCTATACTCCGGCTTGTAGACATGCTGACGAATGAACGCCACCATGTCGGCCGGTTGTTTGACGCGGGCGAGTCCCGAATCGAAGACGAGC
>JBEKBK010000753.1:0-2894 GCA_050015435.1 Bryobacteraceae bacterium
ACCGCGATCCGGCCCAGCATCGCTCCGAACCGCCGCCGATTCAGATGTCCTTCCGCCAGCAGAAGCCAGTAGTAGCGGGCATGTTTCACCAGCCTCCCGCCCGTCTTGACCAACCGCTGCTGCAAGCTCGTCAGCGACGAGTGTCATAAAAGTGTCATAGTTTTGGGCTCAAAACGGGTCCAAACGAATCAGAACGGATCAGAACCGAAAACCCGCATCCTCTTGACACAGCGAATATAATCAGAAATTTTCAAAACCCGTCAGAATCGACCACTGAGCTCCGGAACCAGAGGTCGGAGGTTCAACTCCTCTCAGGCGCGCCATTCTTTCCCGTTTAATTTCAAGCAGATGACTCGCCGAGCCTCGGTTCAGCGCATGCCCTAAAATGGTGCAGTGTCATAAAAGTGTCATAGTTCTCGGCTCAGAACAGAGCCAAACCGATCAAAACGAATCCAAGTGCGGATTGTGCCTCCTCCGACTGTGGTCAGGCAGCGGGCGGCTACAGACTGATCAACTCGGCAAACCAGATGACAAACTGATGCTTGTTATTGGGCGTGAGCGCGGCGGCGCCTACTGCTTCGCCCATGCCCACCCAGTGATACGCCAACCGGCCTCGCCTTTTTGCAGGGCAAACGTAAACATCGAGCCGGTCTCCTTAACTAGCTTCCCCTTCTTCTTGAATGTGTAGTTCGCGGGAACGACGACATATGCACGGTCTGCGGTGATATCGATGTGCCTTGGCTCGCTGAGGGTGACGATTCCGTCCGTGATTCCATTCTTCTTCGAGTCGGCGTCGTAGTCATTGGCCCAATTCGTGCAAGCCCCAGCACCGTGCCACTCGTGGGGCGGAAATTCGTCGATGATGGACGTTTGATCGGCGCAAGCCGCTACGGCCGTCTTAACGTCGCCCTTGTTGAAGCCATCAACGAATTGATGCACGGGCACCATCACATCTGTCTTTTCAGATGAGACAGCCGGTCCCGCCGCCAAGACGGCCACGACGAGTGCGATAAATATCTTTTGCATATGTCCTTGCTCCTTTTTGAGTTGGATTGTGCAAACGCTGGCTGGCTAACAGGTATTCACGAGACCCGCCGGGCGTTACTTTTGGACCGGGATTTTCATTTTGATTTCCCGTCCGACCGATAATGGAAATTCCGGATTATTATTTCACGCGGTGGAATACGACGTAGTCGCGGCCGTGATAGAGACGATAGCTGCCCGCTTCTTCGCTTGCGACGAATTGCAACGGGACGGGGCGCCGGATTTCGGCGTCGCGCTTCGACGTGGCCTGCAACACGTCGTTCGCGCCGACGTCCATCACTGCGAATTTGTTGTTATCGAGGAAGCCGAAACCGTACGCGCCGGGCTTCAGCGTCTGGCCGCTGATTTCGATGGAAACTTCCGCAATGAGATAGGCCTGATATTTCTCGCGAACCTGCGAGGCGTAGCCGGAACTATCCACGAGGGCCGCGAGAACCAACGGACCATCGGCGTAGCGCACGCCACCGGCGTTATCCATTTCGATGGTCGCCGTCTGTCCACGCAGGAAAACGGTTGTGGGGAAGATCCGTCCGCTGATATCCGTGGTCTTCAGAATCGTATCTTTGGCTTGCTGCGGAGCTGCGGCGTGACTTGGAGATTGCGCGAACGGAATTGCGAAAGCGACGACCAGCAGAAGCGCCAATCGCGTAGGTATATGGAGTGCATTCATGGGGTTCTCCTCGCAGAGAATCTGGGTTCGTTATCGAGGGCATATTACCACTGTTGGCGTCTCTCGATTGAGGCAACAAACCTTTTCGGAAGCACTGGTGCCAGCGCTTTATCTACTGCGTCTACTGCATGGCTCCCTGCAATATTCGGGCAAACACTTCATGATCCACATTCGCTCCACTCGCGACGAGCGCGACTCTCTTCCCGCTAAGCTTCTCCGCTTCCTTCAGCGCCGCCGCCAGCGGTGCGGCCCCGGCTCCTTCCGTCACGGTGTGGGTGTCTGTGAACATAAACCGCATCGCGTCGGCAATCTCTGCCTCGGAAACTCTTACAATATGATCGAGGTTCTCCAGCATCAATCCCAGCGGCTCTTGGTCTGCCCGCCGGCAAGCCATACCATCTGCCAGTTTTGTCGAGACCTGCGCTTCCACACATTTTCCCTGCTCAAACGAGAGCGCATAAGCCGGCGCCAGCTCGGAAACCACGCCAACGATCTTGGTCTTCAGACCCAATCCATTCCTCACCGCTATTCCTGAACATGCTCCCGACCCCATGCCGATCGGGACATACGCCACGTCAATGTCTGCCACCGCCGTAAATAGCTCCAACCAGTAGGTCGCCACCCCTTTCACGATGTCGCGATGATAGGACGGAACAAAATGAAATCCCAGCTCGTCTTCCCGCGCCGCCGCATATTCCCGCGCCGCCTGATAGTCCTCGCCAAATTCGATCAGCCTTGCGCCCTGGGCCCTCATCGCTGCGTTCTTTTCCACACTATTGCCGTGCGGCACCACAACAATTGACGCCAACCCGAACCGTTTCGCTGCCAGCGCCACCGACTGCCCGTGATTTCCTCGTGTCGCGGTAATCAGCCCGCGCGTCCCCGGAGCGCGCTTCATCAGTTCCTCGACATACACGATAGCCGTTCGCGCCTTGAACGCCCCGGTTGGCGTCTGGTTTTCGTGCTTTACCCAAACCTCACTCCCCAGTCGTTCGCACAGCAACGGCCAGCAGTATTGCGGCGTGGGCGGCATCACGCGGTACACCAACTCTGCAGCCTGCTTAACCTCGGCGATCGTCGGCAGTGTAGGTGCCATCTTGTCCTCAGTGTTACTTCGCATCGCTCCAACCACGGCTATCTTCTCATCCAGTCATCCGGGATTTCCGTTTCGGACGCCTAT
>JBEKBK010000754.1:0-2893 GCA_050015435.1 Bryobacteraceae bacterium
TCGCGTATCACAAGGCCGACAAGGCTATCCAGAATATCGTTGCCCTGCTTGCTGCGGCGTGATGTTAGCTGCCAGAATGTTGAAGCATTCTTGTTTACAATCTCTGACCTAAGAATCTAAGCTTCGCATGAAACCAGAGGCTGGCTGCGGGTCGTCTGATACTTTTGATTGTGTATCGAGCATGGATCGTCCTGGCGGCGTTGCCCATGGCCGCGCTCAGCGCGGATCTCACGTTTGAGATCCCGCCTGTTCCGGTGTCCCTGAATATTGCCGGCCAGCCTGTCGCGCTCACGATCTCGGGCAATATTTCCGAGTCTTCTGCAAGGCGCGGTGAGGGCGAGCAGGCTTTCGACTTGAACCTGCACGCAAACTTGGCCGATCTCCAAGATCACCTGACCCCGCTGATGCAAGCGGAGCTGAATCAGTCCAATCGCTGCGGGGAACGCATCTCGATCGAGAACGCGACGCTCGTGCCATCCGCGCCGGCTGGACGCTTGACCGTCAAGTTACATTTCGAAAAGTGGGCCTGCATCAAGGCCTTTGGCAAGGAGAATGCCAAGCGATTGTTGGGCGGCGACGGAACGTTAGAAGTGATTCTGACGCCCCGGGTGGAGCAGGGCAGCGCAGTCCGTCTCGACGCCGAGATTCGGAATATCGAAGCGGACGGTTCCCTTGGTGAAATGCTGCGCTCCGGATCCGTGGGTGCTGCGCTACAGGACAAAATCCGCGAATCCCTTCTGAAGGCGATTCAGAAAACGACGGACCTGGAGCCAGTGGTTCCGGCCCAGGCGCGGCCCTTCGTCACGATTCAGTCGGTTGTTTTCGCGGATGGCGGAAGCGGACGTCTTGCATTGAACCTGGCCGGGCGATTAACGGTTCCGGGCGCGCAGGTTTCTGCGGTGCTGGAACAGTTCCGGAGTCGTAAGTGATTGCGCACATCTGGAAGGCAGACGCCCACCGGGACCGCGTCCGATGACCATCGTACGTTCGACCTTTCTCCTAGCCGTTGTCTTTCTGACTGGATGTTTGAGAGTCCAGCCACCGGAGCGCTCCGTCGAAGGTCCCGGAGGAGGCCGTCATCGTTGGGGTTGGGACTGTTGGAGGATGGTGGTAACGATGTGTCATTAAGGCGGAGGATGGAACTGTCTTTTGTAACATCTGGAACAGGGGCGGATCGGTATTATACGCGGAGAGATTTCGGCCGTCCGACGAGGGAGCTGCAGTCACGGTAGACGAGTTAACGGTTGGAACTAGACTCCCGGGGCCCGACCGCGTCTGCCTCCGGAACGGACGCATACTCGTTCCCCAATCCCAATTCGAAAGGTTGAAGGGATTTCTAGACCGGGCAAACGGAAAGACCAGCAGCCGTTAGTTCAAACCTTCTGGACCCGGCGCAGAGTGTAAAGCTCCGGATTGATAGTCCCGTTCTTGAGCCGCTTCCAATCGTCCTGTACATAAATCATTCGGCCGGTAATATGATTTGACTGCTCGGATGCAAGAAACCACGCCAGTTCCGTCTGGCGTTCGGGCGGAATCCCGCCGGTGACGCGCGTCTCCTGGGCTTCTTCAATCTCCCGCCACCCGGCCCGCTCTCCAGCCGCTAAGACCTGATCGGTCATGTGCGTATAGGTGGCGCCCGGAGACATGCAGTTGATCTGCACGTTATGCTGGCTGACCTCTTCGGCCACGCATTCCACGAAACGCGCCACCGCCGATTTCGTCGCCGCATAGATCGCAAAGTCAGGCCGCGCGGACGATGCGCCGGCGCAGGTCAGCACAATGATCTTGCCGGACCGCCGCTCGATCATTTGCGGCAGCACCGCCCGGCAGGAGTTCATCACGCCGGCGAAGTTGGTTTGCACCAACTCGGTCCAGCTCTTGGGGGACGTCGTGGCGAAGGGCCCCACTGGTCCTTGAATGGCGGCGGCGCAAACTAGTGCCTGGACATTGCTATTGAAATGGATGCGAACGCGTTCGACAGCGGCGCATACTTGTTCGTAGTCGGAGACATCCGCGCGAATGCGCAGGGCAGCGCCGCCCGCGTGCTCGATCTCGAGATGACACAGATCCAGTTCGGCTTTGCTGCGCGCCAGCAGGCCCACGCGCGCGCCTTTCGCGGCAAATCCAATGGCCAGGCGCTTCCCGATTCCGCGTCCGGCGCCGGTCACCAGCACGGTGAGGTTCTTCAAGGAGTGCACGCCCTATAAGTTAGTACAAATCGAACCGGCGCAGGGCGAGCGAGGGCCTTACTTAGGCGGCATAGGAAAAAACCCTTAGAAAACCCCAGCCCATCCCCACGTACCGGGATGGGGAGTACCGCCTTGACAACTCGCTCCCATTTTCGGTATTATTGCAAATCGTTCACAAATCCTCGCTAGGGCTATCGCCCTCTGAGTGCGGCTTTGGGGCCGTGACGTACTAGGGTGACCACCTTAGGCGTTAATGGTCCGCTCCACTTGAGCCGAAATGAACTATAAGGAGCGTTGGTAGGAGTTTCATGAAGCAACACTACTTCGTCGTCGTGCTGGCTCATTCTTTGCACGGGCGGCTGCGTCGGATCCACATTCCTCATCAAGCGTTGTATCTGGTTATCGGTCTGGCACTTTTTGGTTCCGTTTCATTATTTGGCATGGTCTCAAGCTACCTCCGCATGACGTGGAAGGTATCCAATTACAATTCGCTGCGAAGCGAGGTCGACACACTCCGCAATAAATATCAAGCGCTTGAACGAGAGAACGATCAAAAGCAGGAGCAGCTTGCATCTCTTCAGATTATGGCCAGTGAGGTCAGCATGGCCCTGGGATTGAAGCGCAAGCTCGAAGGCGCGGATGACATTGCGGATGAGGGTCCGCTGGTGCCAAATTTCAGAGAATCGATTGAAGAGTACAATTTC
>JBEKBK010000755.1:0-2888 GCA_050015435.1 Bryobacteraceae bacterium
TTGAGCTCATTCAAACGGTCGAGATCCAGAAGGATGACTGCCAGGTCATAGCGATGCCTTTCGGCTCGCGTGATCTCTTTCCGCAGACATACTTCTCCAACTCGCCGGTTGTACAAGCCGGTGAGCGGATCGAGGATAGCCAAGCCGTAAAATTTGTCGGCTCGCATGCGTTGGGTTACGGCGATTTGCATCTGTTCGGCGAGTCGATGCCGGAAGAGCTTGAACTGGCGGTGGTGGTAAAGCGTATAACTATTCGAAATCAACATCAGGGCGAGCAACCCCCGCACAATCACGGTTACACCCAGTCGCGGAAGAGCGTAGCGCCCCAGCAGCTCTGGCGCGGAAAGCGCCGCCAACGCTGCCAAGAGCAAGATCAACACCACGATAGTGTTCCACCGGAACCAGGAAGTGCTCCGGTCCAGGCGTATTAGACTCTGGCGGATTTCCTGAGGCTCTGCGATTTCCGCTTCGGGTCGGTCCGAGCTGCCGATCATCGTGAACAGGCTAAGCCTCAATCCGGCCGAATCAAATAGTACGCTAAGCCTAGTTGTGATTCCCTTCGTACTGTCCCAAGTTTGTCGGAACTATGTAGTTATCCCCGCCAAAATCGGACAACTTACCTAGGTATGACCAGAGCGTCTGAACAGAAGGCAGCATGAACAGGAAATCACGCGTAAGTCCAGGCAAACCGTAGGCCGACAGGCATCCCTCGCCCCGCTCGGGGCAAGAAACTGGCTGTGCCACCCGGATTTTAGGGTCGTTCCATGCAGAGGCGGGTGTATAGTAGCCGCCGCCGGAATCAGACCTATTGCCCCGGCGGCACCAGTTCGGCCCTTTAGTCAACGATACAACCACAATGCCCGGGCTGTCGCCCGCGCCTCATTTGAATCACACATCGAGAAAAGGAGATCGTGCATGAAGAAGATCCTGATGGCCGCAATCGCGCTGGCCTGCATGACCAGCGGCGCTGCCGTGCTGCGCGCGCAAGACCAGAACACCCAGATACCCAAGGTGCTGGTGATGATCCGTGAACCGGTGAAAGTCGGAAAGGGCGCCGCTCACACAAAAAACGAAGCCGCCTTTGTGAGGGCCGCGATGGCCGTCAAAATGCCCGACCGCTATCTGGCCGCGACCACGATGAGCGGGCCGAGCGAGGCATGGTTCTACGAAGGCTTTGATTCCTACGCCGACTTCGAAAAGACGAACAAATACGACGACCAGCCGAAGGTTGAGGCGGCGATCGGGCCGTTGATGGAAAAAGACGCCGAGTACGTCTCGGAGGGAAGCCAGGTCGTGGCCACGTACAACGAGAAATGGAGCTATCGGCCGGACATGAACATCGCCGAGATGCGCTACTTCGAAATCGAAACGATCCGGTTGCGCCCAGGGCACGATAAGGAATGGGAAGAACTCGTCACGCTTTACAAGGCCACCGCCGGGAAGATCAATATGGACGAGCACGACATCTTCTTCGAGGCGCGTTACGGCGCTCCGAACGGAACGATCTATATTTTCACGCCGCGAAAATCCCTTGCCGATCTGGACACGGCGATGGCCGCAGGAAAGGCCTTCGACGAAGCGCTCGGCGAGGACGGACAGAAGAAGTGGGCGCACCTGCTGGAGGAGACGATCGCGGCGGACAACACGACTCTGGTGGAGTTCAGCCCCGAGATGAGTCTTCCACAGGAAGCCTGGGTCAAGTCCGATCCGGGTTTCTGGAAGCCGAAACCGATGACGGCGCCGAAGGCTCCGGCCGGTGCGGCGAAGAAGTCAACGGAAGCACCCGCGACGAAGAACTAGCGCGGCCGCAAGCCGAAAAGCGAGGCGGAGAATTCTGGACCGCCTCGCGGCAGCGGGAAGGTGTGGTGCGCCCGCGTTTGCGCGTGCGTAGCGTTTCCGATAAAATGTAGGTGTCGGCTGTACATCCGGATACCCTGAGGGAATGGCGGAAGAACAACACCGAAGCAACCTGGTTTTCGACGCAGCCGACGAGTACCGCCCCGAACCGCCTCCCGCACCCGAAATCCCCGCCTGGAAAGATGGCAGCCTCCGCATCGGGATTCACACGTCCATCGCCGGGGACATCTCCGGATCGCTCGACATCGCGCACGGCCTCGGCGCAAATGCGTTGCAAATTTTCTCTTCAAGCCCGCGCATGTGGGGGGGCGGCAGTTCGCGAATCTCGGAGGCCGAAGCAGCCCGCTTTCGCGAGCGGCGCAGGGAATTGGGACTCGGGCCGCTTGTAATCCACGGCAATTATCTGATCAACCTCGCCTCACCGAACCCTGTGCTTCGCACGCAGTCCGTGCAGGCGTTCCACCAGGAGATCGTGCGGGCGGTTGCGCTTGGAGCAGACTATCTGGTCGCGCATCCGGGCAGCCGGCAGGGGAGCGCCGGCGATTTGGCGCTCGCGGCGATCGCGCAGGGCATCAAGCAGGCCGTGCGCGGATTGAAGCTCGGCGAGCTGCAAATCCTGCTCGAAAACACTGCGGGGCAGGGAAGTTCGCTCGGTTCTCGCTTCGAGGAGTTGAAAGCGATTCTAGACGCCTGCCCCGAGCTGCCGCTCGGGGTCTGCATCGACACCGCGCACCTGTTTGCCGCGGGGTGGGACATTCGCACGGCGGAGGGCTTGGAAAAAGCTCTGCGTGATATCGACCGCACGGTCGGGCTCGACCGCGTTGGGGTGGTCCACGTGAACGATTCAAAGACCCCGCTTGGATCGCGCGTCGACCGGCACGAGCATATCGGGAAAGGCAAGATCGGCCTCGAGGGTTTTCGCAGAGTCCTGAATCATCCGCTGCTGGCGACGTGCTCGTTCATTCTGGAGACGCCGATCGACAAGCCGGGCGACGATAAACGAAACGTGGCGGCGATGTGGCGATTGACCG
>JBEKBK010000756.1:0-4131 GCA_050015435.1 Bryobacteraceae bacterium
CGCGGCGCGTCCCTCCTGCTGCGGCCCTTCGCGATTCCTGATCCGGGGATGGCGCTCGATGACCGGCTCATTCGCTTCGAACTCATTCGCTTCGAACTCATTCGCTTCGAACCATGGCAATTAAGCGCGGGTTATTCCATGAACGCCGCCAGGTTACAAACACGGACCTCGGCAAGCCCGGCATGAGCAAGAAATAAAGGTGAAGCTCCCCGATCCGCCATTGCTCCTGGTCGCCGGAAGGCCCTTCAAACCTCTTACTGCTCACCATGGTCGGTAGTGGCTGGGCCAACGACCGGTATACTGCCCTGTGTGCCATTGCCATAGATTCTGGTGGTTCCGTAGGAGTAGACTGTCCCGGTAATTCCCGTCCCGTTGAAGTAGATATCCGAGTTGGCCAGTATCATCGCGCCCGCGGCCCCGGAGATAATCCCGGTAACATTGCCGACGATCTCGGTGTCATCCACTAACACCGTGGCGCCGGAGGCGGCCGCGACGCCAGTGGTGTTTGCGGACATGACCGAGCGGCTGACGACGACGGTGTTCCCGGTGACGGCCTGAACTCCGTATGTGTTGCCGACCGAACGGACGTTTTCGAGCACAGTAGTCGTGCCGGTCCCGGTCAATGCGACGCTGGCGGCTCCAGCATTATTGAGCAAGGTCGTGCTCTTGACCAAGAGGCTGGTCCCGCCACTGGTACGATTGTCGAGGATACCGTTTTGCGCGAAATTCGCGATCGTCAGATCTTCGAGATAAACGGTCGACGCAGCATTGATGATGAGGCCGTCGGTCGCCGTCGTCAGACCATCCAAGGTGAGGTTCCGCACGGTCACGACCGCGCCAGGCGCGTTGATGAGAAGGACGTTGTCGACCCCGCCCTGTTGGATTGATGCGGATTCGTCATGGCAGTCGATGGTGACCGGTATTGAGATGATGACCGCGCCATAGCTGCCGGGAGTGAGGCAGTTGATCTCGCCACCGGCGCTGGTCTTGGCAACCGCCCCGGCGAAAGTCAGGCACGGAGCGGTGATGGTGCATGGGTTGGAGTCGTTGCCCGCGTTGGATACCCACGTCTGGCCGCCCGATGGCGATTCGCCGTTCGCGAAGCTCGCCGACACGCTTTGCGCCGCATTCATCGTCACGGTGCAGGCGGTCCCGCTGCAAGCTCCGCTCCAGCCGATAAAGCTAAAGCCCGTGGCCGGCGTTGCGGTCAGGGTCACCGGTGTTCCGATGGCGAAACTCGCGCTACACGTGCCGCCGCAATTGATCCCCGAAGGCGAGCTGGTCACCATGCCGCTGCCGGATACGCTGACCGAGAGGGTGTAGGACACCATGCCGCTGCCGGATACGCTGACCGAGAGGGTGTAGGAGATTTGCGAGAATGTGGCGGATACGGATTGCGCCGCATTCATCGTCACGACGCAGCTCCCGGCGCCGCTGCACGCGCCGCCCCAGCCGCTGAACCTCCAGCCGCTCGCCGGCGTCGGGGTGAGGGTCACCGTAGTCCCCGCACTAAAGCTCGTACTGCACGTCGAAGGGCAACTCACTCCCGCGGGCGAGCTGGTTACCGTGCCGGTGCCGGATACGGTGACGGATAACGTGAAAACCCGCGTGAACGTCGCAGACACGGATTGAGCCGAATTCATCGTCACCGTGCATCCACCGCTGCCGCTGCAGGCGCCACCCCAGACGCTGAACGTCCAGCCGCTGGCGGGCGCGGGGGTCAAGGTCACCTGCGTTCCACCGGTGAACCCGGCGCTGCACGTCGACGGACAAGTGATGCCGGTAGGATTACTCGTCACCGTGCCACTGCCGGTCACGCTGACGGTAAGTGCTGTCTTGCCACCACCGCCTGATGACCAGGCCATCACCAGGTTGTAGACATTGATGGTGCCGATGCCGGTGGCGAAGTCCCAGCCTGTCTGCGCCTTGAAAGCGGGCGCATAAGAACTGGTCGAGGTCGACAGCACCCCGTAGGTACCGGACGGCTTATAGCAATTGGGGCTACCGCTATGACAGGGGGCGTCATTGTCGCCGAGAGTCACGTCGTAAAAGATGCAAGAGCTGCCGATGGTGTTGCCATTGCTCGAATTGCAAGTGCTGCTGCCGCTGGCGCCATACTCGCTGGCAGCGAGCTTGTAGAGTACGTAATTGGGGAGACCCTGCTTTTCCCCAGTGGTTTGGTTTATCAGCGCCTGGATGCCGGCCCAGATCGGCGACGCGAACGATGTGCCGCCCCAGTCGACGCTCCAGTTGCTGGGAGCGCCAGTGCAGGGTGCTGAGCCGTTCGCGGTCTCGCTGGGGTCGGACCAGCAAATAATGTAACCGTGATTCCACGGGCCGAAGGAGGCGAACAGCGACACATCGGGAAGATCGCGCACGCCGTCTGCGGGGTTGCCGAGCAATCCGCTCTGCCAGGAGGGCTTCGCGTACCCCGCACAGGTGCCGCTGACGACTTCGGAAACCGATGGCGCCCCGGTCGCGCAGCCACTTGGACCTCCGCTTCCCGCCCAGTCACTGGAATAGTTGCCGCTCCTCCCGGTGCTGCTGTTGCAGAAGCCGGAGGAGCCGTAGGTGGTGCTGTAGCCATTGTAAGTCGCACTGAGTTGGCTGCCGCAGGTGGAGTTCCAGGGGATTTCCGGGATGTAAGACTTGGCCGATCCATAGTTCGACGTGTTGCTGGAGTTCCAATAGGTGCTATTGGTTCCCGAATAGGTGTCGCTGTAATCGGTGCCGCCGACCGCAACGTTATAGGGAGTTGATGCGAGACCATTGACAGTGATTCCGTGAGTCACCACCGGTCCGCCGTAATCGCAAGCCGCCGCGCCTTCGTCGCCCGAAGACACAAAGATCGAGGTCCCGGCGGCGACGCCCGTCTGATAAGCCGAGGCCAAAGCTGCATTGCCGCTGGCGCCCAAATCCTCCTCGCAAGTAATGTAACTCATGTTGACGATCGCGGGCGGATTTGACCCGTTGAGTAGGTTCTCTATGGCAATTATAAAGCCACCTGTGCTGCTGGTACCCGCACACGTGGCCATAACAATTGCAGCGCTGGGCGCGGCGGCGCTGGCATATTCGGCATCCAAGATCGCTTCTCCACCGTCGCCATTGACCCCGGGATCGGTGCAGCCGCCGGGGTGGACCGTGTTCACCGAGGCGCTGGTATAGCTCGACAGGCCGAACGTCGAACGGAACGTTGCCCAATCGCTGTTGGTACCGCCGGTCGTGCCCCCGTACAGATCGGAGTCCTCGATCAGATATATCGTTTGACCCTGACCGGTGTTGCCGGCGGCGAACACCGGATTGAAGTTGTAGATCGTCGCAAGGTCCGGAGGCGTCACCCAATAATTGCCGCTGCTGGTGGATTCGGCGGGTGGTCCAGCCAGAGGGTTTCGTACAGCTCCGGGCCTTGGCTTGAAATCGTGCAGCGACACGATGCCGGCGATGGCTGGCGCCAGCGCCGCCGGAATCTGCGGGTCGGTCATATTGGCGATGTGAGCGACGCCGTTCACCGAGAGATTATGGATCTCGGTGCGGAAGGCGGTGCGGACCTCACCCGCGGTCCCGGAAAAATCTATCACCATCCCGTTCGGATAGACCGTATTGACGGTGAAACCGTGCTGCTGCAGCCAACCGGTGATGGTCTGGATATCGGAGGCTGCCGGCCCGAACTGCGCGCCAATTTCGGCCGCGCTGAGCCAGTGGTGGTAGTTAGGCGAGTTTGGATCATGGAGCTGATCGATCAGCGTCCTGAGCGCCTGCTCTTGCGCCGCCGGCCGCCGCAATTGCAGCATCATGTGCGGCATCGGCATGTTGTCCGGGACGATACCACGGTCGTTGGCGGGATTTCTTGCCTCAGCGCGCGTATTGCCCCGGATCACGACCAAGTTGCCATCGTTGATCGACTGCGTGATCAGGGGCTGCGCCGGTCCCACAGATGTTTGCGCGACGGCCAAAGGCGCAAGAGCGAAAGTAAGCGCCAAAACCGCCAACACGGAGCCGGCGACGCCGAGCCTACCGAGCGTCCGCCACCCTTGCCCGTTCGTCGCGTTCCGTTGCTGAAAGTTCTGCGTGAACATGTCCCGCCGCCAGGGTTATATTTGATTCGGCTTGGCGCCAAAAGGAGTTGGGGCC
>JBEKBK010000757.1:0-2842 GCA_050015435.1 Bryobacteraceae bacterium
GGGTATCTGGTGCGCTGAGCGACCGTCAGGGTCGTCCGGCCCGAGCAAAACGAATTTAAATTTCATTACGTGACGACTGGAAACACTCGCGCCGCTGCATTCCCTGGGCATCCAGGCGTCCGCGTTCCAGTACATTCATGGCTCGATCGGGTCGGAACAGTCAACTCTGGCGACGGCTCTTTGCTCGTCGTGTGGTTCCGATTTCGCGTGAGAACGCGAACTCCTCCATGAGAGGCGGCTGATCCGGAACCGTCACATATGCGCGATCGACTATAGCTTCGGTAATCCCAGGCGCGCCAAGCTGTCTTGAAGAAGCCCAATGTCGAATCGGATCCCTTGCCGCAGCAGGTCGATGTACGCTTGGCGAATATCCGGGACAAGGCCTCTCCGGGCGGCGGCCTCCAGCACTCCCAAGCAGCCAATGATCGCCAAGCCCGCCTCCCGCGCGATTCGACGCGCCCTCCATTCATCCATTAGGAGGAGGTCGGCTGGGAGACTCTTGGCCAAAAGGATCGCGCCGCGTTCACCAGCGCCGAGGTCCTGGCATGCCTGCTCCAGTAAAGAACCAGTGGGCGACGCATGCGGTGCCACATCAATCCAGAGGGCGTTTCGCACCTCTTCGGCTCCGGGAAGACCACGCCCATCTACAGTTACTTCACGGTGGACTTCGGCAGGGATCAGAATTCGCTTATACAGCGAAGCAAGAGTGCCGAGTTGGCGAATTCGAGAGAGTGCAATCAGCGGGGAGGAATTAGAAACGACAATCACAAACCGAGCCGGAGCAGCGTTCGGCGATCCTCTTCCAGATCGTCGACACCATAGTGAAGCGGAACGCTGTGGCGACCGGCAAACTCCATGAACTGCTCGATCGGCAAGTTGCAGAGTTCGGCGGCGCGGCCTAGCGAGACCCTGTCCTCGCGGTAGAGTTCTAATGCAAGCAGCCGGGTCGCCTCAGCTGAAAGGTTGTCAGCGTCCAACCCTGCTGCCACGACCAGTTCTGCCGGAATTTCCACTCTTACCGTATGCATGATCTCAAGGTACCGCAAAAAGGCTCAAGGCAGCACGCCTTCGAGGGCGAGACCAAAGGCGTTCCGCAATGCTTCGCAGGATCCATTCACGCGGCGCCCTCCCGTCGATTTGTGGCGGTTGAATCTGTTCAATTTCATACGTGATCGCCGTAAGCAATCGCGGCGCGATATTCTCTGGACATTCCAGGGTCTCCGTTCCAATACATTCATGGCTCAATAGCGCTCGAACAGTCAACTTTGGCGTCCTTGCGAGCGGCTGCGACCGCTCTTTGCTCGTCCAGTGGTCCCGGTGGCGCTGAGAACGCGAACTCTTCCCCCTTAGCCCAATTAACAAGGACTATCAATTGTTGACAACATGACACCGCTCCTAGCCATTGATGGCTCGATTCCGGCGGAGCAGTCAACTCTGGCGCGAGCGTGAATGCCAGGGCCGCTTTGTCGGCTGGGTCCCGGGTCGCGTGCCCCTTCAGATCGCCTGGCCTTTGCATTGAGCCGGTCGGAAATGCGCGGATCGTGCCAGCACCGGCGGCTAGGAGCGGGCTTCGCTACAGCCCTTATTTTACGGCATAATCCCGCACATTTCGCTTGACTCGTTGCGTGACCAGAGGCATGAATGGTGACGACCGAAGCGACCGCAAGTAAAGACCGAACGCGGGCGGGTCAGGTGAAATTTTATGAATATATTCCTCATCGACGCTGAAAATCACGTCACGGCATTCGCCGCGACCAGCCAAGTTAGTGTTTCAAAGGGCGCATCCAAGTTCGCGAGCGCGACCGAGCTGGCGACACTGGCCGCTGGTTGGCCAGTAACGCGCCTGGTTGAGATCTGGAACAAGCTTCCCAAGGTAGGCGCCGTCCGAAGGTTTACGGATCGCAAGACCGCCGTCCGGCGGATCTGGGGAGCTCTTCAAGAGTTGGAGCCCTCGTCAACTGCGCCAAGCCAGAAAAGCCGGGGTAAAGAGCCAGCCAAAACGGTTCGTGCCAGCGGGCGCGATGGCACGAAAACGGAGCGGATGATTGCCCTGCTCAAACGACCCTCGGGCGCGACGCTTAACGAACTTATGGCGGAGACGGGCTGGCAGCCCCACAGTGTGCGGGGATTCATCAGCGGTCAGCTGTCCAAACGGATGGGTTTCCGAATCAAGTCGTTTAAGCGCGATGGAGACCGGGTTTATCGAATTCATTAGCAATCAATATTCTGGGACGAAAGCGAGCAGGAGTATGAACATCGTACGTTTTGAAATGAATGTGCCGACGGAAGTGACGCTGCAATCGTCCGAGGGCGTAGCCGTCGAGGGCCGCTATGGCACTCGCATCATGTTTAACTTAGCGGACGGGCGCGTGATGTACGTTCCCCCGATCATTGCCAACAAAATCGAAGGCATTCCTGCCGGCGAGACCTTCAGACTTCGTAAGGCTAGCGTCAAGACCGGCCAGAAGCGCTCGGTTGAATGGGAGTTAGAGCGAGTGGACCCCGACGAGGTCCGGGAGAACCGCGCCGGCGGAGTCGACGCGCCAGAGAGTCCGTTAGAACGCGACTTGCGGGTGTCGGCAGAAATGGCCAACGCCAAAAAAGCTGGTCTTGTGGCCCCGCCGGCAATATGCATCGACCGGGACGAGATCCCACCGTTTGCGCCTTTGAACAATGGGCACATGGGCGGCCGCGAAAACGGCGGTGCGCCCGCACCCTGCACGCTCGTACCATCCGCCCCGGCCACCAAGCTAGAGCAAGCGCTCAAGACCGCGATTTCGGCGGCGCACAATGCTGAGAAGTTCGGCTCTGAAATCGGCTACGTGGTGCGCTTCGATGCGGA
>JBEKBK010000758.1:0-2836 GCA_050015435.1 Bryobacteraceae bacterium
AGACGCCAACCGCGCGTGCAAATGGCTTGCGTACTGCGCGTTTAGCAGGGTACAATGACCTTAGCTCACACACTGGGACCGTGCTGGCTATCCAATCACTCGGGGGTATCGCTGTGCGGTTGACGCTGATTCTGGTATCGCTAGTTCCGTTCTCACCTCTAGCGTTGGCGCAGTGTCCGGTACAAGACGCACAGGCTCCGGCCGCGATCCTGAACTACCCCATGGTGTCAGACCGCTACGCGGTTCAATACTCAGTGGGCGGCGGACCGATGACGAATGCGAACGTCTACATCAGCTACTACGGCGGGTCCCTCGCATCACCGCCTCGAACGGACTCCGGTTATGTCCCGTTGCAGGAATCGATGTCATTTGTGAGCATTCCGGCAACCTCAAACAGCACGGTTCAGATCCGTGTTACGAAGATATTCGGCACCCCGTTTCAGGCGAGCGATGGCGTTTCCATCCGTCCGAGCGTCAAGCCAATTAACGTAACAACGCTAAGCGATGGCACAGCTCAGGTCACGACCACCACTGCCAGCGACTTTTCGGGAGAGCAGTTCTTCCTGTGGTGGAATCGCGACGCCGCAGATGGTGGAGGTGTTGAAAGCCTCGTCTTTTTCCTCAACCCGCCCTACTCACGGCCCGCGGGCGCGAACGTAAAGGTCATTGGTACGCCCTCCGATCTCACAGGAAATCTTTCCGCCTACGACACGCTAGATTTCGAGGGACCCGTCGCCATCGGATCGACAGGCGATATGGCGTTCATAGTACCGTCGAATATCATCAACATCTTTCTCGGCCCGGCTGCCTGGGTAAAAGGGAAGCTCCGGTTTCCGGCTACGACCGTTCCGGCCGGGATGACGAGGCGCATTTACGGTCCGGGCGTTTTGGATGGAAGTATGTTTGATTACGAGAAGCGCACCTGTGGCGATATAAGCGCATACCCGGACCAAGGCTACTACGCCTTGACTGCGGAACCCACGTCAGCGGGGAATTCGATTCTTGACACCTTCATTATCGACGGCATAGCAGTCACGGATTATAATCACGCTGCTACGGATCTTCTGTTCAACAGCCTTGTGAACAACGTGAAGACTCTGGGTTGGAACAGCGAGAACGCCTCCCTTCGGCTCGGAGACTCCACTACTGTGTCCAATACTTTTATCCGAAGTGGAGACGATTCTCTGATGGTTTGGGGCGCTTCCGACACCGTCATCAACGCTACGGTCTGGCAAGATTACAACGGCGGTGTGGTTAACCTGGGCTGGGCCAACAATACGCGCGGAGACTATTCGTTGATCGACGGTCTTTATGTGGTTAAGACAGACTGGACCGCTCCGACCAACCCGAGTTGGACCGAACTTCCGGCGACAGCCTCCGTGGGGCCTTTGCAAAACCAGAATAATGCGGTCTTCGCTTCCCTAATGACGCCCGGCACTACGTTCGGCGCCGTGCAACCGCCGGTTTACCGGAACATTTTTGTGCAAGATCCTCCGCAGGTTCGGTTTAGTTTGAAGATCCTTCCTCCGATATGCGCGCAAACTGGTGCGATTTGCCTGGGCGCGACCCTGACGGATTCAAGCTCGGTGAAGCTCAGTATTGAAAACCTCTCGTCGCCCGCTTCGGTTGTCCAAAACTCGATCGGATTCCAAACTCTACCGGCTGGATACAGCCAGGACATGCAGACCTTCTCGAGCGCCTACACGTTCACGGGGACTATGAACATAGACTTGGCGGGAATTATGTTGGCACCTTCGAGCGGACCCGCGGTGGCTCTTACCAGCTCCAATGCAACTAGCCTCGGCAAGTTGACGACCAATGGCGCCAACGTCAACCTCGCCTACAGTCCGATTGGCGCGGCCGCGCCCGAGGTCGCTACGGTTGCAAACGCCGAAGGCGAAGTACCGGTCATCGCCCCGAATACCTGGGTCGAAGTGAAGGGCTTCAATCTCGCGCCCGCGGGCGATTCGCGAATCTGGAGCACCTCGGATTTCGTCAACAACAAGCTGCCCACGGCGCTCGATGGCGTCAGCGTGACCGTGAACGGAAAATCCGCCTTCGTGTATTACATCAGCCCCACGCAAATCAACATCCTAACGCCGCCGGACGCGATTCAGGGCTTGGCGCAAGTGGTGGTGACCAACAACGGAGTCACCAGCGCTGTTTTCGAGGTGCAAGCGCAGCCGCTCGCGCCATCGTTTTTCGCGTTCAATGGGGGACCGTACGTCGCGGCCGTTCACGCCAACGGCACGCTTATCGGACCGGCCAGTCTTTATCCTGGCTCGACAACACCAGCCAAGCCTGGCGAGACTGTGCTGCTCTTTGCCAACGGATTTGGCTCAACCTCAACTCCGGTGTTGAGCGGGTCGCTCAGTCAATCGGGGACCCTATCCCCTCTGCCGACAGTGAACATAGGCGGTGTCGCGGCTAATGTGACGTTTGCCGGCCTGGTGTCGCCCGGCGAGTTCCAATTCAACGTCGTTGTCCCAGCATCGCTGGCGAATGGGGACCAACCGATCACGGCGATTTACAATGGAGTGTCAACACAGGCCGGCACGTTGATACCGATTCACAATTAAACCGATCTCCTCTCGAGCAGCCGACTTTCATCACTCACGTGAAGTCGCCTTCACGTCATTTGCCGAATAACGCTCCAAGCGCGGATGCGACTGGATTCCCGGGCAGATGGTCGGCTACACGGAAGTTGGGTCCCCACGTTGTGGCATTGGATAGCTCCATGCTGGTCGCGCAGTGTTTAGGCATTGGCGTGTCGACGGCCAGTAGAATGGTAGAACCTGCCACTCGGCGGTCCAACGCCCAAGTCCTCGAACCGCCA
>JBEKBK010000759.1:0-2816 GCA_050015435.1 Bryobacteraceae bacterium
GGGCGGCTGTCCGCGAAACGTGCCGCCGATATTCCCGTCGAACCCTTGATGCTCCGGATAAAACGGCTCGTTCCCCAGGTGCCATTTGCCTATGTGCTGAGTTCGATATCCCAGCGGCTTTACCATCTCCGCCATGGTTCGTTCTTCGAGGGGCAGGTGCTGGGTCCAATCGGGGGGCTTGAGCTTCGCCCAGGGATGCTGCTCTCCCGGAATCCAGTCGGTAATGTGAAGCCGTGCGGGATACTTTCCGGTCATGATGCCGGCGCGCGATGGGGAGCAGACGGTACACGCCGAGTACGCCTGCGTGAACCTCACGCTCTGCGTCGCGAAGCGGTCGATGTTCGGCGTCCGGTAATAGTCGCTTCCGAAGCAGCCGAGGTCGGTCCAGCCCAAGTCGTCGATCAAACACAGGATGATATTGGGACGTTGCCGTGCCCGGCTGGCTTGGAAGGCCAATAAGGGGAGCCCCGCGAGGATTTGCCTTCGTGTGAAGTTCGCCATGCGCGCTCTAGTGAGCGAATGCCCGCAGAAGTTCGGCACTGGTCGTCGTTGGGCACCAGTATTTCTCGATGTACTCGATCACCAACTGCGTGCCTGCGTCGTGACTAACATGGGGCGGATCTTCCGGATTGTACATGGCGTCGGTCAGGTCCCGGACGAGAATGCAGTGAATACCCAGTGTAGTCATTCTCTTGATGGCGAACGGTCGATTGAGCACACACATGTTCGCGTGTACACCCATGACCAGGAGGGTATGAATGTTGCGGTCCCGGAGGAAGCTGTAAATCTCCGTACCACTGTCGGAGATCACATCCGACGCGTCGATGCGCAAACCGGAATGCTCCCGCGTCCAGGCTTTGTAGAACTGGTCGGGCGTATCGCAACCGCCGCGGCTGTCGTCGATGGGGAGTGGAGGATCGGGCAGACTGAGCGGAGCCGGCGGATCGATCTTGGCAAGGGCCAGAATGCGTTGGCGCTGAGGCGCGTCCTGGTAGAAAGCCATCACTTCGGACGGTGCGTGAATGACCTGGATCCCTCGCTTGCGAGCCGATTCCAGGAACGGCGCCATCTTCGCCACCAGGCCATTGACCCGCTCCGTGGCGCCCCTGCACCAATGTTTGTCCCACATGTCGCAGATCAGGACTGCTGTCTTTTCCGGAGACAAGGATTGCTGGAGACTCACCTCGCGCCATTCACCGCTGCCCTTGAACGCTTCGACGCGCGAGCGAAGATTGACAGTCATATCTGTGGCGCCTACAGGCCGCGGTTCGAGCGCCAGCAGGAGGAACAGGAGCCAGCGTGAGGGACTCATGCGAGATATGCTATCACGACATGCGGTCCAGCGCTTGGGGAATCGGATTCTGCGGATTCTGCAACAGGCGCCGGTGCGGGACCGGAGCAAACTTCCCGCGGCGTCGCGCAAGCTCGGACTTCGCCGCACCCGAGGAAATCCGCCGGGCGTTTGTCATCGTGGAGGAAGAATCGCATGGTCTCGATCCGACAGAGGTACCGAACGCCGTATGCAGGCTCTTCGGGTGCTCCCGTGTGACCAATATGAGCGCGGCGGTGGAGCCGCACCGGGATGCGTTGCTTCGCCAGCCCCTACGGCCTGGGTACGGCGAAAGCCGGCACGGGGTTACACCTGGCGGAGAAAGTCTTCGCCGGAAGGCTGGGTACGACAACGGGGTATCGCCAACGCGGCTATCATAGGAACATGGACCTTGCGGAAAAGAAGATCGCGATTCTCGTGGACAACCTGTATCAGGAAATGGAGGTGTGGTACCCGCTGTTCCGCTTCCAGGAGGCCGGCGCGACAGTCATCACGGTCGGCGCAAAGGCCGGCGAGACCTACACCAGCAAACTGGGCTACCCGGTGAAGTGCCAGCTTTCCTACAGTGACGTCAAGGCTGCCGATTTCGACGGCGTCGTGGTGCCCGGCGGCTATGCGCCGGACCACATCCGGCGCCATCCGAACGCCAATCAGTTCGTGCATAACATGGATTCGGCCGGCAAGCTGGTCGCCTCGATCTGCCACGGCCCGTGGGTTTTGTGCTCCGCGGGCGGCATGTTGAAGGGGCGCAAGGCAACCAGTTTCTTCGCAATCAAGGACGATGTGGTAAACGCAGGCGCGCACTGGGTTGACGCCGAAGTCGTGGTAGACAGGAATCTCGTGACCAGCCGCAAGCCAGAGGATCTGCCAGCCTTCTGCAAGGCGTGCATCGAGGTACTGGTTGGCGTTCTGGTTTAGGCCAACCTCGCCAGCCGCCAACAGCGCGTCAGTTCTGCCGCTGCATCCGAATTCTTGCGCACTTTGGGCACTTCCACTTTCGCTGCTTGTGGAAGATGTGACCTTTCAGCTCTTTCATCGGAACCCGGCATTTCCGGCAGGTCACGCCATCTCCCTTTGCCTTTCAGGTTAGCCCGCCGCGCGGACACCCGTAGCGGCGTTGCCTTGGCGCTCGTCTCCGCCGGACTGGCGGCCCGTTTGCGCGGCGCGTCCTTCGATCGACATGATTGACAACAAATGCCTTACCAGTGCGTGCCAGACTGCGCCAGAATCCACGGAGGACGAATTCATCCCCCAATTCGACGCGGCCATGCGGGAGCCGGTCCCCAGGCCGATCGAGGCCGACCGCGGCGGAGCGGTTGGAGGGGCGGGTTTCGGCCGTGGAGGGCATGGAGGTGGGAGTCAGGCGGCGTCTTTCCGGGGCTTGGGGGCGGTTTGGGGCTGCTCGTTTTGGCGTTCGGGGGCCGTTTTCGGCGTTTCGCGCGAGGGGGAATCGAAGGGGGAGCGATTTTCAGGAACGAACCCAATT
>JBEKBK010000760.1:0-2804 GCA_050015435.1 Bryobacteraceae bacterium
CAGGGCCGCAGATTGTCCCGGTCTATGGCACCGACTTCCGCTCGACGCCGGTCTTCTTCCTACAAGACGATCACGACTACTTCGATAATGACGAGGCTTTTGATGAGATCGTCACGTTCCCACCCGTCTGGTTTCAGCTTGAGCTGGCGCGCGCCACACAACGGCTTTATTACCCCGAATTCCTGCCAGATGAAACCCGGCCGCGGGGCCTGCCGTGGGGCGCAGTCGGGGATGCAGCGAACGGCGTCTCAGAAAGCTGGGGCACGCTTCGGTACGGTCGGCTCGTCGAAGTCCTCCTCTACGATGTCCGTCGGACCTGCACGCTCGCCGGTCCTAGTGCCGTTTACATCGATCCGGAGGTCGAGCGGTGGCTGCTAGCGCGCACCGCGTCGACGGAGGTAACCCATTTGGTGCATGCTCCCTCGAATCCGCTGGGATGGACTGCCGGGAAGTGGATGGAGTGGTATCCCGACGTGCTGAACGCCGAAGGCAAGCTCACCATCGCCGAACCCAAGCCGTACTGGCAAGCCGGCTGGCTCAAGCAGCACGATCGCCTGGTCGCGGGCATGGCGGCTATGAAGGGCCGCATCGCGCTCACAGTCAGCGGTGATCTGCATGCGGTAGGCATCGGGAAGATTCTGCGTTCTGGGAAACTCAATCTGGGAAATAATCCGATTACGGCGGTCTTGGCTGGCCCGGTTGGTACAAGCTCGGCTGGCTGGCCCTCAGCGTTTCGCGGAATCGGTTCCACGCCGCCCGCTTATCTTGACGTGCAGGAAGAGGTCAAGCCCATCGAGCAGCACAGTTTTACGATCGCGGACTTTTTGCCGGATCGGATTACGCTGCGGTTCTTCAAGTGGGATTTGAAAACGCAGTCTCCCGAAGCCATCGACGGCTTACAGCCTTTTCATACCACCGAACTCGGACGGCCAGTGTAATGCGTTCCTGATTGACTTTTCTCGTTCTTGCCACGGCGGCCTGCCGCTGGCCTGAATCGGTGTCGGCGCCAGATCGTAGTTGGAGTAGAACTCCATTCGCGTGTTAGGGTATTCATCACATGAACACCAGTGACGGCGGATCGGGCGAAGAAGACGCTTAGAGGCGAGCGGCGGCAGGAAGAAAGCCATCACTCCGGATGGCATATACAAGCTGGTTCGGACGTACTCGGCGCTCCTGGGACTCGAGATCGGCGCCCATGCGCTTCGGGCGACGGCGGCCACCAATGCGCTTGATCATCAGGCCGATATTGCCAAGGTTCAGGAGTGGCTCGGCCACTCGAATATTCCCACGACGCGGCTCTATGATCACCGCAAGACAAGGCCTGAGGACAGCCCCACGTTTAAGGCAGGATACTCATTCTTAATTCACGATCGCAATTGCGAACCCGCCCCAGGCGCGCTTCCCTCCCGTCTCGTCCCCGAGGGTGCGTTGCTCGACGAGCCGGAGCCCGCAAGATCGGAGCAATTCGGCGAGGCGCTCGCGCGACGGCGGCGTACTATCGATCCCAAACTTCAGGGGCTCACCTGCGGCTTTGGTTGCCGCTCTCCCGAAACGCCAATAGAGCCCCCGTGATACCAGCGGTTCGGTCGTGAAATAGTCAAATGCAACGACACTGCCCTTGGCTATAGAGGCGATCTTGTGTAGCGTAGATTCCACGGCTTCCCGGTCCAGATAATGGACCACACCTTCCCAAAGGAAGAGCGCCGGTTTACGCGGATCAAAACCAGCCTGCACGAGGCGTGAGAACCAATCCTCCTTCTCGAAATCGGCAGATACGAACGTGACTCTTGAGGCGTTGAGACCAGTCTTTTCCAGCAGCTGACGCTTAACTGCCTGCGTTTTCGGGCCGTCAACCTCAAAAACTTGAATCTGGGCGTCGTTTGGGAGCCGATACGCGCGAGTATCGAAGCCCGCACCAAGGATCACGAGCTGTGTGATATTAGCGAGGTACTGTTTGATAACAGCATCGAAGAATGTCTGTCGGGCTGAGGCTTGATGCTGCACAGCAACTTCACCTTCATAAGGGTACCTGAAGGCCTTCGGAACGTAGCCTGTCAGACGATGTGCCAGCAGCATTGGTCCCGCCATGAGATACCAGCCTAGTGGAAAAAAGCCTAATAGGGACACCATCAGCCGGCTGGCTGCTTCATCTTCTCTAACGCCGAGATGGTGCTGTGTCCAGCGCGCGGAGAGCGGCCCCTGCGCGGTCGTTGAAACGCCCGGCTGGCGCCCAAGGAATAGATAGCCAATATGAAGCACGTAGCCAATCAGCGTGAGGGGGAATAGAAGGATGTTGATGAGGTAAAAGACGGTGGCAGCCAGGGGGCTTTTCAGTGAGACTGTCTCTTGGTGTGATGTGCTCATTTGGTTGCGTTCCGATTACACCTAAAGTCCCTGCACTCCTCCGTCAAGGACAGTTTCATGTCTTCAACTTTGAGGTATTCATCACAAGTGACGGCGGGTCGGGCGAAGGAGACGAAAGGGTCGGCTTAGAGGCGATGGCGGCCCAGCGGTGCGGCAGTAATTCGTCGAGTTGCTGGATCGAGTGCGCTCCGATTCTGGAGAGTACGTCTTGAAACCACGCGAACGGATCGACGTTCGCCAGTTCGCAGGATGCGACAAAGCTTCGCAGGACGGCCATGGTCTTGCCGCCGCGATCGCTTCCTACGAACGTCCAGTTGTGCCGGCCGACCGCGATGCCCCGCAAAGACCTCTCGGTGTGGTTGTTATCGATCGATAGATCGCCATCTCCGCAGTAACGCGTCAACGGGATCCAGTTCTTCAGCGCATACGACACGGCTTGC
>JBEKBK010000761.1:0-2783 GCA_050015435.1 Bryobacteraceae bacterium
ACAATTTCTTACCCGTGCGCGCATCGAGCGCGAAGAAGAATCCTTCGGGATCTCCGGTGAAGAGTAGATCGCCCGCGGTGGCCAGTAACGAGGCGAACAGAAGGGTCTTATACGGATAGGTCCATTGGCGCTTGCCGGTCAGGGGATCATAAGCGTCGATGTGACTATATTCTTTTCGATCGGGAGGTAAATTGAGAATCCAATTGCCGCCCAGGAATGAGCCGCCTTCGCGCGCCTCCTGCTTGTTCGCGATTAAATCGCTGCAAATCTCGACGCTCGGCGTGTAAATCATACCCGTGCGCGGCGAGTACGCGTTCAGATTCCAGCTCTTACCTCCGATGGGACTGGGGCAGACGTTGACCTTTTGACCGGCCGCCGGCTCATGACGCCCGACCCACTTGCCATCTTCCGTGATGCCCTCCACCCACGTGTGCAGGTCCACGATGGGAAATGCCTTGATGAATTCACCGGTCTCGCGATCCAGAGTGAAGGCGTATCCGCTCTTGTTGACATGTACCAGCAGCTTCCTCGTCCTTTTAACTCCGTCCCGCCCGTTGACTTCGCGGTCGATCAGCACGCTCTCGTAGGCTGCATCATAGTCCCAGACGTCCTTCGGGACTTCCTGGTAATACCAACGCAATTTGCCTGTGTCCACGTCCAACGCAATCACACTCGAGGTGTACAGATTCAGACCGTCATCCCCGCTCCCGCCAGGGTCCCGATCCGCGGAGTACATGTCAGCGGCAGCGTTGCCCGTCCCCCAGTAGACCAGGTTCAAACTCGGATCGAACGATCCGGTCATCCAAGTTGCGCCCCCGCCGAATCTCCAACTGTCGCCCTTCCAGGTTTCGTGGCCCTTCTCGCCGGGACCGGGAATTGTGTAGAAGCGCCACGCCAGTCGTCCGGTCTTGGTATCGAAGGCGGTCAAATAGCCGCGCAATGCGCCATCCCCGCCAGCCTCGCCGATAATCACCTTGCCCTTGGCCACCAGCGGCGCCGAGTTGATGGTGCAGCCGCACTGCCGCGCATCGTTGACCGCGACCTTCCAGGACTCCCGCCCCGTCTTTTGATCGATCGCCACCAGATAATCGTCGTAAGTTCCGACGAATACCTTGCCATCGGCCACCGCGACGCCGCGATTTTGGGGACGCTGAGGTCCGCGCGGCAATGGGTATTTGTACTGCCAGATCAGGCTACCGTTTGTCGCGTCCAAGGCAAATACCTGGCTCCGCGACGTCGCAAGGTACAGCACGCCGCCGATCACGATCGGAGTGGATTGCAAGCCCTGCTCATAATCGCCGGTCTGAAAAATCCAGGCCGGCAGAAGGCTCTTGACGTTGGCAGTGTTGATCTGGTCGAGGGCGCTGTACCGCCACGACAACTGCGTGCCGCCATAATGCGGCCAGTCCGCGCGAGTCGCGCCGTCTGGGGCCGTTTGGGCGAACATGCACGGAATCGCGAGCACAAGCAGGAGCATTCGCATGCTGCCTATGATACTGGAAACCGTCCGCAGAGATTAATTCGTGGGGCCAATGGCCGACGGGCTGATCGCCATGGCGGCCGAAAGGTCATGCCGCATTCTCTGCCAGCGGTCCTCGCCCAGCGCTTGGACGACCTTCTCTTGCGCCTTCCGCCAGTAAGCCATGGATTCCTGCAACGCGGCCTCGCCCTTCGGCAGCAGCGTGACATCCTTGGACCTGTTGGTCCCGGGCGCAATTCTAATCAGGCCGCGTTTTTCGAGGGGCTTCAAATTGCGCGTTAACGTGGTTCGATCCAGGCCAATATCGTTCGCAAGACCGCTGATCGATGCCGACCGGCGCTTCGAAATGATCACGAGCACGCTGAAAAGCGGCCCACGGATGGGCGCTCCGCGCATCTCCTGGTCGTAGACCTTACCCACCGCGCGGGCGGTCTTCCTCAGATTGAAGGCGACACAACAAGTGTCGAAGACGATGCACTCTTCCTGACTGGTCGTCGGCCCCAGAGAACGGGGCTTTGAGGCGACGGAAACGACGGAGTTCGCCTTAGCGCGGCTGTGTTGCACCTGGCTTAGTTTATGCACGGACACGCAATTGTGTCAAGCTTTGTAAGTATGACGAAGTCCAGCGTGGAGCAGATCCGCGAGCGTTTCGATCGCGATGTCGAACGGTTTTCAAACCTGGAGACCGGTCAGACCGCGACCATGGACGCTGCCTTGGTTCTGGATCTGATTGCCCAAACGATGGCGAAGACGAATCCCGGTGCTCGGGATATTTTGGACGTCGGGTGCGGCGCGGGCAACTACACTCTCAAAGTCCTCAACAATCTGCCCAACCTGAACGCGACCCTGATCGACCTCAGCGCGCCAATGCTGGACCGCGCCGTTTCCCGCGTGCAGGCGAGTACCAAGGGAAGTGTGACGGCAATCCAGGGAGATATACGCGAGGTGGATCTCGGCTCGGCTCGGTTCGACGTGATCGTAGCGGCAGCCGTGCTCCATCATCTTCGCGAAACGGACGAATGGACGCGAGTGTTTTCGAAGTTCTATGAATGTCTCAAGCCCGGAGGGTCGGTCTGGATCTCGGATCTGGTGTCGCACTCGGTGCCGACAATTCAGGATGTCATGTGGAACCGGTATGCGGACTACTTAGCCGCGTTTAAGGGCGAAGACTCAGCCCGGTGCTCGGGTTATTTTGGTCGACGGGTGCGGCGCGGGCAACTACACTCGCAACGTCATCACCATTCTGCCCAACCTGCCCTCGACCCTGCTCGACCTCAGCGGGCCAATGGTGGACCGGGCCGTT
>JBEKBK010000762.1:0-2744 GCA_050015435.1 Bryobacteraceae bacterium
GCTGACCATTGCGGTCAACGCCGGCGTAGAGGGCACTGCGCTGAAGGCCGCGGCGAAGGAATGGGGCGAGGCCCACGGGACAAGGGTCGAAGTAGTTGAACTGCCGTACGCGAATCTCTTTGAGAAAGAGCAGCTCGATCTCACCAGTCGCACGGGCGCTTACGACGTGATCATGCTCGACGATCCGTGGTTTCCCCGATTGGTCGAAGGCGGCAATCTCGCGCCGCTCCCGCACAACCCCGACGAAGGATTTGTCCCAAGCTGCCTGGCGGTGTGCCGGAATCCTTTCGGCAGCGGGACGTATTTCGCTTTGCCTTACGTTGGGAATTCGCAGTTGTTTTTCTATCGCCAGGACCTCTTTGCGAAATATAACTTAGCCCCGCCCAAAACGTGGCATGAGGTGTTAAGCGCCGCGAAGATCATCGGCACACAGGAAAAGATGTTCGGATACGTGATGCGCGCCGCACCTGGGAACGCCGTCGTGGCGGATTTCATGCCGCTGCTGTGGGCCTTCGGAGGGGATGTTCTCGACACCTCAGGCAAACCGGTGTGCGACTCGCCCGCAGCGATTGAAGCTTTAAGATTCATGGTCGAGCTGGGCAAGTATTCCCCGCCAGGGTACGCCGGCTTCAATGCAGACGAAGTTTCCGCGCACCTGCTCCAATCGACCGCTGCCATGAGCATTAACTGGCCGGCTTGGATCGCGGCCATGGATGATCCATCGAAATCGAAGGTGGTTGGCAAGATTGGGTTTTTGCCCATGCTGGGCGAGCGTTCTCCGGGAGTCGGCGAACTTGGGACATGGTTGGTCGCCGTACCTGCGGGTTCGAAGCATCAGAGCGATGCCTTCGCTTTTCTCTACTGGGCCACCGACGCGCCGCAGATGCAGCAAGCCGCGCTGCGGGGAAATCCGCCGACTCGGCGCAGCTTGTTCGAATCCCCGGAGTTGACCGCGCGTTTTCGCGCGTTTCCGGCGCAGCTCGCGTCGCTCGAATCGGCGCGGCCTCGTCCGCGGACTCCGCTCTGGAATGAAATCGAGAATACGTTCGGGATTTATCTCTCTAAGGCCAACGCGGGAACCATGGATCCAGCGGAGGCGATGCATAACGCCGCCCGCGAGATCAGCCAGATTCTTCAGCGAGGACAATGAGGCTGCGCCGAATCTCACAGGGAATGCCGTGGGTCATGCCGGCGTTACTTGTCCTGTTCGCGTTGTCCCTCTATCCCCTGATCTTTGCCGCACGAGTCAGTCTCACCAACTCAGCCGGAACGTTCACGCTGGCCAATTTCGCACGGCTGTTTCAAGATCGTGTGTTCGCGGTGGCTGCCGCCCAAACGTTGATTTTCACAGCCGTCGCATTGACCATCGAATTTGCGCTGGGCCTCGGGCTCGCGTTGCTGATCGAGTCGCTGGCCCGCGGCAGGGTTCTGTTTCGCGCGGGACTTCTTGTACCGATGCTACTCCCGCCCGTGGTCGCGGCTGTGGCATGGCGTCTGATTTATAATCCGCAATTCGGCTTGCTAAACGGGACTTTACGGCAGTTCGGCGTGAACACGTCGCAGCTGACTTGGACGAGTGGCGAAAGCTCGGCATTGATATCCGTGATCCTCGTGGACATTTGGGAGTGGACGCCGTTCCTGTTCCTGCTGCTTTCGGCTGGACTTCAGGCGATTCCGCTCGAGCCGTTGGAAGCCGCACGAATCGACGGAGCGGGTCCCTGGCAAGTCTTCAGGGACGTGATTCTGCCCTTGTTGAAACCGACCATTCTGCTGGCGCTGCTGCTGCGGGCGATGGACCTGGTGCGGATCTTCGATCAGATCTTCATCCTGACGCAGGGAGGTCCGGGCACCGCCACGGAAACCGCGAGCCTCTACATTTACCGCACTGCATTCAGATTTTCGAATTTTGGATACGCCGCGGCGATGTCCTTTGTATTGCTGGCTGCGACCATGCTTTTTTCGCGCGGGTTGGCGCGATTGGTGAGGGTGCGGTGAAGAGAGTATTCGTATATGCCGCAGCCGCCATCGCTTTAGTCGTCGCGCTTGCGCCCGTGTATTGGCTGGTGACGATATCGCTGAAGCGCGAAATCGACCAGTTCGCCTATCCGCCCCAATGGATCGGCTTCACGGCGACGCTCGAACACTACGTCGAGGCCTTTAGCGGAGGTTCGTTCGCGACGTATTTCCTGAACTCGGTGATCCTTGCCGCAAGTTCCACCGTGGCTGCGCTCTTGATCGGAGTGCCCGCGGCCTATGGCTTGGCGCGCTTCGAATGGCCCGGAAACTGGAGCGCGAATATCGGCGATTGGATCCTTTCGACGCGCATGCTGCCACCGATCGTGACCATCGTCCCGCTCTTCTTGATGTTGCGTCAGGTTCATCTGCTGAACTCTTTGCTCGGGCTCGCCCTCGTCTACACGGCGTTTAATCTTCCGTTCGTGGTCTGGATGATGCGCAGCTTCTTTGAAGAGGTTCCGAAGGAGATCGAGGAGGCGGCGCGGCTCGACGGCGAAACGCGCCTGGGCGCCTTGTTGCGAATTGTGCTTCCCTTGGTGCGGCCCGGTCTGGCCGCGACCGCCGTCTTCTGCCTGATCGTCGCCTGGAACGAGTTTCTCTTTGCTCTGATTCTCACGCAGACCGAGACAGCGATGACGCTGCCGGTGGGCATCGCATCTCAGGTCACGCAATATGAGATCAGGTGGGGCGCGATGAGCGCGGCGGGCGTGGTGGCTATGTTACCGGTG
>JBEKBK010000763.1:0-2728 GCA_050015435.1 Bryobacteraceae bacterium
CAGGATGAAGAGAAGAAAGTCGCGCAGTACTTGACCGTCGTCACCGAACCGAAGGATGGCCTGCCGTTTGACTTCAACCAGATTCGCGTTTTCACCTGGAACGTGAAGCGCCATCGCTATGAGACAGCGTATCGCGAGCGCATGGCAGGCGTCCTGCCGGTGACCGTTTCGCAAGAAAACTTCGACAAGGAAGGCGTGTTGCCCGCGTTCACCATTCGCGTGCAGGACGATAATGGCAACGTAACCGAGCGCAAATACAAGCTCAACACGCCAATTGTGCGCCGCGTGTACGCTCCGGGAGAAGAGCCGGTGCGGTCCGCGCGGACATCACCGAAGCGAGCGGCGCGGCGCAAGCGATAACCCTCCTGCGGCAAGAGCCAGATACCGCAAGGGCAACATTCAGCACTGAAGGGACGTGCCTGCCCATACTCGCGAGGCGCGCCTGCAATGGTTGCGGCCCGTCAATCTCCCACGATTCCCTACCGAAAGGCCCGGCCTCTACCTAGGTGACCTAGGCTTGCCCACCCGGAGCCGATAGATCTTTAAGTTGGATCATCTTGGCTCTCCTGATTTTCCGGGATGCTTGGCTACTTCATCGAGGGAGACTATGAGTCGACGGACCGTTTTGATGCTGTCCATCTGCTTCTGTGCAGTCCCGCTCTATCTGCATGCGCAGGACTTCACACTCTTTGACCGGAAAGTCCAAATCCACGGGTTCGGCTCGCAGGGATTCGTTCACACGAACGACAACAACTGGCTGACCATGAACACGGCTAACGTCGGCAGTGGTGAATTCACGGATTTTGGGGCGAATGCCTCCACGCAGATCACCGACAGGTTTCGCGTTGGGGCGCAGATCTATGATCGCAATCTTGGTCAGCTCGGACGCTGGCATCCCTCGCTCGACTGGGCGTTGGCCGACTACCGGTTCAAGCCTTGGTTCGGGATTCGCGGCGGCAAAGTCAAAACCACCTTGGGACTCTACAACGACACGCAGGACCTGGATTTCCTGCACCCCTTTGCCCTGCTTCCCCAGGGTGTCTATGCGATCGACCTGCGCGACTCCACCATTGCTCACACGGGCGGGGATGTCTACGGCAGCATTCCTCTCGGGAAAGGACGCGGCACTCTCTCGTATACCGGTTATGCGGGTCAGCGCCAGGATAGCCACTACGGCGGTTACCCCTTTCTGCTAAAAGCGCCTCCGGCGTTAGTCAACCTGTCCAGCTATGGCGGACTCCAGTATGGCGGCGACCTGCGCTGGACGACGCCCCTCAGAGGGCTGCTGGCCGGCATATCGCGCATGAATGAAGACATTGACGGCTATGGCACGACCACCGCATTCGGTCCTTTGACGCCCTATCACGAGTGGTCCAAGGCCGACTGGACGAACCAATACTACGGGCGGTACACCCACGACAAACTGCAGATTGACTCCGAGTACCGCCGCTACTGGCGTGACCAGGCGATTTACAGCGGCGCGTTTCTGGCCCAAACCGACGTGCGCGGGTGGTACGTCGCTGGGGCTTACAAGGTCGCAAAGCGACTTCAACTCGGTTCGTACTACTCCCACTACTCGTTGTATGGTCCCCCGCAGAATATCGGCGGCACCACATCCGGCCATATCTACGACAAAGTCGTCACCGGGCGGGTCGACCTGAATCGGTTCATGAACGTCAAGGTGGAGGGTCACTTCATGGACGGTTATGGTGCCCCTATTTTTTATCCCAGCGGGTTCTACGATGTGGACAATCCGCAGGGTCTCAAGCCCAACACGAACGCATTGGTGGTCAAGACGGGTTTCAACTTCTAGGTTCACGGGAACTGATAAATGAAAACCGCGATGAAGAATCCGAAAACGCTCCTCGTGTGTGCCGTCGTGATGTTCGGTTCAATCCATGCCATGGCCGGCAACGTCAAGGTAATTGCCAACCCGAGCGTCAAAACCGAATCGATTTCCGTCAGTGAGATCAAGAGCGTCTTCCTGGGGGAACGGAATTCACTCCATGACGGAACGCATGTTGAGCCGGTGCTGTCGAAGGGAGGGCCGGCACACGAAAGTTTCTTGAAGGAATATCTCGACAAGAACAACGACGCCCTGCAGGACTACTACCGCACTCTGGTCTTCACCGGCAAGGGCTCGATGCCGAAGACCCTTCGTTCCGATGAAGAGGTAGCTGCCTACGTCGCCAAAACGCGAGGCGCAATCGGATACGTGAGTTCTACCGCCCCGGTGGACGGGGTGAAGACGTTAACGGTGTATCAATCCGAGAGCGACGGGGCACGAAAGCTTATTTTCCGCGTCGAACCCGCGTATCCGGCGATACTGCTGAGCAACCACATTGGCGGCACCGTGCGCGTGAAAGTGACCATTGCCTCGAACGGTACTGTCGAAGACGTCGAACTGGTCGGAGGCAACCCGATTCTGGGCGAGGCTGCGATGGCTGCCGTCAAGAAATGGCTTTACGCTGCGGCCCGCTCGCGCACACGGGCAGAAATTAGCATCCCCTTCGACGCGAGCCGTTGAGACGACAGAACCCTGGTAACCACGGAACACGCGGAGCACGCAGAGGTTCCAGGAAGAAGCGACCTTTGTCAGCGACCTCGGCGTCCTCTGCCAATTCAATCAACTGTAAAATTCGGCGATGCTCTCGACCACCGACTGAATCTCGGCCTCGGTCAACTCCGGGAACATCGGCAACGCCAGCACTTCCCGCGCGGCCTGTTC
>JBEKBK010000764.1:0-2713 GCA_050015435.1 Bryobacteraceae bacterium
AGTGGAGGAAACCGGGTCAGATACAGAAAGAATCAAAACGAGACATCGATCGCGCTCGCCGCACGCTCAGATCATACGAACCACGCGCTTCGAGGATCGTTCTGCGCATAATTCAGGTACCATCAACCACCCGTATCACAGCGATAATGAGCGCGTGAGGGCGAGTTCCATGGTGGCGTTCGTCCACTATATGTACGATGCGGTTTCCCAGATTGCAGTCAAGTCCGCTCATTGAGGCTAATAGCCATGAAATCTTTAGTTCCAGTTCTGCTATGTGCAGGGTTGTTTGCGACGGAGGGCCAAGCGCGTGTAGTGAAACTTCGGATTGAGCGTCGCGAACCTGTATTGAATGGTAAATCGTTCGGACTTGCCGGGCCATACGAAAAGCTGGTGGGCAAAGTCGAGTTCGCGCTCGATCCGTCGGCCCCGGCAAACAAGGGCGTGATCGATCTCGATCTGGCGCCACGCAACGCGAGTGGAGAAGTCGAGTTCACCGCGGATTTCTACCTGCTAAAACCCGTGGACCCCACGCGTGGAAACGGCCGTCTGTTCTGTGAGATCGGAAACCGGGGCGGCAAGTCAATCCTCCGAGTCTTTCAGAAGGCGTCCGGCGGGCAGGACCCGAAGACTCCCGCGGAATTCGGCGACGGCCGCCTCATGAACCAGGGATATTCGCTGTTCTGGATGGGGTGGCAATGGGACGTGCCTGAGGGCATGATGCGGATGGACATGCCGATCGCCACCGACCACGGGAAACCCATCACTGGTCTGATTCGCGGCAACTTCGTTCCCAACACGAACGCAGCGACGCAGCCGTTGACCGATCGCAATCATCTGGCTTATCGGGTGGAAAATCCGAACGATCCGGAGGCTGTGATGACGGTCCGCAATCGCCAACTCGACCCGCCGCAGCGCATCGCACGCGAGAAATGGCGTTTTGTGGGCGACGGCAGCGTGGCCGTCGACGGAGGTTTCGAACTGGGGCGCATCTATGACGTGGTTTATCGCGTGCGTGATCCGCGCGTCTTGGGAACCGGACTCGCGGGCATGCGCGACGTAATCAGTTTCTTGAAACATAACAACACGGATGCAAACCCAGTGCGCGGCGTCCGATTTGCCTATGGCTGGGGCGTGTCGCAGAGCGGGCGCTACCTGCGGCACTTCCTGTATGAAGGCTTCAACGAGGATGATCAGGGCCGCATCGTATTTGACGGCGTGTTTGACGAGGTTGGCGGAGCCGGTCGCGGATCATTCAATCACCGCTTCGGACAGGCATCTCGAGATGCGGAAGAGTTTTTCAACATCTTCTACCCGGTGGATATGTTCCCGTTCACGGATGGTCCTGAGACCGACCCTGTCACCGGAAAGACCGATTCCTTGCTTGCCAAAGCCGAAGCGCGGCACGTCTCGCCGAAGCTGTTTCACGTGTTCAGCAATTCGGAATATTTTAACCGTGCAGGATCTCTCATCCATACCGATGTGCTCGGAGAGCACGACGTGGTGCCGCCGCTGAACGTACGAATCTACGCTGTCGCCGCAGGGCCGCACTTCATCGGTCCATGGCCACCCGCACCGGTTGGGGGGACGGCCGCTCCGCTGAGCCCACTGGACCGAGGTCCCATCATTCGTGCGCTGCTTGATGCACTCGATGAGTGGGTGGTGGAAGGAAAGGAGCCTCCCGCGAACAGTTATCCAAAGATTGCCGATCGAACACTGACCAAGCCTGCGGATGCCGGATGGCCGAAGATTCCCGGATTGCGTTTACCGCCTCCGATGCTATTGACGTACCGGCTTGACTTTGGACCCGAATGGCCGCGCATGGTCACGTTCGAACCACCGCATGTGGGCAAACAATACGTCGGATTGGTGCCTGCGGTGGACGAGGATGGCAACGCGCGGGCGGGCATTCGGCTGCCCTCCGTATCAGTTCCGATTGCGACTTACGCCGGCTGGAATTATCGAGCCGCCGACATCGGATCCCCGGATCAATTTCTAGGCGAGGCAGGTTCCATTTATCCATTCGCGGCCACGCCTGCCGCGCGCAAGAACGGCGACTCGAGGCGATCCATTTCAGAGCGTTATCCAAGCCGTGAATACTACCTGGGAAAAATCGCTCTTGCCGCGCGCCAATTGGTTAACGAGCGATTTGTGTTAGCCGAGGATCTTCCGGATCTGATCGATGAGACGGCCCGGCAGTATGATTGGGCCACCCGTTAGCCGACTTGTACGGCGAGCATTGAAATCGATCCGCCATCGACTCCTTCCACTGGAAACGTCACCTTGTCCGGTTTCGTCGTGGCGCCGATGACGTACAACAACGGTAAGTAGTGGTCCGGCGTGGGGACGGCAAGCGCCGCGTCACGGCCCAAACGCTCATAGTTGACCAAAGGAACGAATTCGCCCGCAAGCAGAAGTTGACGCGTTCGGCTTTCGAAATTCACCGCCCACTCGTAAGGTTCAACTGCGTGCCGTCCCCATGCATAGGCATGCAGGTTGTGGACCAGGTTCCCGCTGCCAACGATCAAGATGCCTTCGTCTCGCAGCGCGGCCAGACGCCTGCCAATCTCATAATGAAAAGGTGCAGCCTCGGTTTCGTTAATGCTGAGTTGGACCACCGGAATGTCCGCATGAGGGTAGATATGACGCAGCACGGACCAGGCACCGTGATCCAGTCCCCAACGCTCCTCGAGTTCCACCGGAATCGGCGCAAGCA
>JBEKBK010000765.1:0-2699 GCA_050015435.1 Bryobacteraceae bacterium
ATGCGTTACCTCCTGCTGAAAGCACGGCGCATAGCCGTGACCAACACCGAATACGTCGCTTTTCAGAAAGCCAGGAAAGCCGCGTAGAATGCCACTTGTTACGAATTCCTGCGGAGAGCCAGAAAAAGCGAGCTCATCAGATCGGGACGCGCGTTGCTTTGGTTCTTACACACCTCGGTTTGCCCGGCACAAAAATGCGCAGATAAGCGTTATTGCCTATCTGCACCAAAACTATCGCTCCACATATTCTAATTTCCTCCGACGTCGGGTATAAAGAGTATCAGCTAGGCTTCGAGACTGGTGAAAAGACTTCTCGAACAGTCTATTTGCTTGGTATAGGAGGTTCACTATGCAAGGTGGCCGTCGTGCCGGCGCTGGCCGGAAACCAGTAGAAATTGATCTTGTCGAGTTGGAGAAGCTGTGCTCCCTTCAGTGCACTCACGAGGAGATCGCAGCGTGGTTCAACTGCTCATTGCGAACGATCGAGAACTACGCGAAGAAACCCGAATTCTCCGAAGTGATGACGCGCGGGCGAGCGAGGGGACGCATTTCAGTGCGTCGCGCACAAATGAAGTTGTTGGAGGCAGGCAACGCCACGATGGGCGTTTGGCTGGGTAAGCAATTCCTAGGTCAGCGAGACGTCACTCCTGTGGAGTTGAGCGGTGTAAATGGTGGTCCTTTGCAAATTACTTTGGAGGCTGTCGATGCGATCCTCACGCAAGCAAAAAGAACTCAAAAAGTTTAGCGCTCTGATTGAAGATCCGGCACGGTTCGCTCAGACCATGTTGAACCTGGACATCTGGTTTAAGCAAATCGAAATTCTGCAATCCGTCGCGAAGTCCCAGCGGACGGCGGTGAAAGCGTCCCATAGCAGCGGAAAAACTTGCATAGCCGCAGCGACCGCCCTGTGGTGGCTCACCAAGCATCCCGAGGCGGTAGTCGTGACCACGGCACCTACCTGGACCCAGGTGGAGCGGGTTCTGTGGGGTGAAATCCACCGTCTGGTTGGTCGCTCAACGATCGCCTACCCGAAACCGGCGGCCACCTCGCTACATTTGGGTCCCGGCCGCTACGCCATCGGGCTCTCGACCAACGAGGGCGTTCGATTCCAGGGCTTTCACGGGAAGGTGCTGGTCATCCTCGATGAAGCACCGGGTGTCTTGCCAGCTATCTACGAGGCGATCGAAGGCATCCGGGCAGGCGGCGACGTCCGGGTTCTCGCTCTGGGAAATCCGGTCATTTCGAGCGGACCGTTCTATGACGCGTTCACCAGCAGTCGCGAGGGCTGGAGTCTGATCACCATCTCGGCGTTCGATACTCCCAATCTTCAGGGCATCACCGTGGAAGAGCTGCTGGAGATGTCCGAAAAAAAGTTGGATGAGAATCCGCGTCCCTACCTCACCACAAGGCGCTGGGTAAAGGAGAAATATTTTGAATGGGGTCCGGGTCACCCCCTGTGGGAATCGCGTGTGCTGGGGAACTTTCCACAACAGTCTGAAGACGCACTCTTCTCACTGACCTGGCTTGAGCAAGCGAAGTTGCGGACCGAGGGTGATGGAGACCTGTGCGCTGGGCTCGATGTGGCCGGACCCGGTGAAGATGAAACGGTTCTATGCGTCCGACAAGGCCCTCGAATCATCCTAATGAACGCCTGGGCGGGCCGTGATCCGCGCGGTGACGTACTGGCTGCACTGTTGCCGTTCAAATCGCGGCTGAAGGAAGTTAATGTCGACAGTGTGGGCATCGGTTACTATATGGCCCAGCACCTGCGCGACCATGGTCTACCGGTGACGGAGGTCAACGTCGGCGAAGCACCGCGCGACAAGGACAAGTATTCGAACCTCAAAGCCGAACTGTACTGGAGTTTACGGTTGAAGGCGATGTCGGGGGATCTCGCCGGTCTGACCGACGACAAGACGATCGCGCAACTCGCCGGGATTCGTTACAGCCACAACAGCCGTGGACAGATCGTGATCGAGTCGAAGGACGAGGCGCGCAAACGCGGCGTAAAGTCTCCAGACCGGGCCGAAGCCATCGTGCTCGCATTTGCTGAAATCAAGATGCCGTACTCTGGCCTTTTCGAGTACTACCGCCAGGAAGCTGAAAAAATGCAACGAGGGGGCTATGAGGGAGGGCAATCCGGATGGTAGTGACGATCTCTCCCCTTGATAAAATCCGACCATACGCCCGTAATGCCCGCCAGATACCACCTCGAGCTATAGACAAGGTTGCGGCGTCAATTCGAGAATTCGGGTGGCGCCAGCCCATCGTGGTCGACAAAGACGGCGTCATTATCGTGGGCCATGTGCGACTCTTAGCTGCCCAGAAACTCGGCCTCACAGAAGCTCCGGTCCACGTTGCTCTCAACCTTACGCCCGCTCAGGTGCGCGCTTATCGGCTGCTCGATAACCGGAGTCATGAGGAGACGTCTTGGGATGCGGATCTGGTAGGACTTGAGTTGCTTGACCTGAAGGGCTTGGACTTCGATCTCGAACTGACTGGATTTGATTTGGGCGAAATCAAAGATCTGGTCGCGCGGGCCCAGGGGACCGACGGATTGACCGATCCTGACTTGGTCCCCGCGGTTCCTGAGAATCCAGTGAGCCAGCCGGGAGACTTGTGGGTGCTGGGCAATCACCGGATCCTATGCGGCGACGCCACTTCTCTGAGCGACGTCCGGCGCGTCTTAGGAGGTGGTC
>JBEKBK010000766.1:0-2699 GCA_050015435.1 Bryobacteraceae bacterium
GACAAATTCCCGCAGCCTCTGGTTACGGTCGTAAGGAGGATAACGGACGGCTGGGTCGAGCCGCGTGCTGTGGTACAGAACACCGCGCGCATTGGTGTACGTCCGGAATCCCCACTCGCCGTGATATTTGCCCATTCCGGAGTTGCCGACGCCGCCAAATGGCAAATCATGGATGAGCGGGTGAAGGGTGCAGTCGTTGACCTCGGCATCCCCCGATGTCGTCGAGTTCAGGATCTGCTCGGTCACGGACCGATCTTCAGAGAACACGTACAGACCGAGAGGGCTCGGCCGCGCGTTGACGAAGTGGATCACTTCCCGAACGTCGGCGACCTCCAGGACCGGTAGGATGGGGCCGAAAATCTCTTCCTGCATCGCGGGCGAGTCCGGCGACACGTTAACCAGCACCGTTGGCGCGATAAAACGGTCCGTCGGGTCGTGCTGCCCACCATGAAAGATCGTCCCGCTGCTGAGCAGCTTCGTCAGACGGTCAAAGTGATGGGAACTGACGATCCGGCCATAATCCGGGCTTTTCTGCGGATCCTCTCCGTAGAACTCAAGCAACGTTTCTTTCAAGTGTCCTAGAAATGCCTTGGCAACGTCCTTGAACACGAGGACATAGTCCGCCGCCGTGCACGTCTGGCCGGCATTAAACCAGCGCCCGTAGGCGATACGGTGCGCCGCGACGCGCAGGTTGGCTGAGGAGTGCACGATGGTGGGACTCTTCCCGCCCAGTTCGAGCACGACTGGGGTCAAATGTTTTGCTGCCGCGGTCATGACCACCTTGGCGACGGTCGTGCCACCTGTAAAAAAGATGTGGTCCCATTGCTGCTCCAGTAGTGCGGTGGTCACGGGTGCGTGGCCGAGGACTGCTGAAAACGCGTTGCGGTCCAGATATTCGGGGACGAGCCGTGCGATAACTTCGGCGGTGGCTAGAGATACTTCCGATGGCTTGATAACCGCCGCGTTCCCCGCGGAAATCGCCGAGACTAACGGTGACAGTACCATCATCACTGGATAGTTCCACGTGCCGATAATCAGCCCGACCCCGAGAGGATCGAACTGCACCTGCGTGTGGGATGGCGCCAGAACGAGAGGCGTGCTCACCGCTAACGGCTTCATCCACTGCCCAAGGTGAGCAAGCACGTGGTCGATCTCGCTGGTCATGTACTTCACATCAGTCCAATCCGCGTCGGTCCGGTTGCGGCGGAGGTCCGTCCACAACGCGGCGTAGAACTCCTCGGCGTGGTCCTTCATCATCGACCGCAATGCGATCAACTGGGTTTCTCGCCATTCCGCAGAGCGGGTCGCGCCCGACAGGAAGTAGTTGCGGTGACGGGCGACGAGGGCGCCGAAATCTGGCGTGCTCACGCTTGATGCTGGTTCAACATTCATCGCCTTTTCGATTGGTTCGGATTTGGGCTCAGCCATTTGATTCCTCCTTCGAATGGTGCAGGGCAACCTGCGATTCTGTTCTGCCCCCGTTCGCCCTCGCTGTGACTTCGATCGTCGAAGCACGCCATTTGGGCATTTACCGTGGGGGCTGTTCGGTTCGACGCTACGCTTGCTTCGTGCCTTCCCCGCAGAATTGTTTAGAGAAACGCCGCGGCATTCCGCTTCGCCCAGTCGTCGAATGTCGCCAATTTCGTCCGGTCGCCTTGTAAACGCCGTCGGAAACGGCGTCGAGCTTGCCCGCCTTGGTCACGGCCAGCAACTCCATGAGGGCGTCCACAAGCACCGTCGGTATGCCTTTCTGAAGCATACCTTGGCGAGCTGCCTCCGGCGGCACGTCGACGAACTTCACCGGCTTACCTATGGCCACCGAAAGCTTGACTGCGTATTGCGCAGCACTCAGCGACTCCGGGCCAGTCAGCGTGTACGCCTGATGCTCATGGCCGGGCTCGGTGAGGGCCTTGACGGCAACCGCTCCGATGTCGGCTGGATCGATGGCGGCCCAGCGGCCTTCACCCGTCGGCAGGTAAAACGCCCCCTGCGACCGGATGGTATGGGCCCACTCGAGTGCATAGGTCATAAAGGTTTGCGGGCGAAGCATCGTCCATGCAAGTCCGGATTCGCGCAGCAATGCCTCCGAGCGGGCATGCCATTTCGAGAACATAACGATCGGGGCGTCGGCCCCGATCACGGACAGCTTCACCACATGCTTCACGCCGGCTTTTTTCGCAGCGTCGATCGCGTTGCCCTCGAGTTCCGGATCACTGGCAGCTGGCGACATGAGGTAGAGACCGGCGATCCCTTGCATGGCCGCCATCAACGACTCCGGATTGCCGAGGTCCCCTCGGACGATTTCCGCCTTTCCTTCGAAAGCACGGGCTTTGGATGGGTTGAGGACCAGCAAACGAGGTTTCTGGCCAGCCTGAATCAGTTGACGAGCGACTTCTCCACCGGTGGTACCGGTGGCTCCCAGGACGAGAATCATAATTTGTGCTCCTCTCTGCCTTTCGGCCTGCAAAACGCTACGATTCCAATGCGTCTGGCGCGTAGATTCTTCCGAACACCAAAGTTCCAGTTCGTTCCGAAAAGATAGTGCGCCGGATTGGGTTCTTCCTCGCTGAGCCTCACTCGTGCTATCCAAGTCACATCCAAGCGTCGGCTCAATCGAGTGAGAACATCCAACTCATCCCAGCTTTGAAAGTCACTAGGGGACGCGGTCGTCGCCCCTCTTGCTGAAATGGGTAGCAAAC
>JBEKBK010000767.1:0-2667 GCA_050015435.1 Bryobacteraceae bacterium
TACAATCTAGAGACATCATGCGAGGTCGGGGTTCGCTTTGCTTCATCGGATGGTTCTGCTGCGTGTGCGCCTTTGCGCAGACCACGCCCGAAGTGGGCGCCGGAGCCAACGGCTCGCCCTTCCAGCAGCAGTTCTTGGATGCTTGGGAGCGCAACGGATTCCGCCTTCTGGTGGGAGATCCGCTCGATTTTGTCACCAACTACGGTTCCACCGGTCTGATTCAGCAGTTTCCCGGGGTCACGAACAAGAACATCACGTTGGCATTGATCAAGCCCGACATGACTGCGGCCGACAACGTGTTCCAGTTGCAAGCGGCCATGTTCGCGTACTACAGCACGTTTTCAGCGGCGACGGCCGGCTATCCGTCCACCGACACCGCCAATTGCCCCGCGCTTCTGTGGCCCGCGAACGCATCGAACTCATGTCAGTGGCAGCCCTTCACCGGCGATTACGCCCTCTTCGTGTACGCTCAAGTGGCTCAGAGCGGGTCTCAAAACTTCGCCACTCGGGATCCGTTCTATACCGAATGGATGACGCTCGGCGGCGTGAGCGGGTTAGGTCCCGCGAATTCGGCCGAGACCTCGGGGACCAGCCCGTACAGCTCCAAAGCGACACTGCAGACCTTCGATCAGGGAGCCATCTTCTCCATCACCTCCGGTGTGCTCAGCGGACGGGTGCTGGGTGTCGCGGAACCAATCTACGATTTCTACGTTGCGAACGGTGGCTACGCCGGGTCGCTGGGATTACCCTCCACTCAAGTGCTGTTGCTTGCCAACGGGATGCGCCAGCAAACGTTTGAAGGTGGTGCGATCCAGTACAATCCCGGGACTGGGATTCCCGTATTGCAGAACCCGGTTGCGAACCTCACGCTGGCGCCGAGCGGATCCGTTCAGCTGAATCAGGGCCAGACTCTGTCCGCGCAAGTCACCGTATATTCAACCGCCGGTCAGGTGCTGCCGAACCAGACGGTCACATGGAACACTTCTAATGGTCAAGTGGTGCAAGTCCAGCCGAGTGGGCTTACAGCCACGCTCAAAGCAGTCGGTGCCGGAACAGCCATCATCACCGTGAGTGCGGAAGGAAAGACCAGCGCCATGCTGACCGTGACCGTGCCCGCGCCGTGTTGCCAGATCGGCGAAGGCGCGCCCACGACGGCGATCCAGCAGGCGTTTCAAGCCGCGATCGCGCGGAACAATCTGAGCGTCCAATTGCCGGCCGCGTCCGCCGTGATTAGCGTTGGAGCTGGTTACGTACAACAGTTTGTGACTGCCGGGGCGACACCGGTTCAATTTCTGGTTGCCGTGCCCCTTAACTCTTCCACAGGTTATGTGGTTGCCGGGCTGATTTTGTCGGAATATCTTGCGCTCGGTGGGCCGGCGGGGGCTATCGGGTTCCCCCTTTCGGACGCGACCCCCGGCGGCCGTCAAACATTTCAACAGGGCACGCTCGCCGGTAGCCCGGTTCAGTTGGTCACGGGCGCGATCCTGGCCGAGTGGGCGTCCCTGGGATACGAGACCGGAACCGCCGGATCGCCCACTGCCGCCCCAACTTCGTTCTCTACGTTTCGCGGCACGGGCGGGACCATGCAAAGTTTTCAGAACGCGTTGATCTTGGCGCCTACCATCGGCCCGCTTTCAGGGCAGGCATTTTATGTCACCGGATTGGTGCTCATGCAATACCTCGCGAGCGGAGGCCCAGGGGGCAATCTCGGCGCGCCCACCGATAACGAGCACATCACCAACGGACTTCGGGAGCAGGATTTCGAGGGCGGCTACATCGAATATACGCCAGGCAGCAGCACAACCACGGTAGTGACTCAACCCCGCCAGCCTTTAGTGTCGGCAACTCCAGCCACAGTTATCAGCGGTGCGCCGGTGCATCTGGTCATTGGCGGTTTTGCGAATGGCGCGACCGTGCGAGTGTCGCAGACTGGACAGGCAGACTTTATCGTAACCGTTCCGACCGGCGCCTACGCGTGGGATTCGCTGGTTCCGGCGTCGTCCGCAAGCGGAGTGATCACCGTCAGCGCGGCCGACGTGAACAGCACAGCGTCGGCGCAAACCACCTACACCATACGAAATTATGCATCCGCCGCAATTACGATCTCCATCGTTCAGGGCGATCAGCAGAGCGGAGCGCCGGGCGCGCAGCTCGCGAGTCCGTTGGTGGTGGTCGTGCAGGATCAGAACGGCAATCCGCTGCCCGGCCAGACGGTGAGTTTTGCGGCTTCTCCGGGCGCCCAGATCGTGCCCGCCACCGCAACCACCAATGCGAACGGCCAAGCCAGCGCGACACTCCGCCTGCCCATGGCCTCCGGGATCGCCTTGGCAACCGCGGAGACCGGTACACAGCTTGTGACCTTCAGCGTGAAGTCCGCCGCTTTCTCGCTCACCAATTTTCCGTTCCTCACGCAGGCGGTCAGCGGCATGCTTGGTAACAATGGCGGCACGATTCTGCAGCAGGGAGCGTTGCTTACGTCGGTCGCTGCAATCTTGCAATACTACCAGCTTCAAGACCAGCTCCCGCAGCCCAACGGCCTGGCCGATCCGGTAACCCTGAATCAATTTCTAAGCTCGTTCTGCGTCTTAGACGCGCAAGGGAGCCAGATTTGCGACGGATTCATCTCTCTAGGCCAGAGTACGGAGCAGACCGTGAATCTGTGGCGAG
>JBEKBK010000768.1:0-2646 GCA_050015435.1 Bryobacteraceae bacterium
GTGGAGGAAACCGGGTCAGATACAGAAAGAATCAAAACGAGACATCGATCGCGCTCGCCGCACGCTCAGATCATACGAACCACGCGCTTCGAGGATCGTTCTGCGCATAATTCAGGTGATACCGATGACAACACGATAATGAACTTTCACGTCAAGAATGTGGCGTCCCCGCCCCAGGTCACCAGTACGCCGCCCCATGTGGCAATCGCTTCATTCGTCTTCCGCCTAACTTCTTCAACCATTCCGTCTTTCTTCTTGTCGATTGCCGCAGCATCAGCCAGAGACCACCGATAGATGACCTCAACCCCCGGTATCACATTTAAGTTGATGGCTCCCAATGCAACGGCCTTTGTTGATACGCTCAGAACATCACTCTCGGCGATGAGGCCGTCAGCCACCAAACTCCTGAGTGACGATTCAAAACCGTGTTCATCCGGCAAGATTTGTTCTATAGGTCGTGCGCTTGCACCCCAGTACCTTAGGTAGTCCTCGACCGATAGAGTTGTTTTTACGCCGTGCCCAAATCCTTTCTGAAAGAACCCGAAATGAAAATTGGTCTTGACGGACCAACCCTGATTCTTCAAATTCAAGAACGGTGTCGCCCCATACTCCGACAGGTACTTGTAGAAAGATCGAGCTTGATTCATGGTGTCTCCTGGATACATCGCCAGTTCGATGCTGACATCTTCCCCGGATTGCTTTGGGTAGAGGGCGCATCTCTTGACCGGAGCCTCGGATCTTTGTCGAGCACTCTTCAACTCGAAATAATGGGTAGACCAGCTACCTTGCCACTTCACCTGTCCGGGAGCAATAGCTTCCAGGATTTTCTCGCACCGCTTATGAAGTAAGACCATCGAATCCTTGCAGCGCCCAAATGTGTCGTATGGATTCAGATACTCAAACTGCTCATCGAGAAAGTCAAGGAAGTCGGACACAAGCTGCCTATCCGTGCTCCCTAGCCAATTCACGTCCAATAGTGCCGTCAAGCGATTCACCACATCACCCCACTGAAGCACCACAAGGCGTGGATCAATGACGATTTCGTGGCCCTCCAGTGGAAGGCTAGGATTCACTTGGTCTGCCCAGATGTTCACGTGCAAAGGCTTGTTTTCAATGACGATGATCCAGTCTGGATCGAAGCACAGCACGCCGTCATACCGTGCGCCTCGGTCAGACTGCTGAACCGGACTTTCTGGCGGCCAGTGTTCATCCGTCATCACAACTGAAATCAAACGTCCAGTTGTCTGTGGCACCTGCTCTTTCTGCGTGTGTATCGCTAAATCTTGCACCAGTAGATCCGACAGCGAAGGGAGCGGTCTTTCACTCTTAGCAGTGGTTTGCCGATCTCGAATGAGATCCAGAAATGCGGACAGCGCCAGAGGCACCATTCTCACAACGACGAGGAATGCTCTGGTCAGTTGGTCTTCATGCCATGCGCCCTTGCTCTGGTAGGGGTTGAAATAGTTCAGTCTTTCCATGAATCGCTCCTGGTGGCCCTCCGGTAATTGTCAAATTGCCCCGGCAAAAGCTCATCTTACCCCCTCCCGAAACACCCACCCGCCGCCTGTAAGGGCTTTTTGGATGGAGTCCTTATTTCACATCTTTACTGCCTTTTCAGCACGACCGCTCTACCTTCCACCCGCCACGTCCGTTCATCGCCAACGAGTGACACGATGAACAACGTTTCCGGCGTCGGTTAGGTCCATGCCAGAACGGATCGGCGACGAACTCCGTGCCGTCACGCACCGCTCCGAAGACCGAGCTTGCCGCCGTCACGTGCGACTATGCCTTGCCATCGAAGGGATGTAGGTTCGATCCGGTGCGGCCACAAACGCAGCGCAGGAACAATTGGCGACAGAGCGGTTATAATTTCAGAGCCCGTTTCGTTGCGATATGACGGAATCCTTGACGCCTGAAACCTTCACCGAAAGAATGAAAGATATTATCGTGGACTGGCCGCTTTACCGGCGTTTCCAGTTCAACGGAAGGGTGACTCGCACGCATCTGTCTGCTGGTCTCGGACCCGAACCAAAAAGCCATGCGTATGCCACACTCCCCGACCAGATTGAAATGTTCTGTTCCGGTTCCGACTGCCTCAAGGAACAACGGTGGAAGCTAGTCGAGCCTCACGGTAATGACGTTGGAAGAGTGTTTCGGGTGGACCGGGAGTACGTGAAGGTAGTATACGTCTGTCGCAACTGCGAACGAGTGACTTACACATATTGGTTGTTCTTCGCGCTCAAAAAAGAAGGGGGCGTGGTTATAAAGGTCGGGCAATTTCCGCCCTTGGAGCGTGAGCCCTCGTCCGTCGTCGCATCTGCGATGAATGAGTATGACTTATTGTTGTACAGACACGCTTTGACGTGTCGAAACTCTACCTTCGGCATAGGGGCAGTCGCATACCTTCGCCGTATCGTGGAGAACCGGATCAACTACTTGCTAGACCTGATTGCCGATCAAGCGGCGGTACTCGAACCGGAATCTCCCCTTCTCGCCAAACTCGCCGACATGAAGGGCGACAAACGATTTTCGGCTCTCCGCAGGAATTCGTAACAAGTGGCATTCTACGCGGCTTTCCTGGCTTTCTGAAAAGCGACGTATTCGGTGTTGGTCACGGCTATGCGCCGTGCTTTCAGCAGGAGGTAA
>JBEKBK010000769.1:0-2635 GCA_050015435.1 Bryobacteraceae bacterium
ACCTGGTTCGCAAAGAGCTAAGCCTCCATCCGTCGGCGGCCAAGCTGCCTATCGAAATCCATCACGCAAGCGAGGTGATTTCGATGGAGGATTCCGCCGCGAAGGCGGTCCGGTCGAAGAAAGACTCCTCCATTCGTGTTGCCGCGCGTCTGCACCAAAAGGGCATCGCACAAGGAGTCGTCTCCGCGGGCAACACCGGAGCGGCGATGGCAACGGTTAAGATGGTGCAGGGCATGATCCGCGGCGTGGACCGTCCAGCTCTGGCCATGGCCTTCCCAACGGTGACCGGTGCGCCCGTTGTGCTGGTGGATGTCGGAGCGAACGTCGATTCCTCGCCCGAGATGCTAGCGCAATTCGGCGTGATGGGATCGATCTACTCGCGAATCATTTTCCACAACATCCATCCCCGCGTAGGATTGCTTTCGATCGGGGAAGAGGAGCACAAGGGCAACGACCTGACCCGCGCCGCTACGCCGCTTCTCAAGGCGCTTCCGATTAACTTCATCGGGAACGTCGAAGGACGTGACATTTATACTGGCGTGGCTGATGTAGTGGTGTGCGACGGATTCATCGGCAACGTGGCGCTCAAGGTCAGCGAAGGCCTCGTGGAAATGATTAAGAATATGCTGCAAGAATCACTGGCAGCGACGGTTACGCGCAAGATTGGCTATGTTCTTTCGCGCGCGGCCTATCGGGACTTCCGCAAGCGCGTCGATTACTCTGAGTACGGCGGTGCGCCGTTGCTCGGAGTTAAAGGCGTGAACATCATCTGCCACGGCCGGTCAAATGCGAATGCGATCAAGAACGCAATCCGGGTCGCCGCCGAGTTTGCTCATGGCCGGGTAAATGAGAAAATTGAAGCGGAGCTGGATGGTGGCGCATCGTCTAGAGCAGTTGCGAAGTGATCAATGGGTCCGGTAGCAAAATGATTAGAAACTGGGTTTTGCTCGCGGTCGCCTTTGCCGGATTTTTACCGGCGCAGCGGCTGGACCCGGTTCACTGGACACTCACCTCCGATACTGCTAAAGCCCCGCCTGGTTCAACCGTCACCTTACGTCTAACCGCGAAACTCGAAGAAGGATGGCACCTTTACTCGCCGACAACACCCAAAGGTCCGCCCGATAATCCGGGCCCCAATGCGACGAAGCTGAGCCTCGCCGAAAATCCAGCGATCACACCCGAAAAGATCTACCAGCCGAAGCCTGACCGCAAGTTCGACTCTAACTTTAATTTAGACACGGAAACATTTGAAAAGGAAGTTACTTTTGTGTTGGTCACGAGCCTCAAAAGTGACGCCGCCGCCGGGCCTATTGATATTACCGGGAAGGTCCGTTACCAGACTTGCAGTTCCACTACCTGCCTGCCTCCGAAGAATAAGGAGGCGGTCTTTACTCTGACGGTGGATCCGTCCGCGCCCGCGCCGCCCGCCTTCGTGCTTCCGGCCGGATACTCGGAAGTGACGCTCGGTGTTCCCGCAACTCCGCCACCAACGACATCGTCAACTTCAAGTGCTTCCCCCAATCTTGCCGCTTTCATCCTGACCGCATTTGGCTTAGGGCTCGCTGCGATCTTCACGCCTTGCGTCTTCCCGATGATTCCCATCACGATGTCGTTTTTCCTGAATCAGCGCGGCGGAATTTTTCAGGCGGTGGTCTTCTGTTTGGGAATCATAGTGTTTTTCTGCCTGCTCGGCGTGGGTGTCACGGCGGCCGTAGGTCCGTTCGGCGTCAATCAGTTAGGTTCGAATCCCTGGGTCAATGGTTTCATTGCGCTCGTGTTCGGAGCCTTCGCCCTAAGCTTACTTGGCGCGTTTGAGATTACGTTGCCGTCCGGGCTGCTCACGAAGCTCGATAGTGCGTCGCGTCGAGGCGGTTACTTAGGCACCCTGCTCATGGGGCTGACATTCTCGCTCACGTCCTTCGCGTGCATCGGACCGTTCATGGGAAGCCTGCTCGTGGCGTCGGCTCAATCGAAAGGCGCGCAGCCGGTGCTCGGGATGATGGGTTTCTCGGCTGGGCTGGCATCGCCATTTTTCTTTCTGGCGGCCTTCCCGTCTTACTTGAAGAAGCTGCCGCGGAGCGGCGGGTGGCTCGCGCGCGTAAAAGTCGTGATGGGCTTTGCGCTGCTCGCGCTGATGCTCAAATACGCGAGCAATATCGATCAGGTTTTGCAGCTTAACTGGTTGACTCGCGAGCGTTTCCTGGCCGGGTGGGCGGTGCTTGCTGTAATGGCTGGCCTCTACCTCCTTGGGCTTCTGCGGCTGGAGGGAGTCGAGCCGGAGGAGCAGTTGGGGATTCCGCGTTTGCTAGTCGCGTGCGTCTTGCTGATTTTCGGACTTAGCCTCATTCCCGGAATGTTCGGCGTGCCTCTCGGCAATATCGACGCGTATGTCCCGGCCGGAAACGAGGTGGCGCTAGGCGGGTCCACGTCTGCGCCGGCGGGCCCCCAGTGGATGAAGAACCAGTATCGCGAGGCGCTGGACCGTGCGCGGCAGGAGAACAAACGGGTCCTGGTAGTCTTTACCGGCTACGCCTGCACGAACTGCCACTGGATGAAGGCGAACATGTTTCCCCGTCCGGAGGTTGCGGCGGCGACAAAGGATCTGGTATTGGTCGAGCTCTACACCGACGGAAAC
>JBEKBK010000770.1:0-2621 GCA_050015435.1 Bryobacteraceae bacterium
TTCGTATGCATAAGCGTTTCTCCGTTTAGCGCTGACCAGATCTTCTGAAGCATTATTTCTGTTGACATTAACCATCATTTATGGTATATTTAGCAGTAGTTCTTATTCAAATACACGAACAGTCTAAGCTTACATAGTTCTTTCGTCAAGCATTTGTGTTTATGAGGGAACGGCCGCTTAGGGCGCGCCTGATCCGAGGACTCGGTTCCGTGTTCTCAGAATCGTCGCGCTTAAGGAATCCTTGGCCCGGTTCTTGATGAGATCGTGCATTCCCGGGAACGGCTTTCGCGACAACGAAATGGCCTGGCACTCCGCGTAGACCGATGTTCCCAACTGCCGCAGCCGCCAGTACGAATTGAGACGCCACAAGATTCCATGATCGTTGCCTTCCGGCAGAAGATCCGTGTACGGCGCCTTTCCGCTGTTGCTCTCCCGAATCAAGTAGGATCGCGACTCTACCAAGCCATCACCGCCGGCCCTCTTGAATTGGACCCGCGATCTGACATCGAAGGCGAAGTGAAGGCCGATTCCCTGCACCTGCTCCGTGATGAGCCGCACGTCATAGGAACGCTGACCGGCGTCCCCTCCGGATTTAGAGGCGGATGCAAACTTCAGATCCGGCGAATAGATCCGGGCGTAGTGGTCGTAGTCTTCAAGGACGGCCTCAACCGCCGCAACTGTTATCCCTGGAATTCTCACCGCGCCGATCCAGTGATGGATATATCCGTTGGGGACATCTTCACCACCGTTGTCTCCGTCCGGGTTCAAGTCGATCAGGACCGGAGATTCACCGTTGACCTCCAGGATCGGCCGCGAGGCTTGGCGAAGCTCCGCGCGCTCTATATACTTGTCCCATGCCGCAACCGCTCCGGGTTGCAGCCGGGTCGTGAAGACCGCACAAAGAGCGGCAAGCGGCGCGCAGAACAGCACGGCCGCGCAAACCTTTGCGCTGTGCACACACGATTAGACGTGTCGAGCCAGATCAATGTTGCGGGTTAGGGCGCGGCCAAAACGTGCGTTCGAGGAAGAATTGCGGACGTGTTAAACTTGGCGTTCTGAGGACGCACATTGTCCCGCCACCCCGGGTCCACGGTCCGCCCCGTCGTGAGCCGGCATTCTGCGCCGCACTCCTCCGAACGCCCGTAAACTATGGCGATTCAAGTCGCGCTGAATCATAAGACACAGTACCGTTATGACCGGTGGGTCGCCCTCGGCCCGCAGGTCGTACGGCTGCGGCCCGCGCCCCATTGCCGCACTCCGATCCTGACTTATTCGCTCAAGATTCACCCCCCAAACCACTTTCTGAATTGGCAGCAGGATCCGCAGGCGAATTACCTGGCTCGCCTGGTGTTCCCAGAACCGGCCAGGGAGTTCTATGTTGAGGTCGATCTGGTCGCCGAAATGGCGGTCTTCAATCCATTCGACTTTTTCCTTGAGCCGGAAGTTGAGAAATTTCCGTTTAGTTATGACCCCGCGTCGGCTCGCGACCTGCGACCGTTCCTCGAGACCGAGCCGCCGACTCCCGCGCTCGAGAACTGGCTGTCGAAGGTCTCTAAAGGACCGGGTCGTACCATCGATTTCCTGATTGACTTGAATCGGCGCCTCAAAAAGGACATAGGCTACGTGATTCGCTTGGAGCCGGGGGTCCAGACTTGTGAGCAGACGCTCGCGCTCGGCACCGGTTCCTGTCGCGACACGGCTTGGCTGCTAGTCCAGATCCTGCGCCGCGTGGGGCTCGCGGCGCGCTTCGTTTCCGGCTATCTGATTCAGCTCGCGGCCGACGTGAAGCCGCTGGAAGGTCCCGCTGGACCTAGCAGCGACTTCACGGATCTGCACGCCTGGACCGAAGTTTTCCTGCCTGGCGCAGGCTGGATTGGACTCGATCCTACCTCCGGGCTGCTGGCCGGAGAAGGACACATTCCGCTCGCGTGCACGCCGGATGCCTCCAGCGCCGCGCCAATTTCGGGAAGTATCGGCGCGTGCAACACAACTTTCCATCACGAAATGTCGGTGCGGCGAATCTATGAATCGCCGCGCGTCACCAAGCCGTATAGCGAAGAGCAGTGGAATAAAGTGCTGGCGCTCGGCGATCAAGTGGATGCCGAGTTGACAACGGGCGATGTCCGCCTCACGATGGGCGGCGAGCCGACCTTCGTCGCTCTTGACGACGCGAGCGCACCGGAGTGGAACACCAGCGCATTCGGGCCCACCAAGCGCAAACTGTCGGTGGAGCTTTTCCTGCGGCTTCGGGATCGGTTTGCGCATGGCGCGCTGCTGCATTTCGGACAAGGCAAGTGGTATCCGGGCGAGCCTCTTCCGCGCTGGGCGCTGAGCGGTTACTGGCGGAAAGACGGGGTTCCCATTTGGGAGGATCAGTCGCTGTTTGCGGGGGAAGGTCCCGGCAAGTACACCGCGGCAGACGCGCGGCGCTTCCTCGAAGCCTTGACGCGCCGGCTCGAGGTGGACTCTTCGTTCATCATGGCCGCCTATGAGGACACGTTTTATTACCTCTGGCGCGAGCGTAAGTTGCCCGTGAACGTGGATCCGCTCGACTCGAAGATCGAAGATCCCATCGAACGCAATCGCATGGCCCGCATTTTCGAACAGGAACTCGGCCAGAC
>JBEKBK010000771.1:0-2610 GCA_050015435.1 Bryobacteraceae bacterium
AGGTCGAACAGGGATCGCCAGATGGAGGTGGAACTCAGTGGCGGGAAGCGCAGCAGCCGATCAATCGCACCGCATCAAGTCCGGCGCTCGGCATTCAGTCCGTGCATAATTCAGGTGATATTCAACAGGGAATCGGCGGAATTTTTCACCGTCAGGAGATGATCGCGCTGATCGGCCGACAAAGGCGTATCGAGCACCAATTCGGTCATCCCCATAATGCCGTTCATTGGCGTCCTGATCTCGTGACTCATGTTGGCGAGAAATTCGCTCTTAGCGAGATTGGCTGCCTCCGCCCTGTTCTTGGCCTGCAGAAGCTCGGCATTGGCCGTCAACAACTTCTGCAGAGACTCGGCGTGCGTGCGCTCCACGAGATACTTCTACCGGTATCGGGTCACGACTCCGAAAGCCAACGCGAACAAAGAGTAGCTCATACTATACGCGGCCAGTGCAAAAACCCACTGAGCTTCGGAGATTCCCCCGATACGTCGGGCAAGGCAGCACAGCAGCAGAACTGGAGTTACGCGAAGCAGCCAGGTCAGGTACCGCCCAACAGCAGGCGCATTCACGAGGTTGTTGAATACGAGCAAGGGGAAGAACCAAACGAGATAGACAAATATGTGAGAATGCTCGCTGGAACCGTACAAGGAAATGCTAGCGCCAGCGCAAAGATAGATTGCGTAATATATGGTGGATACGGTGGCCACAGGCTGTAAAGCGACATTGCGGCAGAACCGCAAAGTAACAAGAACCGATGACGTAAAGAGCGCACAGGAAAGTATGAGCGCCGTCTCCGGCGGGGAGGTTGTACCTTTCGCGATAGCCAATAAACCTAGCAGCGCCCCGGACAACGCCATGGCCGTCGTGATCAAGAGCGCTCGGCGAGCCAGACCGATTGCCGAGTACGCAAATTGACTCAACTCCGGCATGACCGGGCCGCTGCCACCATTACCGCTTTCCTTGCGGTGGTCGGGGCGGAAAGCGACCGGTTGAAGGACCGAACAGTACGAGGACCGTCATCGCCGATATCGAGGTCTGCAACCTGCCTGTGCACTTCAGTCATACACGAGGGGATCTCGAAATCTTCCTCGAAGACGCTCATCGGACGGAACACCCGAAGTGTTAAGAACACCCGGCCGACATTTTCCGCCCTTTGGGGTGTTACTCAGTTGAAGTCCCGATCACGGCACATTACTCCCCATAACGCGCTTGGCGCCTTTGATTCAACTGAGCGTATAGTCGTTTTACGCGCGGAAGTGACCGATCCTCAGTGATCAAAGACGCACAGGGAGCGTTCAATCCGTTAATGACCGAGGGACTAAGAGATAGCGGAACGTTGTTGCCCATACGCGGATAAAAGAGCCAAGCTGCCCTGCGTTGCATACGGGACGGCCAGGTGCGTTCAAAAGCGACAGTTCGTCGACTGGGTTCGGGAGCCGTCCCTGTTGTGCAGGCGGACTTTGATCGATAATGGTCCCATGCCACAGTACAAATTTCGAGTGAACGGTGGCCCGGTAGCCGTGGAATCGTGGGATCCGGACCAGCCTCTTCTCTACGTCTTGCGCAACGCGCTGGCGTTGCATGGCGCAAAATTCGGGTGCGGCCTCGGCCAGTGTGGCGCCTGCACCGTGCTTCTGGATGGGAAGGCCGTGCGTTCGTGCCTGACGCCGGTGAAACAGGTTGCGGGCCGCTCCGTCACCACACTTGAAGGCCTGGGAACGTCCGAAAAACCGGATGTGGTTCAGGCCGCGTTCATCGCGGAGCAGGCGGCGCAGTGCGGCTATTGCACCAACGGCATGATTATGGCCGCGAAGGCGCTGCTCGCGCAGACACCACATCCGACGCCCGAACAGATTCGACGGAGCCTAGCGGGTAATCTCTGCCGATGCGGCACGCACACTCGAATACTGAACGCGGTAAACCGTGTGGCAAAGGCTTAGGAGGAGAACCATGGAAACCCTCAATTCTCTTTCGCGCCGCGGACTCTTGCAGATGGCTGGAGGCGCGCTGGTCGTGCGCTTCGCCCTTGGACAGACCAACAGCCAGACCGCCGCGCCGGCTACGGGCGCCCTGGCGAACTCACACGACAAGACCCTGGTCGACAGCTTTATCGCGATCCATGCCGATGGATCGGCGACGATTTACACAAGCAAGGTGGACGTCGGTACCGGACTGGTCACCGCATTCCGGCAGCTGGCTGCCGAAGAACTGGACATACCGGTGGAACGCGTCAGCGTAATCCAGGGCGACACGGCCCGGGTGCCCGATCACGGTGGCACGGGCGCAAGTTCCGGCATTGCCCAGGGCGGCGTGGATATCCGCCTGGCGGCCGCGACTGCGCGCGTGGCGCTACTGGACATGGCGGCGAAGCAACTGAACCGGCCAGCGGAGGAACTGACAATCTTCGGTGGCGAAGTCATCGCCGCGAACGGCCGGAAAGTGACGATTGCGTCGCTGGTGGGGGAAAAACAGTTTGGCCTTAAGGTAGATCGGAACGCACCGCTCAAGAATCCCTCCACTTACAAGGTGGTTGGCAAATCGATCATGCGTGCGGATGTGCCGGGCAAATGCGTCGGAAAGCATCCCTACCTGCACGACTTTTCCGTGCCCGGG
>JBEKBK010000772.1:0-2593 GCA_050015435.1 Bryobacteraceae bacterium
CGTTACCTCCTGCTGAAAGCACGGCGCATAGCCGTGACCAACACCGAATACGTCGCTTTTCAGAAAGCCAGGAAAGCCGCGTAGAATGCCACTTGTTACGAATTCCTGCGGAGAGCCGAAAAAACACGAAGGAAGGTTTCCTGGCGAATATCTTCAATAGACTGAGACGAACGCAGGCTCCTGCGGAGCTTGATCTGCAGCAACTCGCTGAAGTAATTGGTGAAGTGGCGCTCGATTTCAGAATCGCCGCCGGTGAGGCGCTGAACGTACTCAGAGGTGAACAGTTGAAACTCCAAGCGTGAATCACTCCTCGGGTCTCTATATTAACGGTCAGGCCAGGACTAAACAAGGATTAGTACTAATGCATTTATACTTATAACTTGAAATCCGCTGATGCTGACGCTTTGCGGTCATAATTTCCTACTGCTGCAAGAAGTATTTACTCAGCAACCTAAGAACAACATAGGTGAAATACCTTAGTCGGGCTAAGTAAAACCGCCTAACTCCAGCAAATCCAATACGGGCTCAAATGCGGAATTTGCCACGGCTTATACAAGAAGGATGGGGAGGCACGTTAGCTTCCACCCGAAAAAGCCGGACGAGGGCGTCCGCTCCTCCGTCAATCCGTTAGTGCTGGATTTGCTTGAATCCCGTAGGAACGTTAAACTTCGAATCGTCCATTGGACCGGAGCTGAAGTTGCTTAATTCGGTGGTGATTTCGATCAACATGCCGGGCGGGGCGGTATCCTGATCGCCCGCGGTCTTCTTGCGTCCCAGATTGCCGAGCCGGCTCAGGGCTCCCGCCACCAAGCCGCCCTTTTCCGAAGAAGTCGTTGCGAGGTTGCTTTCGCCGAGATCACCAGAGTCCGGGCCGCCGATACGGATGGTGCTTTCGACCGGCATGTCATCGCTCTGATTGACGATTTTACCCAGTTCCTCGAAGCCGGGCAGAAGATCCGGCTCCGCGATGCCGATATCGGACATGCCCGACGCGTACGCGGAAGCAAGCTTTTGGGCCAGCTTGCGACGGAATTCTTCCACCTCGCTATAGCCCGGCATCGCCATCATCCAGGATTCGACCAGGACGTGGGTCATCGGCGCGGTCATAGTGACGATCAGTTCGTTCGCGGTCCACAATCCTATGGACTTGGTCCGGCCGGTGGATTTAGACGAGACCTGGAAAGTGGCTTCGGTGCCGGCGGGACTGAGGGTTTGCTTCATCTGGGCGAACGTCGTCGAACGGTAAGTCTTCTTGCCGAGGTCAATGTCGACGATGGTTTCCTTTTCCAAATCAACGATGGTGGCGTGATCCTTGGTGAACGTCGCCATGCGGTTGCCCTTAATGAAGTGCGTGGAGACCGCCGGCTTCCTCGCTCCGAAGTTACCGCCCGAGAGTTCTGTCCTGCTGTCGTACCGGAAGTCGGCGCGGAGTGTGCCGGAGAATGCGCCGGTGAGCAGGATGATCACGAGAAGATTTCTCATAGCGCCCGCCTCAATCTTACGACACGGCCGCCCGAGGCACGTAGAATAGCGACAGGAGATAAGGCGCCCAAACTATGCGAATTCTGGTGATCGGGGCCGGGGCTGTCGGCGGATATTTCGGCGGCCGGCTGGCTCAAGCCAATCGTGACGTCACCTTTCTGGTCCGCGCCCGGCGCGCCGAAGAGATCAAGTCCAAGGGAATCCAGATTGTTAGCCCGCATGGGAATCTGACTTTACACCCGAATACGATGACCGCGGACCAGATCACAGGATCGTTTGACTTGATCCTGCTGTGCGTAAAAAGCTACGCGCTTGGCGGCGCGATCCATGACTTCGCTGCCGCCGTGGGACCCGAGACGCTGATTCTTCCCGTGTTGAACGGCATGCGTCACATCAGCGTTCTCGTCGCGCGCTTCGGAGAGCACGCCGTTCTCGGCGGTGTCTGCCTGGTCTCTACAGAGGTCGATCAAGACGGCCGGATCCACCAGTTGAGTGGGGTCCAGAAGCTCGGCTATGGCGAACTTGATGGCCGCATTACTCCGCGTCTGCAAAAACTCGATGAGACGCTTGGTGGCGCGGGCTTCGACACCGCAATCTCCGACGACATTGTGCGCGACATGTGGCAGAAATGGGTTCAGCTCGCAACCTTAGGAACCATCACGTGCCTGATGCGGGGCACGATCGGCGAGGTCGCCTCCATCCAGGGGGGCACCGCACTTTCCCTCGCGACGCTGCACGAGTGCTCCAGTATTGCCATTGCGTGCGGGCATCCGGTATCCGAAGCTTTCCTCGCGCGGCAAAGAGCGGTGCTTACAGACGAAGGTTCCCAATTGACATCGTCCATGTATCGCGATCTTACAAAGGGGGACGACGTCGAGGTAGATACCATCCTGGGCGACCTCCTGGAGCATGGAAAGACGTACGGGTTGACGACGCCGATTCTCGAGGCCGCGTTCGTGAATCTGTCGATTTACCAGCGCCAGCGCGATAAGGCTAGCCAAACATATTTGAAATTTTCCGATCAGGCCACCTGAGCGAGCCTGCGGGTGGGATAGCCGAGGATAGTGGTGATGCGTGCGGTTTCCCGGTCGATGAAGACGAAGGCGTCGCC
>JBEKBK010000773.1:0-2585 GCA_050015435.1 Bryobacteraceae bacterium
GACATTCGCGCCACGGCATCATACGGCTCATGGAACACTCGCCTGCTGCAACTGGACGCCGACAGCGGCTTTTTTGGACCCGGCAACAAGAACAGCTTTCTGATGGATATTCAGCAACTGCTGAGTGACGGATATCAAACTTACAACCGTCAGAAGCGCGTAGCGGGTTACGGCAAGTATCAATACCGCCTCTCCGACCGCAGCTCGCTCACCCTGTACGGCGGGCTGGTGGACATCTGGACTAACACTCCGAAGACGGGCAACCCGACCCGCGCGCAGGTCGCACAGTACGGCGATAACTACCTGTTGGACGGAACGGAATTTCTTCCGAACGGCTCGTACGACCCTAATTACTACGGATTCGATTTCTATCACGTGCAAACCGATTTCGAGTACGCGGCTTACACCGCCGATCTGGGCAGTGGGTGGAAGTTCGACACGAAGCTGTACACCACGCGTTACTGGAACAAACAGTTCTACAACAGCGGCACGGTCAGCCTCAGCACCTCCAAGCCCAGCGGCGTGGACAAGCTCAATGGGTACCGGCATGCCGGCGACACTCTGACTTTGAGCAAGGAATCCAAGTGGGGCGTTTTCCGCACCGGTGCCTGGTATGACTGGGCCTACACGGACCGTTATCAGATCCCGTCCAATCCGGTGACCGGGCTTGATACGCCCCTCGGCAACTTCCACGAGCATTTCATCACTCAGGCCTTCCAGCCGTTTGCCGAATTCGAATGGCACCCGACGCAGAAGTTCGTGGCCATCGTGGGCGTGAAGGATGCGAATTACGACATGGCGCTCAATCAGTACCAAGACAACGGGAAGACGGTAGGGTGCCTGGGCGGAATCACTGGAACAGATCCGCGCACCGGCGCACCGATCTGCATTGGCGGCCCTGCGTTTACCCACCACGAAATCGACTACAACAACTGGTTGCCGAATGTTGCCGCCCGTTACCATTTCACGAATCAGTGGGGAGTGTACGCGCAGTGGTCCGAGGGGAGTATCATTCCTCCCAGCGCCGTCTTCGACACTGCTAACGCGCAGGTTCTGGTTCCACCCAAGCCTACGCTGGCCAGAACGTATCAGACTGGGTCCGTGCTGAAGTACCGCCGCTGGACTCTGGATGCGGACGCCTACTACGTTCATTTCCAAAACGCCTTCGACAGTTACTTGGATCCGGTCAGCGCGGAACAGGTCTTCGTCGCCACCGGGCCCACCAATACCAAGGGCCTTGAAGCGGAGAGCAACATCATTATCGGATGGGGACTTTCGCTGTACGTCAACGGCTCGCTAGGGTCCGCCAAATATCAGGAGGGCAGTAACTTTCCTAACGGCGGCCTGTGGGTGGCCAATACCCCCAAGAACGTCGAGACGATCAGCCTGCTGTGGCGCCGAAAAAACTGGGACATCGGACTGGTCGACAAGCGTGTCGGTACGCTGTACAACGACAACGGCACGCTCAACTACAAGATCGACGGAGCCAGCATCCCCTACCCGGTTGACCAAGTCATTACCATCTCTCCGTTCAATCTGGTGAACCTGTTTTTCAATTACACCATTAAGAATCAGTCCTGGCTCCGCGGGAGCAAGATCGGTCTGGCGATCAATAATCTGGCCGACAGCCATAACGTCGTTGGAATCACGCCCGCCGTCGCCGCGACCGCGAGTGCGCTTTACGTGCCAAATCCGGGCGATCTGCTGAATCTGTTGCCTGGACGCAGCGTGATCGTGTCGCTCACCGCCGGCTTTGCGCCGAGGCGGTAACGGACCATCGGCGTTTCATCACCCTCACCGAAGTTGTCCCGTGCGAGAACGGAGTGCGAGCGGGTCATTCGATATCGGTTCTCTCGATCCTACGCCTTGCCCCGTGGCGGATGTGGAGCACATCTACCTGTTTCTGCTTTTCGAGCACGCGGTATATTGCGCGATAGATGTGGGGCTTGTGGCCGTAGAGTAAGTGCCGGAGCTGGTCACTCTCGGGTGTCACAGGGCACCGGTATGGCTGTTCTTCCAGACTGAGAATTGCCTGTTTGAACCCTCTATACCATGTCAGAGCTGCGTCGGAATTACGGGCGTTGATTTCGATATACAGATGCGCGAGATCGCGTGCGGCGCGGGAAGTCAGGTTAACGAGGTATGCCATGCTCCGTTTCGAAGTCCGCGAAAAACTGCCTAGCTGGGCGGACCTTCCGTTGTTTCGCGTCATCCAGGCCCTGACGGATGCCCTCCCGCGTATCGGCGCGAGCAGCAATGTCGAGCAGGCGCTGATAAGCTCCCGCATCCTGCACGACGGCCGCAGCTTTCCCTTTCACCGTAAGCACCACGGGGCGCTTGGTTCTCTTGAGCTGTTTCAGGAAGGCGCCAGACCGGCGGCGGAAGGTCGTCAGGGATTGGATGTCGTTCGTGATGTCAAGCATGGGACCGCTCCCATTAAAGCACCTTTTTAGGTGCGTGGGCCTCAGCTAGTGGGCCGCCCGCCGGGCGCCTCGTGCCCGGTCTTCACGACGTACTCGGCGTAGGAGCCTGGATATACGAGGGGACGGTCGAGAAAAATGGAATTATGACGCCGATTGTCCGCA
>JBEKBK010000774.1:0-2543 GCA_050015435.1 Bryobacteraceae bacterium
GGGCAGGTAACGCTGTTCGGCCAACGGCGGACCACAACGTACTCATGGCAATTGGCCGGATTCGAGAAGTAGACGATTGCCTCTTGAAGAGTGTTCGGTTCCATACATCTAAGTATGCCTTAGACCGATGGAGTTGTCAAGTATATTCTTACCCTTATTTGCGCCACGGCAAGTCCATCGCCACACCGTCCGGCAGCTTCACCTTACCGCCGATCGGCATGGCGCTGACGAACTCGCTTTCGGTTTCGGCAAAGATCTGGTGCACTTGGGCCGGCGGCAGGATCAGCGTGTCACCGGGCTGGTAACGTACTTCACGATCGGCCACCGTCGCCCGGCCGCTTCCCTTCAGGAACAGGACCACTTCCTCCGTGTCGTGGCTGTGCGGCGGAGTCGCCGAATTGGCGTCCATGCGGCCGTGCCACATCTCGACCTGTTGCGCGCCGCTCGTGGGTGTGGCCAGACCGGCGATGTGGTTGCCTTGCATGCTGTGGACCTGATTCTGCTCCTTGCGAAACACGGACATGATTCAACCTCCCAAAACAATGATCGTCTTCGCCGTGGACGGACGCCTTCCGGCCAACATTCTCATAAACAAGGGCGCCGGCGAAGGAACGGCGCCCAGGAGGCCGAAGGGCGCCGGCGGATGAACCCGCTACCCAGAAAGGCGGGATCGGGAGCGAACGCGGCCCTGTGCGCGCCCCTGCGCGAACGTGGGCCGGTTTTGGAGTCTAGAGTGCTCGTTTCTTCATCAGATGTGCTGGAAATGTCATACGACCGGCGGGACGGCAACGTAATTTATCATTAATGAGAATGTCGCGGTATCGCCCAGGGAGCCGTCACGCCGAGCGCGCGGATAGAAGAATCCCGAGGCTTGGCCCTAACTCCGTGTCGACGCCGGTCTCCATCGCCTTTCAAGATCGACGATCGCAAGATTCAGGGCGGCGAAGGCGGCGTGAGCAGTCCCGCGATCGCACCTCATCTTTTTTCGATTCTCGCGACCAGGATGGATCAGGTTCCTGAAATCCTTGGCCAAACGAGCCTGGCCTGCCGTGGACTCGGTGATATCGTCAAGCTTGCGCGCGATTTCAATTAGAGGCGAGAGACCCCAGTCGTTCGGCTGGTCCTGTAGATTTAGTTCGGTCTTCGCGTGGTCGATTGTGTCGCAAATGGCCGCGATACCCGGACCCGCAAGTTGGTTTGCATACTGAGGTGTGGCGGCTCCGCGCTGATGTGCCGCCTCGGAATCAGGATGGAGAACCCACGGAAACTCCGCCTCTATCACACGAACAACGTCGCTCGGCAGCACGCGCGGCATAATCGCACCTCAACAGGTAGTGCCTTTTGGGGCGCCAGCGCGACGCGCGGGCGCCATCACATCACAAAGAGTAGCGGCTCTGTTCGGGATTGCGATAATACAGGCGAGGCTTTAGACGCCACGGCCCCATTCGAAGCCAATGTGAAACGGTTTTACACTCGGCTTCGGTTAGTGCCCTTCCAAGAATGACTGCTGACAATGCCTCGACCGGCATTTGATATTCGCCCACGGTCTTTTCCGCCCCTCTGTGCATTATGAATCGCCATTCTTTCTGATGCGCCCACTTCGTTCCCTTCCGAAGAAGGTGATCGTCTGTTTGAACTTGTCGCGACTCCTCGTCAGCCATTGGATCCCAGAAGGATTTGGGGCCGTCGCGGTACATCACCTCGAACGGTCCGCGCAGGAGAAATGGCTCCGACTCCATCAGCTTTGTGACGTCGAGCTGAAGGCAGGCCCCCCGCCCACTATCCGCGTACGTCTGCCACAACTCGGAATCATCATCTAACTCGCTGAGGCAAAGAATACCCACGTTATCCACATAACCCTGCATCTCGTTCACGACTCGTCTTGCTGCATCGGGATCAGAAAGAAACTGTTCAATTTGGTTCAACTGTCCGGCCGACAACAGTCCGTCCCGAGTTCGGAAGAGATCTTCCAAGTATCCACGGTTGAGTTCTATTCCCGATACGATGCAGTCTTCTTGATCATCAAAATTTACGCGGGACCCGAAATACCATAGGTTCTCCTGGAGAATCTTTCGCAGGGAATCGTGCTCGTCTCGAAAAGCCCGGTACCGATAAAGAAATCTGGGAATGGTCGGTTCAGAGTCGGATTGCACCACGCGCATCTCCCTCACTGCGTTTCCTACTTTTAGGACGTGCCACGAGGAGCCGATTGACGTGGAAGTGGTCGCGACGGCGCTCGAATTTCTTAGAAACCTCCTTACAGTCTCGGAAAGCGGAGATGACTGGTCTGGCTGCGATATCAGACACGCAACGTCAACACGGGTCGACTTGTTGAGGCGAGAGCTGAAAAGGACCGGAAGGTGTCCTCTCGGCAGTCGCGCAAGAAGATTGATTTTTGTGGTGATCTCACGCGCAGCAGGTCTGACTCAAGCTACGTCTTAGTCTTCAGCTTGGACCTGTTAGCTTCGATGAACGCTTTTAGGCCATCGGCATTCGAAAGAAGCTTGGTCCACTGTTCCACGTATAGCGTCACCGGAAATCGA
>JBEKBK010000775.1:0-2522 GCA_050015435.1 Bryobacteraceae bacterium
TGCTGCTGAAGAATCCTTGGAATCTTACCGCGGATCAGCGAGAGCGGCTGTCCACGCTGGTGCGTTGGAACCTGCCGATCGTGCGGGCCTCGTGCCTGAAGGAAGCTTTTCAACTGTTCTGGGAGTAGCGCCAGCCAGAGCGGGCCCAAGCCCACCTGGAGAAGTGGATGAGTTCGGCGATGCGCTCGCGGCTGGAGCCGATGAAGAGGTTCGTCAGGATGTTGCGTTCCCATTTGGAGGGCATTCTTGCTTGGACCAAAATCCGACTGTCCAAAGGAGCGCTGGAAGGAATGAACAACAAGATCAAGTCCATCAGCCATCGCTCGTTCGGCTTCCGTAGCGCCAAGAACTTTATAGCGGCCATCTATCACTGCTGCGCGCGACTGCCGCTGCCGGAGGAAAGCTGATTACACTTTATTGGTCCAGCCGTGGGAACCGTAGTCCACCTAACGGCCGGATCGGAATGGCTGGCGCAATGCCGGTGAACACTCGTCTTGTTTTCGCACTGATCTTTGTCCCGCCCCGGCTCGACTCATGCTAGACTGTTCATTCTTGGGTGGATTCTCAGGGGGTCGTGTACGATGCCATTTCAGCACCGGAAGTCATTCACAACACTGCGTTTTCCGCTGTTTTTGGCAGCCGCTCTGGTCTGCTCTTTGGCGGTAAGTATGACAGCCCAAGAACAGCCGACTTCCAGCCAAAGTACTAAGAATGATAATGATCAAGAGAGGAGCGAGGCTCAGTCGGCCCCAGACGTCGCCCAGTCAAGCCCCCACGAGAGAGGCCCCTCCTTGCAACTCGGGGTTGGGGACCTGATCGAAATGACCGTCTATGACGTTCCCGAGCTCACGACCAAGACTCGAATCTCCAGCCATGGTGACATCTACTGTGCTCTAATCGGACCCACGCACGTGGCTGGTCTCACCACCGAAGAGGCTGCGGGGTTAATCGAGAAACGGCTCTCTGCCTTTCTGAAGAACCCGTACGTCTCTCTGTTCGTGACAGAATATGCCTCGCAGGGAGCCAGCTTGCTGGGAGAAGTTACAAAGCCTGGCGTTTATCCAGTGCTGGGAGAGCAACACCTTTTCGATCTGATCTCAGCTTCCGGTGGCCTGACCGAAAAGGCTGGCCACAGCATCACCATTACTCATCGGAGTGATCCTGATAACCCGGTAACCGTCCCGCTGTCGCGAAATCTCAGCGATAATCCGGAGAGCAACATAAAGGTCTTCCCCGCGGATACTATCGTCGTGCGCAAGGCCGACATCGTGTACGTAGTGGGAGACGTTGGCAGGCCGAGCGGATTGCTCATGAACGCAAGCGGTCTCACCGTGCTGCAGGCGGTTGCTTTGGCCGGAGGCACAACTCGGACGGCTAAACTGAGCGGCGTAAAGATCCTGCGCAAAGGTCCCGCGGGCATGATCGAAACCCCGGTCCCGTTGAAAAAGATCATGCAAGCAAAAGCTCCCGATTTATCGTTGCAAGCCGACGACATTCTCATTGTTCCTTCGAGCGCCGGAAAGATCTTGGCGGGGCGCACACTCGAGGCCGCGATACAGGCTGCGACCCTCGTCAGCGTTACCGCGCTGTGACAGAATGGGTGGAGTCACTCTGCTCAACCCGGCGTGAACTGGGTAAGCGAGAATTTGCCGGAAGCTGTCGGAGACAAGTCTACTGAATTTAGGCTTGACGCTCAGTGGCAGCGTGCTCTACGGCCGCTGAGAATTGCGATCCCTTCTCGGACTCATGGGCCGGAAAGAGTTCGTAGTCTTGCCCTATTCAGGAGGCGATTTCTCGTTTAGCTCTTTCAAGCTCGCCTCGACTCTTGCAATATCGCCGGCATATCTGGCCGAGTCGCCCTGGGCGAGCTCTCGGTAGATGGTCATGGCCTCCGTGTACCATCCCAGGTGACCCTGCTCACGCCCATTTTGCCGGACTTGCGCCCACTTCCTCCGCGTCCGCATGCGGATGCTTCGCGGGAACCGTTGCGAAGCAAGGTCCGTGCAACATCTCCTGGTAAACCTGCAGCATGGCTTCCGCCATCTTTGTCGAAGTGAAATGCTGCTCGACGCGCATGCAGCCAGCCTCGCCCATCTCTTCCCGAAGTTGCGGATTGCTCACCAATTTCTGTAGGGCCCGCGCCAATTCCTCGACGTTTGCAGGCGGTACCACATACCCCGTCTTCCCGTGCTGGTTTACCCATGGCACGCCCGTCGGCAGATTGGTCGAGATCACCGGCTTGCGGCACGCCATGGCTTCAAGTTGCACCACTCCGAACATCTCAGCGTTCGTGATGGATGGAAGCACGAACACATCGCAAGCGTGGTAATAAGCAACCAAGTCCTGATCGGATACCTGTCCGAGAAACTCAACCCGGTCCGCGAGTCCTTTTTCTTGGGCCAGGTTCCGGAGCGAACCTTCGAGAGGGCCCGTTCCGATGATCCAGAGACGCGCCCTAATACCTTCAAGCGCGCGTATTAAGAACTCCACTCCCTTGTAAGAGACCAGTCGCCCAACGCAAA
>JBEKBK010000776.1:0-2514 GCA_050015435.1 Bryobacteraceae bacterium
TGAACATAGCCGAGATGCGATCGGCAGGCGAACCGCTTTTCTCATGCAGCGCCTCTCCGTGGACTTCCGCCGACTGCACTACAAGGCAACTCAAGGCACTAATCGGGGCTGGCGGCGATCACGGCTGGGCGGCAACCACGGCAGCCATTTCTACGCGTGGTGGGCTCCCTGGAACGCCCTTCCCCTGAAGGAGTCCGGTGAATTTTCTGATGTCGCAGAGGGCGCCGTGTTCCTGCGCGACATCCGTCATCATGACGATCATTCGCCACTGCTTCCGCAGTCTTTCTACGCCCACTACATGCCCGTGACGGTCCGCGATCTTCGGCGCGAAGAATACGCACCCTTGCCATGGACTCAGCCGCAGGCCCGGTTTGCTTCGGCTCGGCAGCCGGTCAGGCTCCTTAAAGGGCACCCTGGCTCGGGCAAGACTACTGCGCTTTGGCACGCCGCCGATTCGACCGGCGCTGAACGGATACTGTATGTCACCTACTCGCGCGATCTCGCTGCCCTTGCGCAGCAGTACTTCGACCGCTTCTGCTCCTCACACAAACGATTCGATGTCGTCACGTTTCCAAATCTGATTCGAAGAGCACTTGGGTTGGAGACGCCGGTCGCCCCTGAGAGCGAAGCACGGCATGCCGCCGGGACCGAAGCATAGTTAGTGATGGGGACCGCATTGTCGATTGCTTGCATAATGTTGGGCATGATATTGTCGTGCTCCCAGCAAATGAGTACCACGCCACTGAGGCTGAGCACACTCTGTACTAGTTGCGGTTCCCCACCATCTATGCTAAAGCTGACGTTAAATTGTGGCGTCCCTTGCTGATAGTTGAGCCAGGCTGCTAGCGGTGTCACGGTCTCCCACGGACGCGCGGTCTCCCCCTGCGGATTGGCCGCATAAATATAGTCGGGTGTCGCGATCTCCGCATTCGTTGGACTGGCCTGATAAGGTGCAAAGAACGCGTTCAAAGCTCCTGCTCTTTGTCACCCGGGTACGATCAGAGATTCTCCACCACCGCCTTGTCCGTTCACGAGCACATCCCACGGCCCGGTCGTGTTAGGCGGCTTGCGAGGCTTCTCCGCGTGGCGAATGATCATGATCTTGGTTGGGGGTGCAGCCATCGGTTTTCCTTTCGAAGAGGTTTGATGTGTGGGCGGGCACTAATAATGTAGACCATCCGGCAGCCGCTTCACCTCCGACATCACGCGAGTTCGGCTCTGAGACGATCCCGCTTTTTTCACCGGACGTGCCCTGCGGCAACTGTTCGAGCCTAGTAAACGCCTCTGGGCGACGACCTTCGAAGTTGCCGGAGTGGCATCCCAAAGCTGAGCCGCCTCCCAAGGATCGTGGGTGCGAAGGGCTCTTATCAACAGGAATTCGCCGGGCCCGCGGCACTCCGGCTTCGATACGGCGAGGTGGGTCGACGAAACGCAAGTGCGTTTTTTTATGGGTACTGATGATGGGCTCAATCCGGACGGGGCCCAATCCAGGAACTCATTTTGCGTCTAGAGGCCGTACTGCTCGGGTCAACCACCGTATCAGCAGGCGCTAATACGCATGGCGGGCGTTAGAATAAGCAAAGACCGCGAGCCGTTGCGTGATTCGCCACAACACGTATTGCGGAAACCGCCCCCGATAAATGCCTGATGGCTGAAGTCGCCTACAACCAAGCCGGTCACGAGGTATTAGCCGGCAGTTTCGAAACCGCCGATTGGGAAGCCTTGAAGCTTTCTTACCACGTTGGTGACCTAGAAATGTCCTGCTGTCGGACCGCTGCGATCCCCAAGACCAGTCCGAACGGCCACCAGTTCTTTGCCCATCATTCAGGTGAGTGCACTTTCGCTCCTGAGACTCGTTGGCACGCCGATGCCAAGGGTTTAGTCAACTCTATGTTGCGAGACATGAAGGTCGAGTGCTGGTTAGAGAAAGAAGGCGGCGATGCGGGCCGAACCTGGAAGGCAGATGTGTTCCTTATATCAGCAGGCCGCCAGATTGCGATCGAAATCCAGCATTCCTACCAATCGCTCGCCGAATACCGCGCAAGGCAGATGCGCTACAAACGTGCCAGCGTCGACGCCTATTGGCTCGTGTATCCCACGGGATACACGACATTGATAAAGTCCATGGGTAAATGGAGACTGAAGCAGGAATTCAAAAGCATTATGCCATCGAATGGTTTCTTTCCCTGCATTGCCGAAATCCCGGTAGCGTACCTGGAGATCGAGCCGACGCCCATGGTGCGAGGGGCGAGGTTTCTCGACCTAACTGTGCAAGATTGGTTGGTGAGCATTCTGGACGGGCGATTCCGGTGGCGTGATGGTGCATGGGAGTTTTCAAAGGTTATATGAACGTTCTTACGGTCCGTGTGGAGATTCCGGAACCGCGCTATGACCTCTCTTTTCGACAACGATTCGTCGCCGCGCTCCCACGAGCACTGCCGAAGCTCCTGTGTTGCTTGAAGAAGTGGCATGGATCGCCCAGCGGCTACACCATTTCGTCGGGATGACCACCCT
>JBEKBK010000777.1:0-3024 GCA_050015435.1 Bryobacteraceae bacterium
TCGGTTCTGCGAAGGGGAAACTTCCCAGAACCTCAGTTTTACCCCATGTTTTCGGGGTCCCCAAATGGTTCACTGCGCTCGTGCCTGCACGAGCAGGCTCAGCGCCGCGCATAAATGAGGTGTGATCTTGGTCGGGATGTGTGCGGATGAATAGACCAGCCGACTCATCTTCCGGATAGGCTGAAGGATAGGCGTCTGGATAAGCCTTTTCCGGTAAGGGGCCGTACAGAGAATATTTGACACTTCGATGGGATTCGTCGAAGGGGCCGTGGAGGGTCAGGCGATGCGCCATTTTTGAGTATAAGTCGTACATCGTTCTTTCCATGGATAGTTCCTTCTTCTCTATAACCGAATCCTCTTCCAAACTTCAGCGATCATCACCAACCACGAACCGTCCTTCAACCAATGTTTCGCCGCTGCCCATGTGATCGCCGCTGCCGCTGGTTTCATCACGATCTTCTTCGCCCAAGCCATAACAATCGGGCCGACAGATCGAATCGCCTGTGCCCAGTACCAGAAGTTGGCTCGACGCTGGCCGAATTTCTTCAAGATGAAGCGGTACCGCTCTTCAAGATCGCCCACCAGCGCATCGCAGTTCTCGGGGTTCAAGAAGAGATAGAAGAGGAACGCAGCGTTGACGGGCGGACATTCCGCCGAGTTTCCAGATTTCCGCAAGTGCGCTAACGCAGGTAGCGCTATTTTTTCTGCTGCGATTATAAAGGCGGCAGAACATGCGAGGGTCAATACAGTATCAGAAATGTTCCCCATTCCGGCTCTGCGAACGACTGCGTGAGCCACAACAGACCCAAAACTACCAGCAAGGCCCCAAAGAACGCCGCTCTCGATTTCCTTTGCGAATTTCACGCCATCCCACCGATCTCCCGCAGACCGGCAACCATGTTCGCCGCCACCCTCAGGGAGTTCTTCAGCACCCGTTCACCGGTTCCTGTGATCTCGAAGAACCGTTTCGATCTGCCGCCACGCTCGGGCGTCGGATCGGAGAACCAGGATTTCACGTAGCCCTTTTGTTCGAGTCGATCCAGCGTCGTGTAGACGGAACCCAAAGATACACTCCGTTTCCCGTCCGCCAGTTCCTCAACCTTCTCGTGGATTGTCATGCCATAGGCGTTCTCGCCTAGGATCATGACGCCCGTCAAGATCAGTTGTTCAAGATCGCCTAGATTGTCGCCTTTTGCCATTACCTCAACATAATGGGACAAAACAATGCCCTTGTCAAGGGTGGCCGCCCCAGGCGAATGGACCCTGGTTCAATTCCCATCCGATGATCGGGAAGATCGCCAACGAGGAGAGTGGTACGAAGTCGCAACGACCGAAGGTCCGCAACTGTCCGAAAAACGAATACTTCCGTACAGCTAAGCAGCGACGTTTTTCCGCTTTCGTTTGCCGCCTGAATTTGGCGCACTAGCGAGAACAGTTTCCGTACAGCCGCCTCGGTAGGAATCAAGCGCCGTCATCGCTGGAATGCTGAGCTTTTTCCCGATGGCACGCCAGGACAACCCTTCCTGATCTCGAAGCCGAACAACTTCGTCTCGCCGGAAGACTCGTCTCGGACGCCCGACGATCTTCCCGGCAGCTTGAGCGGCCTTAATGCCCGAAAGAGTGCGCTCCCGAATCATTTCCCGCTCGAACTCAGCAACCGAAGCGAGGATCTGAAGGAGAAGACGGCTGGTTGGATTCTTTTCGTCGGTGTCGAGAGACTGGCTGGTTGCGATGAACCGGACGCCATAGCTGGTGAGTGCGGCCAACTGTTGGTTCAGGTGGAGCACAGAGCGGCCAAATCGGTCGATCTTGTACACGGCGATGCAGTCGAACTTGCGTTGGGCTGCATCGGCCATCAGGCGATCAAGAGCGGGGCGATGTCAATAAACGTGATCCATTGTTTACGGCACACGGCCTTCTCTCGGGACACTCTTTCAGCGGGGAATTGGGCACTTTTGGGGAGTGCCTTTTGGTACGGAGGTCCTTCGATGCACGCAGTCCAATTTGCGGGATTCCGGCTCACGTTGCCCCTCCGTGCGCTTCACCTAAACCTTGACCGTGACGCATGGTAGTGCACTATTTTCTTGCGGCTGGTCTGAAAAGGAGGAAAAATAGTTCGGGAGCGGCGGGAGCCCCGTGCTCATGCTGATAGCGAAACTCCCACCGCCAAGCCCATTACGGCTTGCAGGATCTTGGAGGAATGACCTGCCCGAACCTGTTCTTACTCGATGGTGCTTACTGCTTCGTCCCGCTCAATGCGCCGAGAGCGCAAGAGTTGCAGACGCCGAAGCCCGTGCCTTCCTGCTGCACGAAGCTGCAAACTTGAAACAGATCAGTGATTTCCGAAGTAAAATTCTCTGTTCCGTTGATGAAAGGAACGTTGACTGGGCCATAGGTCCCAGGAGTAGCGGAGGGTTCCAAGGTGGTGCCCCAAGCGAGCATCCCGTTACCGACGGTGACAGGAACGATGGTGGGGTTGCAGACTGTCTTAGCACCGCCCGTGGCTGTTGTAGGTATGCTTTCGTACAGCTTGATCACGATTGACGTCGGAATCGCGGGAGTAAGCACGTTGTTGATCAGGTCATTCTTAGCCGACAGCGACACCAAAGCGTTCGGCGTGACCAAGCAGGCGCAACAGGAAACTTCTTCTTCCGACGGGTCAAACGTGAAAACGTTGACGCAGATGTTGCCAGCGCCAAGGCCAGTCGTGTTGTTGTTGTAAAAGCCCCCCTGAAGGCCATCGTTTGAAATGTTGATTTCGGAGTCCCCGATGTTCAGGTTGGCCGCGAAACCGATCTGGAATCTGTGGTCCTGTTGGGCAAATGCGGCCGCGGACAACGCCAGGGTCGCGAAAACGAGCGTGATTTGTTTGAGCACGGGCAAAAACCTCCAGTAGGAACAGTATCACCTGAATTATGCACGGACTGAATGCCGAGCGCCGGACTTGATGCGGTGCGATTGATCGGCTGCTGCGCTTCCCGCCACTGAGTTCCACCTCCATCTGGCGATCCCTGTTCGACCTTC
>JBEKBK010000778.1:0-3081 GCA_050015435.1 Bryobacteraceae bacterium
CGATTTCGATCTTTTGACCGAATACGCTGCCGGCCACCAGCAAGCCCAGTAACAGCGTTGGCGGATTCATATCAGGCAAATCTAGCACAGACACAGCCCCGGATAGTTAAGCAAGCGTGGCTTTCAATTCAATGTCCACCGAGGCTAAAGCCTTTGAGATGGGACAATTGGTTTTCGCGTCATGGGCGAGCTTCTGGAAAGCCTCGGCATCCAAGCCGGGAACTTCAGCCACTGTTTCGAGCTCAATTTTGTTGACTGCCCAAGATCCGCTGACCTGATTGAGGTGCACGGCGGCCTTGGTGTCAATACTCTTGGGCGGATGTCCGGCTCCAGTCAACATCGCGGACAGCGCCATGGAGAAGCAGCCCGCATGCGATGCGGCGAGCAGTTCCTCGGGGTTGGTCTCGCCGCCGCCTTCGAACCGGGACCTGAAGCTGTAGGCGCTATCCAGCGCGCCCGTCTCCACCTTCACGTGGCCGCTGCCTTCCTTGAGTGAACCGTTCCATTTCGCTTCCGCGTGTCGTATCATTCCGTCATTATAGGCTTCGACAAAATGGCCCTAAAGAGCCAACAACTTTTCTCCGCGCTATGGCGTTTATATAGATAATCACATCCCCGTTACGAAGACGGGCACTTTCATTCGTGTCACCCAGAGTGAAAGTGCCCGTTAGTTTTTTATAAGCTTGAAGTGGTACCTGTGTCGCGGTACCATTTACCCCTTTACCGATTGACAATAGCGCGTATTGGGGATACCCTGGGTGCAGTGCCACGTCTTAACCATCTACGGACGCTAGAAGCCGAGAGTATTCATATATTTAGGGAAGTCGCATCGGAGTTTCAGAAGCCGGTGATGCTGTATTCGATCGGCAAGGATTCCTCGGTGATGCTTCGTCTGGCTCAGAAGGCCTTCCACCCAGGACCGATCCCGTTCCCGCTGCTCCACATCGACACCGGGTATAAATTTCGGGAGATGATCACGTTCCGCGACGAATATACCTCTCGTCTTGGATTGCGCCTACTGGTACATATCAATCAGGAAGCGCTGGATGAGGGGGCGAATCCTTTTCAGCTTGGCACGCAACGGTGCTGCGGGCTGTTGAAGACTAAATCATTACTGGATGCGCTGCGGGAGGGCGGCTTCGATGCGGCGTTTGGCGGAGCCAGGCGGGACGAGGAAAAGTCGCGCGCGAAGGAACGGATTTACTCCTTTCGTGATAGCCAAGGCCAGTGGGACCCGAAGAATCAGCGGCCGGAGTTGTGGAACATCTTCAACGGGCGGGTGGGCCCGAACGAGAGCATCCGCGTTTTCCCGCTTTCCAAGTGGCCCGAATTGGACGTGTGGCACTACAGCCACCTCGAGAACATGGCGTTAGTTCCGCGGTATTTGGCGGCGGAGCGGCCGATGCTGGTTGGTGAAGTGCAGGATGCGATCGCTGGGGTGCAGCCCATGCACCGGCGCCATCCGTTCGGATGCGGATACTGTTCCGAAGATTATCGAGGAACTGATCTCATTCCGCCGGTCCGAGCGCGAGGGACGGGTGATCGATTACGACCAGGAAGGCTCCATGGAGATCAAGAAGCGTGAGGGATACTTCTAAATGAGCACCCCCACGGAACCTGTACTCACCACCGCTATCGAAAGTTTTCTTGCGCACGAGCAAGAGAAGACGCTGCTCCGTTTCACCACGGCGGGCAGCGTGGATGACGGTAAATCCACGCTGATCGGGCGGCTGCTTTACGATTCGCATAACGTCTACGAAGATCAGGTCCGCTCGATCGTGAAGTTCTCGGCCAATCGCGGCCAGGATTCGCTGGATCTGTCGCTGCTCACGGACGGCTTGCGGGCGGAGCGGGAGCAGGGCATCACGATTGATGTGGCCTACCGCTATTTCTCGACCGCCAAACGGAAATTCATCATCGCGGACACCCCGGGCCACGAACAGTACACCCGTAACATGGCCACGGGAGCGTCGACAGCGGATGTGGCGGTGATTCTGCTCGACGCGCGGAAAGGGGTGTTGCAGCAATCCCGGCGGCATGCCTATATCGCGTCGCTGCTGGGCATTCCTCATATCGTCGCCGCAGTCAACAAAATGGATCTCGCGGGGTATGACGAGAGAATTTTCGACGCGATCCGCGATGAGTTTGGGGACGTTCTGGATAAACTTGGATGCCGCAATTCCATGTTTCTCCCGCTTAGCGCGCTGACCGGCGAGAACGTGGTGACGCGGGGGACCGCGATGCCCTGGTTCACGGGGCCGAGCCTGCTGGAGCACCTGGAATCGGTGGAAGTGGAGGTTGCATCCGCGGCAGCGCCGTTCCGCCTGCCGATTCAATATGTGATCCGGCCGGATCAGGAGTTCCGAGGTTATGCGGGCCAGATCGCGTCGGGAAGCGTTCGTCCGGGGCAGGAAGTCACGGTGTTGCCCTCCGGCCGGCGGACGCGCGTGAAGAGCATTACCAGCTTCGAGGGTCACCTGGAATGGGCGCACGCGCCGATGTCGGTCACGCTGACGCTCGCGGATGAAGTGGATATCAGCCGGGGTGATTTGCTGGCCGGTCACGAAGAGATCCCCAATGTTGGAAGATCGTTTGAGGCCGACGTGGTTTGGATGAGCGAGAGTCCCGCGCAACTGGCCCGGCCGTTGTTGCTGAAGCATACTTCGCAATCGGTCCGCGCGGAGATTCGCGAAGTGTTGTACCGGATCGACCTGGCGACTCTGGATCCGGAAGCGGCCGGCACGCTCGGGTTTAATGATATCGGCCGGCTTCGGATCGAAACCGCGAAGCCGTTGTTCTTCGATTCTTACCGCGTTAATCGGATTACGGGCAGTTTCATTCTGATCGATCCAGCGACGAACGCCACGATTGCCGCCGGAATGATTCTGCACGAATCGGAGCCGGAGGGTCCGGGCGCCATCGTTCCGGTGACTGCGGCTCAGAGAATGGCTCGCTACGGCCATGCCGGGGCGATCGTTCCTTTTGGAGACCGCCTGGCGGTTGGGCAGGCTCTCGAACGGCGCTTGTATGAGCGAGGGTGCGCGGTGGTTCTGTTCCCTGAAGGCGCTAAGCCTGAGGTTG
>JBEKBK010000779.1:0-2612 GCA_050015435.1 Bryobacteraceae bacterium
AGCAGGCCCGGCGGATGCACTCCGGGAAAATCGCGCGCGAAGCTCTTCACCTGCCTTAACACGATGCCCAGGCCGGTCCTGGCGGTTGGATTATCCTGCGGAATCGCGAAACTGTCGAGGGATGTGCCGGCGTAGTTGGGCGGAATATTGGCTGTCGCCTTGATGTCCCGAGCGCGATTGAGTGACGCGCAGTCGCACCTGGCCGCGCCGGACAAACCCGCGCGCTCGACGATTCGCCAGCCCGTTCCGCCGCACTGGGGGCAGACCGCGGATTCTTCATTCGATAACAAGCAGCACCTCTCCAGCCTTGACCGTCGCGTCCACCTTGGTTTTCATTTCAGCTACGCGGCCGCTTCGGGGCGACTTCATTTCATTTTGCATCTTCATCGCCTCCACGACAACGAGACCTTGTCCCGCATCGATCGTATCGCCCCGCGCGACGAGCAGGCGAACGACCTTTCCGGGCATCAATGCGGCAATCTCCAGCCGTCCAGTGCCCGTGCCCGCGTGTTTGCGCGCCCGCAGCTCTCGCGGATCGAACACTTCAGCGGCAAGCGTGCGCCCGTTCACGCTAATCTCTCCTGGCGCCCCCGGAATGACCTTGTAGGAGCGCCCTTCGATCAGCACTGAATACACGCCCGGCTGAACTTCGGCGACAGAGAAGTCGCGGTCCAAGAAATGTCCGTCCCGCTCGAAACCGAAGCGTTGGCCGTCAATGGTCATCAAGGCCGGCCGGCCTTCCACGATCGCGTCGAGCTTCATCGCATTTGCTCCGAGCGTCCAGACGTCGCCCATGAACTTCGCGATCGGATCGCCGCCGGGGCCGGTTTGGGTAACTGCAGCGCAGCCACGAGTGCGGCCACCGCTTCCGTCTCCAGCTCAGGCTCGGGCCGCTTGCTGCGGCGCTCCAGGAACGCATCGAGAAACGCCGTCGAGAGGTCACCAGACCGGAATGCCTGATCGGCTAGGATCTCCTCGAACAGAGCGCGGTTGGTGCGGATGCCTCCGATGGATAGTTCGGACAGCGCTCGGAGCATACGCTGAATGGGGTAGACTCCCGAATCGAGCCGGATTCCGGGCCCGGAAGGAACCTCGAGATGCGTGATCTTGCCGGGAAAAGGCAAAAACTGCTGATCCGGATCCTCGGCGTAAATGCGGCATTCGATCGCGGAACCGCGCCAAGTGACTTCATCTTGCGTAACGGTCAACGGTTCGCCGGCGGCGATCCGCAATTGCCACTGGACCAGATCGAGCCCGGTGACCAGTTCCGTCACTGGATGCTCCACTTGAAGGCGGGTGTTCATTTCGAGGAAGTAGAAGTTACGATCACGGTCGACCAGGAACTCGATGGTTCCGGCATTTTCGTAGCCCGCGGCCGACGCAATTTTGAGAGCGGCTTTTCCCATTTTGTGGCGGAGCCCCGGATGCTCCGACATCACGATGGAAGGGCACTCCTCGATCACCTTTTGATGCCGCCGCTGCACCGAGCATTCGCGCTCTCCCAGATGGATCATGTGGCCATGGCGATCGCCCAGGATCTGGATCTCGATGTGGCGCGGCTCGACAATCAATTTCTCGAGATAGACCTCATCATTACCGAAAGCGCGCAGCGCTTCGCTCGCGCCATCGCGGATCGCGGCTTCCAGGTCCTGTTCGCGATCCACTCTGCGCATGCCTTTCCCGCCGCCTCCGGCGGACGCCTTGAGAAGCACGGGGTAACCTAGTTCACACGCTACCGTGCGTGCGTCCTCCAACTTTCGGATAGGTTGCTCGGTCCCTGGCACCACGGGAGCTCCCGCGGCGATCGCAATCCGGCGCGCTGACGTTTTCGAGCCCATCTTGCGGATCGCTGCGACGGGCGGACCTATAAAGACGATGCCTGCGGATTCACACGCTTCGGCAAACGCGGCGTTCTCGCTCAGGAATCCGTAACCGGGGTGAATTGCGTCTGCCCCATGGCGGCGGGCGGCGTCGATAAGCTTGTCGATCCGCAGGTAGCTTTCCGAAGAAGGTGACAGGCCGAGGTGCGCCGCTTCGTCCGCCATCTGGACCGCCAGCGACGCACGATCGGCGTCGGAATAGACTGCCACGCTCGCGACGCCCGCCTCACGCAGCGCCCGGATCACTCGAACCGCAATTTCTCCGCGATTGGCGACGAGGACTTTTGGGAACATGAAGGTTCTGATTCTAGCAGCAAGTCAGGGAAAGACCTTAACTCCGGCTCAGGTCCAACGTACGCCGTGCTACCGCAAGGTGACTATGGTGGCGCCCCACCCTCCCGCCTCTGCCGGCGCATCGCTGAACGCAACCACATAAGGAGTACGTTCCAGGATTTTCCGCACAATTTCCCGCTGCACTCCGATCCCTCGCCCGTGAATAATGCGAAGAGCCTTTAGACCCAGCCGATGAGATTCGTGTAGATATTCCTCGATGGCCGGGCCAACATCTCGCGGTGAAACGCTATGCAAGTCGAACACATCTGTAATGGGGATGCGAATCGGTTCTTCAAACGGTTCTTTTTCCATCCGGTGTAAAGTACGGACAAGTTTGTCTCGATTGTATACCTTAGAAGCCCTTGGGAAGGCTGGGCACACCCTTAGCCTTTCTGTACC
>JBEKBK010000780.1:0-4859 GCA_050015435.1 Bryobacteraceae bacterium
CTGCAACGTAAACTTACCAGCCAGGCCCGCCGCCTCGGCTACCAGTTGGTGCCAATCGGCGCTTCCCCTGGAGCCGCAAATGCTTGAAAATCAGCGCTTGCGGAAATGGTTCCTCAGAAGCGCGGCAACAACCCGTTTCTCGTCCGCTGAGCCTAAGGTTTGTGCCCTAGCGCCTCAGCCGCGGAATGGACCGATGAGTAAAGAGACAGTATGAGTTCCCCGAGTCCCGAGTCTAACGAGCAGACGGCCCTCGCCTGCTACTTGAGCGTCGTCGTAGCGATCGGCAAGTGCATCGGCGAGGTGTGTCCGTCGGTGGGAGCCGCCTACCGCGATCGTCTGCTGAAACTCCCCCGCCGTCTCGGATTTGACGCGACTCCGCAGGCCCTCGATCAGAGCCGGTACGCCGTGGAAACGGATCTGGCCGAGTTTACTCGAACCGCCAGCGCGTGGATCAAAGCCGGTTCCAGTCACGCCCAGCATCTTCTGCCGCATATCACCACCGTGGCTGAAACCATCGGCGCCGCCTCCGAGTTGCACATCGAGTTCCTGCAAGACATGGCGGAACACATGGCAGTGTCAGCCGAACTAGACGACGAAGCTCAAATTCGCTCCGCTCTCAAGAATTATGCCGCCGGGCTGTCGGCCTACGCGCGCAGGTCCCGCACCGAGAAGGTCAACAACCTCGCTGATCTAGAGCATCGCCGCGCGCAGTTGGAAAAGTGGCTTGCCGAAGAAACTACCTCCCGACTGGTCGATACTGCCACGGGACTTCCCAATCGCATGGCCGCCGAGTACCGTATCGAAACGCAGATCGATAAACAAAAACCGTTCTGCGCCGTGCTGGTTGCCTGGACCGGAACCGGCTCGATTCTCCAGCGGCTGGGGCCGGAGGGAGCGGACCAGATGATCAAGGAGTTGGGCGAGCGTCTGGCCGCCAGCATCCGCCCGTATGACATCGTATTCCGGTTCGCTCGCGATCAGATCCTGACGGTGTTCGAGGCGTCCGCGGAGGAAGTCGCGCCCCGATGCCACCAGATTGCGGGATGGCTCCGCGGAGAACCGTACACGGTGGAAATCGCGGGCAAACGCACCAAGGTGGAAGCGCAGACCTCGGTTACCGTGTTTGAATACACGGCGGGTGAGACAGTGGCGCAGTTCGCATCCCGGGTCGAGAGCAACACTCGGCACGAGCTGGCGGTGCGGTAGGGCTACGGTAACCTAAAGGCGGCACAGCTCGCTCCTTGATGGCAGCCACGACGCCTTAGGGGATCGGCGGATGCGCCAGAACGTATTTTATCGAGGCGTAGGCAGCTACGGCGACGCAACACAATTCTGCCACGAAAAGCGAACCCACCATGGTCTGAGACAGTTTCCTCCTGAAAAATATGCGCAACGCGGCAGTTTCGGCGGCGGCGGCAACAACAGCCGACAAGACGAGCACTGAGATCCAGCTGTAGGGGTCAGCACGGACAGTTGTAATGCGATCCAGAATATAGAAATTAACGAATTGGTCGGCTGCAATCGCCAAGGGAAGCGCGACGACAAAGAGCCATGACGCTGCACCCATGGTCACATTGGCGACAACCCAGGAGGGTGGCGAGCCATTTGTCTGGCGACGGAGAAGAAAATGCCTCATCAGCATGCCCGAAGGGACGAAGCAAAAGGTGAACACCGTTCGACCCTCGCGCCAATAGTACGGCATATTTACGTCGAGCATGGAGAAATGACGTCCGTCGAGACCTAAGGATTAGAGCATGCAGGAAGCTGGTTCTTGCCTTGGCCATACTCAACGACGTCGTAATTTGGTTTGCCAAACACCCAGCTCCAAGGATGGCTGTATGTACCACTTAGCGTAAAGGTCAGATAGGGAACGGTCGTTCCATTTGCGAGAACAATGGGGACCGAGTACGGACTTCCTCCATTTACGGAAACCGTAAACGACTGATAGAGCGTATAGGTGCCGAGCCGGTTGAAGCTAAGGCCCTTCTGATCGTTAAAAACACCGCCCGTGCCAGTTGACGCCGGATTTCCGATTATGTTCGTTGCCAGTTGGCCACCGGGACTCAATGTCACGGACTCTGTGATAACTATATTATCGCCTGCGAGATCGGTGGTCCCGTCAAATGCCGTGAACTGCTGGTCTCGGCTCGGTGCCGCAGTTTTCCGATTCTTGGCGAGCCAGCAGTCTCCAGTGATATCAAGGCTGGTAACGGCGAGCGGCGAAGCTCCGCCACCTTCACCGCCGCCTTCACCACCGCCGCCCGGATCACCGCCGCCTGGATCGGTGCAATCCAGAAAGCAGCCACCACCACCGCCGTCACCGCCACCACCGCCGTCACCACCGTCGGGCCCGCAGTCCTCACTATCGCCTTTGCCGCAGTCATCGAGTCCAAAGGGGTCGACTCTATTAACAGGATCTCCTCGGGTGTACGTATACCGATTCCAGCTTCTGGGATCAGCCGGCCCGACGCTCGCAATGTACGGGTCGGGCGTCATGAAGCGTCCAGTGCCTGGATCGTGATAGCGGTTCTTTCCGTAATCGAGACCGGTCTCGGCATCTCGGAAGTATCCGGTGAATTTCTCGGTACATTCGTGGTAGCGGAGGGCTTCTCCTGGCCATACGGGTAAAAGTGCCCGATCGAACCAAGCCGGTCCGGCGTGACATACCCGCCCTCGTTCTTAATCAGCTTGCCGCCGAACCAATAGTAGGTTCCCGTCTGCGTAGCGATCCATTGGTTGCCATTCAACACCATCTGATACGTCGCCAGCTTTTGTCCGCTCGCGCTCCAGTAGGTGACCTCGTCGGTAAGCAGATTCTCGCCGTTCGTGACACCCCGATAGATCCGCTTGTTGCCAGGTGCATAGCCGTACGCGAAAGTGCCGCTGCCGGTCGAAGATCCAACGTAACGGTTCTCAATGTCATAGGTCATGGCATAGTTCGTACCGTTGGCGTCGTTGGTGTACGGCGTGTTTCCATTGGCGTCCTCACCGCCGAGGTGATTCGTCGAGGGATCGGGCACTACCTGATATGACGGAGCCGATCCCGCAGTTACGGTCTGCCCCGTCAGGTTTCCGAAGCCATCATAGCTGTAGCTCTGACCCCAGGAATTGCTGGTCGCCGTCGCGCTTGCTAGCCGGTTCAGAGCGTCGTAAGTGTAGACGACTTGCTCGCCGCTGATGTTGTCGGTCTGCGAGGTAATCTTGCCATTGTTCTGAGTCGAGGAATAAGCATAGGACAGGCTCACAGTCGGGCCCGCGCCCGCGACCAGCGAAAGTAGCTGGAGCATGGAGTTGTAGGTTCGAGTTTCATTCACCGCCCCACCCATCGTCAACAGCTCGTTCGAGGGGCCGTACGTTGTGCCGCTAATGATCGCCGACTGCGCCGTCAGATCGGTCATGGTGTTCAGACGCCCCATCGTGTCGAAGGCGTAGCCGAGATTCGGTCCGGCCACACCGTCCCATGACGGATACTGCTCGGCGGTCATTCTGCCTTCATTATCGTACGTGTACGACCCATCCAGGTTGACGCTGGAGTTGCCCGATCCGACCGCGCGCGTCACCTGCAAGCGCTTGCCGGTCTTGCCTCCCGCCTGGGAGTAGTTGTACATATCCGTGAACGTGGTGTTGGCGCCGTATGGAGGTAATGGGGCGCAGAAGTAGTACTGCACCGCAGTGAGCCTTCCAGCCGTGTAATAACCCGAGTAGCTCGAATCGTACGGATTCGTGTCGTAGGAGTAAAGCTCCTCCTGACAGGTATTCTCCACGAGCTGCCCGTTTTGCGGGATGAATCGATGCACCTGGGTCAGCCGGCCCAAAGTGTCGTAGGTGTATTGCACCTGCTGGCCTTTTGCGTCCGTCTTGGTCGCGACTTTGTAGATGCTGTTGTAGGTGTAGCTAACCGTTCCGTTCTCCGGATTAGTCGCGCTCATCAGGTACGGCCCGTTGTAAACGAACGTTCGCGTCTGCGTTCCAGTGGGCCGCGGCATGGACACCTGGCTCAAGTTGTTCAGGAGATCGTACGTGTAGGTGGTCACATACGCCGAGCCACCCTGCGGATTCGGCTCTTGAACCTGCGTCAGGTTCCCGAATGCGTCCATAGTGAAGGTCTTCTGTTTTCCGGCGGGATCGGTCACGGTGACGAGATTGCCTTGGTAGCTGTAGGTCGTGGTGCTCGCGCCATCGGGAGAGACGACGCTGAGGGTCCGCCCGATGCCGTCGTAGGTATAAGCGGTATAAACCGGCGTTCCACCCACGACATGCGGCATCGCGGTCTGCATCGTCTTCACGCCTTATCGGCCCGCGACAAGGCTCACCTACCGCCCGGGGTTAGCGTGGGTAAGGCTGTATAGATCGAGTTTTGCAGTCCCACTAATAATAATCCACACGAGCGTTTCATTTGACAGACCACTCTCGCAGTCCTCGCTGTATCGTAAAGTTACCAATGCTCTTCGAGTGCTGGTGTCCGCGATCGAGCTAAGGAGTCGGTGATTGGAGCAAACGCCTGTGCGTTCGCGGAGTCGCTTCATTTGTTCAAGACCTATCTTGCTTCGGAACCCCTCGGTTGTCTGCGAATCGATGGCCTCGAAGTTGCGAGCCGCCATCTCGTCATGGAGCTGATCGGCAGCCTGCTTTGCCAACTTAACCGCGTCGCCGGAGCCACATGCGTACATCTCCAAAGCGAGAATGCAAGCCAAAGCCGACACCGCTGACCTCGCTCTGGGATCGATCCATATACTCATACCTGAATTATGCACGGACTGAATGCCGAGCGCCGGACTTGATGCGGTGCGATTGATCGGCTGCTGCGCTTCCCGCCACTGAGTTCCACCTCCATCTGGCGATCCCTGTTCGACCTTCCT